>JBGPND010000180.1:0-10954 GCA_041487355.1 Acetobacteraceae bacterium | reverse complement strand
GACGCCGCCACTCCCGGTTCCATTCCCATGAAACAAAGAGACCACGATCCCCTGGCGAGTCACGTCCGGCGAATTGTCCAGGTCGTTCGCCTGTAAGTCCAGCTCAAGCCCGAGGAGGCCGCCGCCGTGCAAGCTGTCCAGCCCCGTCTCATCGACCACATCGACGATCAGGCCCCACAAGGTCTGCTTGGGTGTTCCAAAGCCAAACGGCCGGACGGACTGAATATCACGATTGACCAGATTGGCGGTCGATGTTGCGGCCGTCTTGGCGAACATCCGATCGAGGTTGTTCCACACCTGCGCGCCAGACCGTGGATCACCGTTGACGACGGTGTTGAATTCGTTGCCGAAGTAGATGCCGCTGGCGCTAGATGACAGGTTGTACGTCATGTCCTGTTCGATGGTGTAGCCGTTGGCCGATGCCGCCAGACCAGTGACAGTGGGCGGCGTCAGCGTCAGTTTGGTAAACCCCCCTAGCGCCGGCGTCGTAGCACCGATCGCCGCGCCGTCGATCGTGCCGTTGAGAATTATGCCGTTGGTCAGCGTGCCGCCGAGCGCATCGGTCTTTCCCGAAAAGTAGCTGTTCCACTGTCCGACGGTCGGAACTCGGCCCTGGATGAATCCAGGATTGCTCTGCGCCAGCGCGGCGGTCTGCATTGCAACGAACGTGATCAGCGAGAGGATCAGTCTGCGCATGTGTGTGGTCCCATGAAATTTATAAACGCGCCATCGCTTCGTCGCTGATGCGGATCGGCTGCCGGCCACTCTTGACCAGCACCAGCGCGCCGGCCGCAGCATTCGCAAAATCATCGTGATCGCCTGGCAGGTGGTCGATCTTCGTTCCGCGCCAGACCAGCGTCAGCAACTGCTCTTGCAGTTCTGCAACGTCCAACAAATCGACTTCGCCCGCATTCAAGAGCGGCTCAATGGCTTCGTATAGCTCCGATTTCGGAACACCGGCCGGCATATAGGTGATTCCGTGCTCCTGAAAATCCGCCCTGAAGGTCTCGCCGGCATAGGCGTCGCCGGTCACATAGGCCAAGCCGTATTCCTTCAAGAGCGCCGCGAATTTCCGCACCGCATGACGCGGGTTGAACGGGGCCGCGCCGGTCTGCGATATCAGCATATCGAGGACGCGCACATTGCGGGCCGCGTCGTGGTGCGCAATGCCGAGCACTGCATCATCGCTCGATCCGCCGGACATATCGACAAACCCGAAATAGCGCACACCCGGCACGCGCGGTAGCCGTTTGCGTCCCGTGATGATGGCGGCCACGACATACTCGCCGCTCAGCGCCGCGCCATCGGGCGCACCGGGAAGATTAAGGTGCAGCCTGCGGAATTTGTGTGTCGGCAGCCGCTTTCGTTGCTGATCGAGATAGCCGGGATTCCCCCAGCTCGCCATTGAAGGATTCGCACGCTGTTCCGGGGGCATCTCGGCCGCGGCCGGGTCAGTGGTAAAATCGCCACCGAACCAACTGAAGAACATGCGCCGATCGTCGCCGCGTTTGCCGGCCTGCATGAGATCGTACAGCGGCACCCCCGGCGCATGGCGGATGCCGGCGTAACTGGTGATCCAGATCAGCACGTCGTAGCGCGTCGGATCCGGCGCCAGTGCCTCGAACAGATCGTGCGAGCGATAGCCGTGGATTTCATCGAAGCCCGCGAAGATGAACGTCTTGCCATGCGCGCCAACCGCATCGCGCGCCGGCAGGATTTGCAGCGTCCCGTTGCCGTCGCGCCGCTCGATCTCTTTCTCGCGCACCTTCACGGCATCGGCCAGCACCGGGTTGTGGTAGATCAGTTTCTTGACGATAACGAGATCGTCCGCCGCCTGGCCTTCGTCATTGGCGAGGATATAGGCATCGTTGCCTTGCGCCGATGGCCACGCAAGAAACTTGTACAAAGCGGCGAGGCAGAGGTCTGCGGATTTCCAGTTCTTCTTCGCCCGGCCGCACAATGAAAGCGTGTAGCGCGGCCGGCCGTCCGGGTCGAATGTGGCCAGGACTTCATCGAAAATCGCGCGGCGGTACTGCTCGATCGTGTCAAGCAGCGGGCGCCCGTCCAGCCATTGCAGCAGGCGGAAGAAATCGAGCGGGTGAGGCGGCGCTGCGGCGGCCGTGCCCATCATGCGGCAATGCCGGGCATCAGGGCAGCGCTGGCGGCGTGTGGCACGTCAGGACCATCTGTGTGGCTGGTGGCGGGCTGCGCCGCCTTGACACGCTCGGCGGCCGAGTTTGCGAGCAAATCAGCCAGTGACGGCGCACGCTCCGCCGCCCCCTTCAATCCGAGCTGCCGCAGCAGTCTGGAATAACTATTCGACCAAGCGAGATAGGTTCGGGAATCGTGCTCGGTCATCTGCTGGGATTTGGCGAAGTTCCGGTCCATGCAGGCAAGTCGAAGCCGCAGTTGCGCCGCCTGCTCGATCAAAGCGCGTTGCGTCGCAGATGGTGCGCCGCCGACATGCGCCGTCAATTCCGCACGCGCTTCACGAATCAGGCGGGCTTCGCACGTTCGCTGATCCAACCTTGCGAGTTGCGCGGGGCGGTAATGTGGGGCAAGGCTCATGCCGGCAGCGCCGCCGCCGCATCGGTCCGCAGCGCCGCAACGACGGCCCGCCACCTGGTCGCGGTCGGCGAAGCGTCCGGTGCCAGCGTTACGTCCCACGCGGACGGCGGCGTGTTGAACCGCCCGTCGATCGCCTTCAGCTCCGCATCATCGGCACCGGCACCGGCGCGCAGCAGCACGTTCAACGCGGTGGCCTTGTCGGCAAGCTGGTGTTGCAGGGCCGCGAGTTCCTTCGCCAGTTTGGCCGCCGCCGGTGTCGCCTCGGCCGCGAGCACGGCCCGCAGCGCGTTGTTGACCAGCAATTCGCGGAAGCCCGGGCTGTTTTGCGCGGCTTCCAGATCGGCCGCGATCCTGACGCGCGCCGCAGTGACGGCGGTGTGATGATCCTCGGCCGCTTGCAAGGCAGTCCGCACAGTCTGAACCGACACTGGCGCCGGCCCGGCGTTGCCGCTCATGATGCCGGTAGCAAGGTGTGTAACGGCGTCGATCTTGGCTCGCTCTACCGCCGCGATGGCGGCCTCCCGCCTGTTCCATGCTTCGTGCACGGCCTCATCGGCGGCGCGATTGGCCTGGTGCAGCGCTGCGAATTCGCGCTTGGCTTCCTGGTGCGCGGTGACGGCCGCGGCGAGCGCCAGCCGCGCAGCCGAGGGGGCGGCAGCCATCAGAATGACCGGCGCAGGCGGGCGGCGTCGGGGAAGCGGCGGAGGAACGATTCCCGCAATTTCGCATCTTGCGCCACGCCGGGCTGCGGCTCATCGCCCTCGCCGAGCGCGTCGATCAGCGCGGTGGCTCTTGCATAGTCGTCGGCCGACAGTTTCGATTCCAGGAACAACTTCAGCTCGGCGGCAGGGTTGTCATTCTCGGCGGCGGTTCCTGCATCGGTGTCGGTGTCGGTCAGGCCGGCAGCCGAATCCATCGCCATGCCGCGGTACGGCATGAACAACTTTGCATAATTCGTGCCGCGGGGAGATGGCATTGCGATTCTCATGGGTGCAGTCCTTTCGTTGTTCGGTTGTTGCGGAAATCAGTGAATCGTCGCAAATCCAGGCTGCGTTGCCTCAATGCGTGTGAACCAATTGCCACCCGGCGTCTCGGATTCCAACATATGCGTCAAGCCGCTAACGAACCATATTCCGCAAGCCGGCTTCAGGGAACTCTTGACCTCGATCTTCGAGCCATACCCGATGGACGGATTGTAGAGCGTCGTGACAACGATCCCACCTGACGTATATGTCGGATATCCGATCATCCCGGTATTTGGGATAGCAACGCCAGCGGCGTCGCGACCGCCCCCAGCGATCAACGGAATCAGCGATCCTCTTGCCTGTCCCTTGGGCCAGATCGCGAGCTTGCCCTTTTCTATGATGCCATTAATGTTTGCTGCATCCTTGCATCGCTGGAATTGCTCCCACGCGGTTCCGGGGAAGTACGGATCGGCGAGCTTGACGTTCACGCCGCTATTTTCAAATGCAAAGCCCATCTTGGTGGCCAGTCCGGCCATGATCGTCGCCACATCCGCCGCCCCGCGATAGCTTGCCGGAGGAACCGGTTTCATCGCCGCCAGCATTCCGGCAAATGCTTCGACGTGGAACACGCTCTGCGGCATGGCTTGAAAGTCCGCCCAGCCAGCCTTTATGGTGCCCTCGAACACCTCGCCCATTCCGGCGCCATCACTCCCGGCCGACACTGACACGGTATTTCGACGCGCTTCTTCCTGCGGGCTGGTCAGTCCAAGAGTCGATGCGTCGTTCATCTGAGACAGCGTCAAACCCCAAAGTCGAAGGCTGAGATGGCCCATGGACGCGCCTCCGGCATTGACGATGGTGGCGGATGCGCGAAGTCCGGTGAATTTTATGACGCGCGGCTCGCCATCACCGTGCGGGCCTGTCCCGAGGGAAAGCGTCACGTCGAGGCGGCGTCGGACAAGCCCGCTCATTGCGGCACACCTGGGGCGTCGCTGGCGGCGGGGGGCGGCGGGGGGGCATCGGACTGCCAGACTGGCGCCGGGGGCGTCCAGGGGCAGTCTAGGACGCCTGGGTAGGCACGCTCGATTTGCGCCACCACGGCGGCGGAGAACGCGCGCCAGTCGTCCTGGGAGGGGAAAAAAATGATCTTCTCCAGCGTCGGATCGCCGGCCGTGTCGCATGCAGGTTCGCCGGCCCGGGTGAAAACGCGCCGGCGGGGGAATACGACACGCGGCCCATGCCGGGTAAGCAGGACGCGCAGACTCTGAAGGACCATGCCGTTGTCCAATGCAACCGACGCGAAGCCGAGCCGATTGTCGCGGCGGGCCTGGTCGAATCGCAGGAGCACCAGTTGCCAGCGGTAGGCGATCTGCGTCTCACTGGTGGAACGCAGATCGGCACCGCAGTCCGGGGCGATGGCGACGATAGGAGCCCGGTGGTCGGGGCGCATCTCGGCAGTGGCGGCGGTGGTTTCCGGCATCTGGATTCCAGTGGCATTCCGCAGCACGGGCGGGCGCCTCGCGCGGACACCACGCGGACACGGGAGGACATATAGGCGCGAAATCCCTAGGTGTGCAAGGGGTTTCGAGGCTGCGGCCGACTGACTATCAATCAGTTCCACGTCGGGCGCGGCGGCGGATTCACCGCTGCGGCGCGGGCGCGCGGGTGGCGGGAAGCATTGAATCGGCGGTTGAGCGGGAATTTGGCGTTGTGCTGGCACAGTGCCGACAGTGCCGGGTAGTGCCGACCCTACCCGAAAGTTTCTACACGCGCGTATGCGCGTGTGAGAGAAAGTTTCCGAGAGTGCCGTCACTCTCCGGCACTGCCGGCACTATTGCTCTTGGCCGGCACCTTCAATCCGATGCCGCGGACCCATCTGACACCGTTCGAACGACCTCTCTTCAGCTTTGGCATGCGATCGATCATTTCGTTGAACTCGGCTGGCGTGACCGTTTCTTCACCGTTCTCCCGCGCCCATAACGTGAAGTCGGCCTGCAACGCGCTCGGCCTGATTTCGAGGGGGTCGTGAAGGATGCAGCGATCCTCAATCCATCGGCGGAACGCATCCTGTTGCTCGAAGTAGGCGCTGGTCGCCGTGGTGATGACTGCGGCGGTGCCGAGGCGGTCCTGCTGCCAAGCCAGGCAGCCGTCAAGTGCCCACCGCAGGATGGCGGGCCACTCACCGCGCAGTCGGTCTTTCAGCTCAGGGTCCGGCTTTTCCGGTATGTGATTGAATGGCGCGATGCGCAGCCGCCGCTCCATAGCTGGCGTTCGGCCCTTCAGCTTCGGCGCGTGGTTTCCGACCAGCACGATCTTGAACTGCGGCCGGAAGGTGAATGGCTGTCCGTACGGTTGGCGGGCTGAAAGTGGGGCTTCGTTGCCTGTCATCTCTTTGATCTGCGATTCGGCCCATGCCGCGTGGGCTTCGGTTTCGCTGGCAGTGATCAGTCTCGCGCCGGCCATCTGCGCCCGGTAGTATTCGAGATTGAGCCGAGTGGTGGCGGTGAACACGTCGATCGGCACTGCAACCGCGTACTCAGCGAGTATTCCGGTCAAGGTGCTGATGAACACGCCCTTGCCATTGCCGCCGCCCCCATAGATGAACGTCAACACCTCCTCGGTGACGATGCCGGTCAGCACGTAGCCGGCAAGGCGCTGCAAGAATCCCTGTAGCTCCTTGTCGTGCCCGGTGGCGCTGTCCAGGAAGGCGAGCCATTGCGGCGCAGTAATACCGGGTGACGCGGGCGCCACACTGGTCTGCCTGCTGATGTAGCGATCCGGCTGCGGCGGAAGGAATGAGCCGGTACGAAGATCGATTGCGCCGCCGGGCACGCCAAGCAACCAAGGGTCGATGTCCCAAATCTCGTGCGAGACGGCCATCTTCGGGTCAGCGCGCGAGGCGCGTTCCACGGCGGCAGTGAAGGCAATCCTGGCAAGCGCGACGGGCGGATCAGTCAGTTTCGCTCTGACGGCGCGGGCGAACTCGCGAGCGCAGTGAAATACGCTGGAGCGAACATCCTGCGCCCACCTTGCGTCCTTCCACACGTACCAGCTTTCGGCGGTATGGTCGTAGATGAAGCGGCCGGCGTTGGTGGCAACGAATGCGCGCGCAACCGAATCCTCGGTCGGGTCAACCCACTCGGGCACCTGGGTTACTTCTCCGCCGCGCAGTCTGTCGAGTTCCTGCGCGACGCCCGCATCATCGCGCATCGGCTTGTCCCCCCAACCGCTGTGCGGCCCATAGTGCTGTCGCGCCAATGTCGTCACGGGGAAGAGGTTCGCCGCTCTGTTCGTTCTGCTCGTGGAGTGCGGCCAGCAGATCAGGCCCGGCCAATCCGGCGCGAAGCATCCTGAAAGCCGCTCGCGCTATCGCCTTCCGGCGCGGATCAGGCGCGTGATGTTCACGCCTTTCTTCTACCTCGATCGGATTGTGCCGCCCGTGTTCCAGCCCCCATGCGGCCGTCTTCTCGGCGTTGTTTAAGTCCTTCACACCATCCGGCAGTTCATCCAGTAACCACTTGATCGCAGTCTCCTGGGTGAAGCCGGCTTGCTGTTGAATTCCGCCAAGCAGGCGCGCCGAGTTCCGCAACGTGAAGTGCTTCCCACCGTCCGGCGCGCGCCGGACCCGGTCGAGTGCTGTCTTCTTGATTGCCTCCAGCCGTTCATCTGACAGCGGTGTGCGTGGCCCGGACTGTCTCGGGGTGGCGTCTGGCTTCGGTGCTGGTAACGCGAGCGGCAATAGCCAGTCCGGCCAGTGGGCTATCGGCGCATCGGAAATCACGCTGTAGTGGGTGGACGGCGGATGAATGATGTAGCCGCCTTCGCCACGGACATCGACGCCTGCCGCGATCCTGGACGCACTGTTGCGCACGCCGAAAGCGTGGTGGAATAGCAGGTGCCGCCCGCCGCTTGGCGTCTCGTGCATGCGCGTCTCTGGTATGCGCGCGAGGTTCGCCTGTTCCCACACCTCTGCTCCGTGCCGGTAATCCAGGTCCAGCGCATCGAAGCCGGACGCTTCGCCGGTCGGTACACCGACCAGGACCGCGTTGCGGCGGTTGAACATGCGCCGGATAGTGGCCGGGTCGCTCGTGGCGTCATGCAGCCCGCGTCCGCCCTCCTTCTCAGAGATGGCCGGCCGCTTGTTGCGTCCACACGGAAACACGGGAAGATCCCGCGTGGCGAGGTCGAGTGCAATGGCGAGCGCGTTCACGCTTGGCCGCCCCGCCGCAGCATGGTGGCGTCCACATAAGAAACTTCCCCATCGGCCGTGATGATCGTTGCACCGGAAACCGTTTCATCCGCCTCAACCATTGCGGCGACGATGCGCAGCAGGTCGGCCCGGTTGAGTGCGACGATCAGCGAATCGTCTGGTATGCGGCGCCGTGCCGCTTCCGCCGCGCGGCGCTGGCGGCGGTTCATCGCGCCGCACCCCGCCGCATATGGCGCAGAACCACCCAGTAAATGGCCCAGGAAAGGAGCCCCCGCGCAACGGCGCGCAAAAGCTGGTCCCGCAGCTTATCGAGGTCGGTGGGCAGATTGTGCATTCTCGCGTCCTTCGCAGAACGCGGCGCTTGCAGGTTTAGCTCGGGGGTGATAGATCATCCACGTCCGCTGATGATCCGCCTTACCGAGCATCCCCCGCACGTCGCCGCGTGTGGGGGTTTTGCTATGCGGCCTTTCGATTTGACGGGCGGCCACGGCCACGCGGCTGGCGGTTCACCTCGCTGCGCAGCAGCGCCTCCCGCACCACGGCCCGGTCGTACCAGCGCATACCGGCCAGTTTCAGATACGGGACGGCCAACCGATCCATCGCATTGCGTGCGGTTCGCTCGCACGCGCCGCGCGGGTCGCCGGGTCGCATCGCCCGTGCAATATCCAGCAACGTGATTCGATCGGGGAACAGCGGTTCAACCGCCTTCGCCGGGGCTTCCATCGTGTCCATCGGTCCGCATTCCTTCGGTTGCGCGGACACTCAGATAGGGGCACGAAAATTCGCCGGCGATATTCGCAAATTCGCGGCGAATTAAATCCTGCGAGTTTTCGACGGCCGGCCAACTTGGATCGGCCCTACCTGCTTAATGAGTTCGTCCCTTACAGCCTTCCGGTATCCCCGATGGCCGGTTTCCTGCCATTTTTCCTCTAATTCAAGCGCGGTTGGCTCGCGGCCCTCGGAACGGACGCGGGCGACGAAACTCGCGACGAAATCTTGAATCTCGACGGCACTCACCTTCCCCTGTGGCAATGCGGCCGGCCGTGGCGCGACCACGGTGGCCACCTCCTCCGCAGGAATGTCTGAAACCGGCAGGAGCATAACGCGAACCGAGTAGAACAACCCCGCCGTACCGCAAGCCACATCGCCCTTGAAGGGGTCAATGTTGAGATCAGACCAGCGCGCGGTGGCGATCCACACCGGGGCTTCCCATTTCCTTTCGGGACTGCCCAACGCCACCAGCAATTGATTCTGCAACTGATATCGCAGGTACCCCCACAAGACACGTTCCAGTCCCGTGTACAATGTCCATGCCGTGCGTTGCTCTCCCGTCAACCGTCCCGCCAGTCCCCGGGCGGCATCGCGGCTTGGCGCTACAGCGTCAAGACGAAACGACTCCACTGTTTCGCCATCGCCAAGCGCCTTGAATCTTTCAGCCGCCGCGTTGCACTGCGCTATCAGATCAGGGTGTCCAAAAGCTTGCGCTGCGCGCGACAGCCATTCGCCTTTGCCTAACCACTCAGGATCGACGGGGCCGGACGGTTCCGAGAGAAATCCGAAACGGGGCGCGCTCATGCCCGCCTCCCGGCCAGCGGCAGCACGTCGGCCCCCGGCTTCCCGGCCCCCATGATGACAGCGCCGGCGCGCTCGGTAGCGGCGCGCAGCGGGTCGTCCATCAGGTGTGCGTATCGCTGCGTGGTCGCGGCCTGGGTGTGCCCCAACAGGCTGCCGATGATCGGCAGGCTCAGGCCGGACGATGCCAGGATGCTCGCGAAGGTATGCCGCAGATCATGCACGCGAACGCCTTGCAGATCGGCCTTGCGGGACACGGCGGCCCAGAAATGCTTAATATCGTGCAACGGTTTTCCGTTTGCGCCGGGGAAAACGTGGTCGATCCGTGTGAATCCGTCGCGCTCGCGCCGTGCGTTTTCCTGATCAGCCTCGGCCTTCATGCCGGACAGCAGTTGCAGGGCCGGCGCTGACAGCGGCACGCGATGCAGCTTTGCCGTCTTGGTCGTGGCAGCCGGCTTCGACCACGCCCCGGCCGCAAGGTCGATATCCGGCCACCGTGCCACCAGCAACTCGCCCTTGCGGGCGCCGGTCAGCAGCAGCAGCCGCACCGCGTTCGCGCTGGTGCGCTCGGGATGCGCCGCTAGCACGTCGCCCAGCCGGGCAATCTCGGCCGGGGTCAGGAACCGTTCGCGCCGTTGCTCGGGTGATCGCTCCACGCCCCGAAACGGGTTGTCCTGCCGCATCTCCCACTTGACCGCGAGTGACGTAGCTTTCGACAGAACCGCAACGCAGCGGTTGGCGCGGTACGGCGCGGTCTCCGCCACCTTGTCATGCAGCCGTTGCCCATCGGCATGCCGCAGCGCCGCCACCTTGATCTGGCCGAGTTGCGGCCGGATGTACAAGCGCAGGATCGACGCATAGTCCCGCGCGGTGGCCAGCCGCAGCCTCGGCAAATGCTCCGCCTCGAATCGGTCGGCGAGGTCGTTGACGGTGGGGGCTTCCTGCTTGGCCTTCTTTTCCATCCGCGGATCGCCGCCGCCGTCGATCTTGCGGCGCAGTTCGGTTGCCTCGGGCCATACCTCGGCGGCAGGCCAGGCTTCAACGTCGCCGATGGTGTGCAGACGCTCGATACCCTCCGCCCGATACCGCATCACCCAGGCTCTCGCGTCGGCCGTGGTCACACGCGACGCCAGCCCTCGCACCCAAGGCCCCGTCATCCCGCGGCGCCGCAGCTCCGCCTCGCTATAGGTCTTGTTCCCGCTGGCCGGCTTCGGGAGTGCCCGCACCAGCCGGTCGATCGCCTTGAAGTTCGGCTTGTCCGCCATCGCATCGACTCCCGTGTCCGCGCCATGTCCGCATGTAATATGCTCTGGCGTTCCGTCGCGTTCAAGGATTATCAGCAGCCTTCCGGGATTATGGCGTGATTTCAGCGATTTTCTCGGGGTCAGTCTGCGGACACGGCGGACACGGCAGCGATGGCAAGGCGCCGGGCCTGTCTCTTAATCAGCGGGCCGTAGGTTCGAGTCCTACTGCGCCCACCAAACTCCCGAGCGAAATCATGCACTTAGGCTGAGGGCATGTAATAGGGGCAAAACCCCGGGCACGCGCCGGTTTCAGGCGGGCTGCCCGCGGCAACGGACGAGGCCCGGCAACGGTGGAATGAGACGCGGGCCGGGGATTCTGAGCCGGCTCCCGAGAT
>JBGPND010000179.1:0-10987 GCA_041487355.1 Acetobacteraceae bacterium | reverse complement strand
GTTTGCGGTCCTGCATCGACAGGGCATTCGGCACGGCATCCGCCCGCGACGACAGTCCGATCTCCTCCAGCACCTGACCGGCGCGCGCGATGGCGGCGTTCAGGGGCAGGCGCAGCAGCGCGGCGGCGGTGACCGCATCCAACACGCGCATACCGGAAAACACCTGGACCAACTGGAAGCTGCGCGCGAGGCCGCGTTCCGCGATCTCCGGCGGAGATAGGCCGGTGATGTCGCGGTCCAAAAAACGCACGGCGCCGGAATCCGGGCGGATGAAGCCGGAGACGAGGCTGAACAGCGTGGTCTTGCCCGCGCCATTCGGACCGATCACCCCCAGGATTTCGCCAGGGGCGACATCGAAGCTCACGGCGTCGACAGCCGCGAGGCCGCCGAAATGCTTCGACAGATCGCGGACCGACAGGATCGGCGTCACGGCATCCCGATCATGGGAAGGGCCGCGGTTCGGCGGTGGCGGCCGCTGGCGGATAGACCACCTGCTGCGAATGGTCGGGCTGCCACTGGATGATCAGCCCGGTGGAATCCACCGGCATGCGGTCCTCGGCGAAGGCAAGTCCGCCCGGGCGGATCATGTAAAGGTCCGGATCGCCCAGCGGCATGTTGAGCTTCTTGAATGCCGCCATGATCGCGTCACGGTCGGTCGAGCCGGCGGCCTCCAGCACCCGCTGCACCACCCGCGCGGCCTGCGCACCGCCGAGACCGGTCGCGCCCACCGGGAAACTCAGATGCGCGTTCTTTTCAATGTCGTCGATCGTCGCGCGCAGATAGTCGGACTTCGATCCCGTGCTGAAAATCGTCAGGCCGAACAGGTCGTGGGTCAGCGTCGCCTGGCCGATCTGCTCGCCCACGTCCTTCCACAACTGCACGTCGGAGAAGCCGCCCGTGCCGCCCAGGAACAGGATGCCCTTGACCTTCAGGCTGAAGCGCGCCTGGTTGAGCAGCGCGCCTTCCTGCGAGCGCACCAGACCCGCGGTCGCATCCGGCTTCATCGCGCGCAGGCGCAGCATCGCCGCGGTCTGATCGGTGGCCTTGGTATCCATCGGCACCTCGCCGACGATGGTGAAACCAAGTTCGGGCAGACGCCGCTTCAGCGCCTCGTTCACCTTCTGCGCGGCCTCGTAGTTGCTGTACAGCATGGCCACGTTCTTGATGTGGAAGCCCTTCTCCTTGTTCAGCCAGGCCAGGAATTCCGCCATCGTCCTGGCGTAACCGCGGTCGTAGGGAAAATTCAGCGAGAACAGGTAGGGCGACGCACTGCCCGCCGGCATCATCGCGATCGTGGGCATCTTCAACTCGTCCAGCACCGGCGAAATCGCCAGCATCTCCGGCGTCTGCAACCCGCTGGCCAGCATCACCACGTGCTCTTCGGTGATGAGCCGGCGGGCTTCGTTCGCCGCACGGGCGGGCAGCGACGCATCGTCGGCCAGGACGACCTCGATCTTGGCCCCGCCCAGGCTCTTGATCCCACCCTCGGCGTTGATCTTGTCGATCAGGTATTTGAAGAGGCCCCACGCCTCCTGCCCGTAGGCGGCGAGCGGGCCGCTCATTTGCATGATCGAACCGATGCGCACCGGCGGCGGTTCGGCCGCGCGCGCGGTGTGCCCAAGTGTCAGTGCCAACAGCAGCAGTGCCGCTGCGCATTTCCGGCCCATCATGATCCATTTCCTCCGCAGACGTGTCCGGGGCGGCTGACCAAGCCGGCCGTCTTCTTGGTAAAATAGCCGCGAGACCGGCCGCCGGCAATTCGCCGGCCCGCGCTTGCGAGGGTTTCGCCCCCGGCGCATAGTCGCAACAGGTGCGATCCGGCATGCATGAATCCTGGACGCTTTCGGATGAAACCATCCCGCGCCTCTCGCCGGAGAAGGTCGTGGCGTTCTCCGACACCGCTGTCTGCTCCCGAGCTGATCGCACAGTCGGCCCATGCGCCGACACGCGTCTGTATCTCCGATGACGGCGAGGAGAGAACGTGAATGCCGACAGCAACAAGCGCGGGGACGGAGCGCACCAACCAGACGGAGCGGATCTTCGGCATGTTCAAGACCATGCTGCTGATCCGCGCGTTCGAGGAAGCCGCGCACCAGATGCTGACAGAGGGCCTGGTCCACGGCTCGGTACACCAGTCGATCGGCCAGGAAGCGATCTCCGTCGCCGTCTGCGGCAACATGCGGCGCGATGACCTGATCCAGTCCAACCACCGCGGCCACGCACACGCGATCGCCAAGGGTGCGAACCCAACGGCGATGATGAAGGAACTGCTGGGGCGCGTCGGCGGCACCAACGGCGGCAAGGGTGGCTCCATGCACATCGCGGATTTCTCGGTCGGCATGCTCGGCGCCAACGGCATCCTGGCCGATGGCATGCCGTTGGCGGCCGGCGCGGCGCAGGCGGTGGCACTGAAGGGCGAGGACAAGGTGGTCGGCGTCTTTGTCGGCGACGGCAGCACCAACCGCGGGCCGTTCTACGAAAGCCTCAACTGGGCCAAGGTGTTCCACCTGCCGCTGCTGATCGTCTGCGAGGACAACGGCTACGCCTCGACCACCGCGACACGCAGCGTGACCGCGGGCGGCGGGCCGGCGGTGCGCGCACGGGCCTTCGACATCCCCGTGGTGTCGGTGGACGGCAACGATCTGCTGGCCGTGGACGCCGCCGCCGCGGAGCTGATCGAACGCATCCGCAACGGCGGCGGGCCGCAGTTCCTGCACGCGGCGACCTACCGGCTGAAAGGCCACGTGTCGCGCGACCCGGGTATGTATCGGCCGAAGGGCGAGGTGGAGGAACGCTGGGACCATGAGCCGATACGGCGCTGCGAGGCCTGGCTGGTCGGGCAGGGCGTCGCGCTGAACGAGATCGAAGCGGCCCGCGCGGCGGCTCAGGCGGCCATTGCCGCTTCGGTGGCGGAGGCGCGGGCAGCACCCTTCCCTGACCCGAAAGTCGCCTATGCCGATGTGCAGGACGTGGGAGCACCGTCATGCCCGAAATGACCTATGCGGACGCCGTGCGCGAGGGCCTGGCCGAGGAGATGCGGCGCGACCCGCTGGTATGGGCGCTGGGCGAGGACCTGAGCACCGGGCACACCAGCACCAGCACCAACCAGTACAAGAACCTGATCGATGAGTTCGGACCGAAGCGGATCGTCAACGCGCCGATCTCGGAATCGACGATCATGGGGTCCGCGGTGGGCGCCGCCGTTGCCGGAACCCGACCGATCGCCGATCTGCGCTCGATCGATTTCGGGCTGTGCGCGATCGACGAGCTGGTGAACCAGGCGGCGAAGATCCGCTACATGTTCGGCGGCCAGGCGCGCGTGCCGCTGGTGGCGCGGATGGCGATCGGCACGCGCCACGGCGCGGCGGCGCAGCATTCGCAGTCCTATGAGGCGTGGTTCGTCCACATCCCCGGCCTGATCGTGGTGACGCCGGCGACGCCGGCCGACGGCAAGGGCCTGCTCAAGTCGGCGATCCGCTGCGACGACCCCGTGGTGTTCATGGAGCACAAGGAGCTGTGGGGCGCCAAGGGCGAGGTGCCGACGGACGCGGATCATCTGGTACCGCTGGGCAAGGCGCGGATCGCGCGCGCCGGCAAGGACCTGACGATCGTCGCCTGGTCGCGCATGGTGGTGCTGGCGTGCCAGGCGGCCGAGGAACTGGCGACGGTCGGCATCGACGCCGAGGTGATCGATCTGCGCACGCTGTGGCCGTGGGATTGCGAGGCTGTGTTCGCCTCGGTGCGCAAGACCGGACGGCTGCTGGTGCCGCAGGAGGCGGTGCTGGCGGGTGGTTTCGCCGGCGAGGTGGTGGCGACGGTGGCGGAAGCGCTGGGTGATGTGCTGAAGGCACCGGTCCGGCGCATCGGCGCGCCGCGCATGCCGGTGCCCTATGCGCCACCGCTGGAGGACGAGTACCGGATCACCGACCGGCACATCGTCGCGACAGCCCGGAGCATGGTCGGTTACGGCGGCGCATTAGCGAGGCGGTGAAGCGGGCATTCCCCGGCGAACTCAAGATCCATTTCGACGAGCAGAGCTATTTCGTTCGCGTGACCGGCGCTCAAAGCCGTAAGGCTCGAGAGCGGCGCCGAAAGGGCGCTTCGCCGGTAACGGCAATAACCGCGTCGCTGCTCTGTGACGCGGGAGGGAATAGCTCGGGCTGATCCAGATCAATGCGGCCCATCGTGCGATCAGTGTATGCAATTTTTATTGGGCGATGCCCAAGGCGGGAGGTCGGCGATGAAACGTATCCTGGCCGCGGTGGACGGGTCGGAAGCATCCATGCGGGCGGTCGAGCTCGCGGCGGACCTGGCCACTAAGTTCCAGGCGGAGCTCGTGCTGATCGACGTGGTCGAGCACGGCTCGCCGCCCGACTGGGCTCTCGCGGAGTACGTGCGGCTCGATCAGATTCCCGGTGACATGGGGCAGTTCGCGGAATCCTTCGCCCGCGACGCGCTCGAGAAGGCGCGGGCGCAGGCTGTGGCTCGCGGCGCTGGCCCGGTCCGATCCGAAATCCGTTTCGGCGACCCGGCCCAAGAGATTCTGAAATTTCGTGAGGAAACCGAGGCCGACGCCATCATCATCGGCAGCCGAGGGCGCGGCAGGCTCGCCGGCGTGCTGCTCGGCAGCGTCTCGCAGAAAATCGCCAGCCAGGCGCCGTGCATGGTGGCCATTGCGCGATAAAGCGAGGCGTTCCGGCCCACCGGGCTTCGCTTTCACGGACGGCACACCTCCTTGACGACGTAGTCGTGGTCCCCGAAATGCCCGGCAAAGGCGTCTTTCCGTCGTGTAGCCTCGCCAGGCGCCGCATGATCTATTCCGCAACGAGTTCGCAGACCCAGGCGTCCCCGCCACGGCTAGGTGTTTGGCCCGAGGGAGTCGTGTCGCTATCCTGACCCGAGCGGGGGAAGGTCAAGCCGTCGGACACCCACCACAACGGACTCCCCGACCGCCAGATCCAATACGTACTTTTGCAATTGTTTACGCCTTATACCAAGCGCTGAAAACATCGACTCTCTGTTCGGTCGCACTGGCGCTGCGTACCGCCGTCATGGCCGGGCTTGACCCGGCCATCCCCACGGGCTTTGTCGCAGCTTGCATCTGCTTCTTTCGCGATGCCGGTGGCGGTGGGGATGGCCGGATCAAGCCCGGGCATGACGGGAAGGGCCGGGCACCGTACGTCATTCATTGCAGCGCCTTGTATTATCCACCACCAACACCGCGCAACATTTGGGGAAAAACCGATGTCGCAAGCCGGTACTCTGTCGACCGCCGACGCCGCGCCACCAATCGATCCGCGCAACCTGATCTGGGTCGCGCTCGCCCTGGCGGTGCTGGCCGCCGCCATCGCGATCGACAATCTCTGGCTGCTGAACTTCATCCATGTGATGGCCGGCGTGCTGTGGACCGGTATCGACCTGTTCATGGGCTTCGTCATCGGCCCGATCCTGCGCCGGGCACCGTTCGCGGCGCGACAGGCAATCGTTCTGCGGCTGATGCCGAAGACGCTGTTCCTGCTGCCGACGCTCGCCGCCATCACCACCACCGCCGGCTGGTACCATGCGCGCCAGCTCGGGCTGCTGGACATCCCCTATCCCAGCTACTGGTGGGTGTTCGCCGCGCTGGCGATCGTTACGGTGCTGACCGTGCAAGGCTTCGCTGTGCTGCTGCCCACCAACCTGCTGGTGTATTTCGAGATGCGCAAACCCAGTCCTGACGGCGCCCGCATCGGCCGACTGATGCGGCGCTACGTCCATGTGGTCGCCTCGCAGGGCGTGATGCAGATTGCCATCATTCTGGTGATGGCGCGCTTCGTCGCCGGGCTGTAAGGCTAACCGAACCCGCTGGCCGGGTGGTCCACTTCCGATCTCAAGAATCAGAAGCCGGAACAACCGGCCGGAGCGCATATCAGAGAGCTGCTTTCTGCCGCGGGGATTTCCGACAAAACGCCTGCCGTCGACCTGCCCGGTCGGCCGCATTTCGTCTTCCGTCAGTGACGCGATCGGCCCTGGCGTATCGCGGCACGCAGGCGGCCGGGGACACGGCGGTGGTGGAGCGGATGAGATTGGCGGCCGGTCGGCCCCGCGGCGGGAACACAGTGCGCCGCTGGAGGGCAACCTGGCCGACCAGATTCGCGCTGAAGGGGCCCGGGAGAGGTTTGATCTAGCTCAATGCCGCGCCACTCCCGGAGTGCGAGCCTGCAGTGGCGCGTGGCTGTCGGCACGGGCGATGCGTCCGATCAGGCGACGGAACAAGGCGGGAGGAACGGTGCATGCCACGCATGAAGGGCGGCGAACTGATCGCGGAGTTTCTGATCCGCGAGAAGATCACCCATGTTTTCGGCCTGTGCGGCCATGGCAATGTCGGCATGCTCGACCCGCTCTCGGCCGTGCGCGACAGGATCACCTTGGTCTCGCCGCGGCATGAGCAGACCGCTGGGCACATGGCGGATGCGTATTTCCGTGTGAAGCATGCGCCGGCCGCGACGCTCACCTCCTGCGGGCCCGGCTCGGCCAACCTGGTGATGGCTCTTGCCAACGCCTTCCTCGATTCATCGGCCTTCCTCGCCATCACCGCCAACGTGCCGACGCAGCAATTCAATCGCGCGCCGTTTCAGGAGCTGTACCGGCACAAGGAGGCCGACTTCCCCGCCGTGTGCCGTCCGGTGGTGAAGCGCGGCTTTCAGCCGACGCGGGTGGAACAGCTTCCGCTCACGCTGCGGCTCGCTTTCGATACGATGCTGGGCGGCCG
This sequence comes from Acetobacteraceae bacterium, assembly GCA_041487355.1. GTDB lineage: Bacteria > Pseudomonadota > Alphaproteobacteria > Acetobacterales > Acetobacteraceae > JAMXLO01. Next base: position 4,236 of record JBGPND010000179.1, on the reverse strand, counting down.
CCCCGGCCCGGTGCAAGTGGACGTGCCGTTCAACCTGTTCCAGGAGGAGGGGGAACTCGAGGTCGAAGCGAGCACACAGAACCGCACCGCCCGCCGCTCGGGCGCCGCATCGGAGGATGTCGCCCAGGCGCTCGACATGCTGGCGGCAGCCGAGCGGCCGGTACTGTTCATCGGCCACGGCGTGACGCTCGCGGCAGCGGCCAAGGAACTGACCGCCCTCGCCGAACGGCTGTGCATCCCGGTGATCTCCTCGCCCAACGGTATGGGCTGCCTGCCGATGGCACACGATCTTTCGCTCGGCTTCATCGGCCGCAATGGCGCCTATCCGGCCAACCAGGCCGGCCGCCACGCCGATCTTGTGCTGGTGGTCGGCGCGCGCTTCGACGATCGCTCCGCCTCTTCCTGGATCGAGGGCTATTCCTGGAATTTTCCTCACACGAAGCTGATCCAAGTGGATGTCGACGTGAACGAGATCGGTCGCAACTATCCGGCCGATCTCGGGATTGTTGCCGATGCGGGCAGTTTCCTGCGCCAGATGCTCGCCGCGTGCGACGCGCGCGGGCTGGCGGTGCCCGAGCGGCATGCATGGCTCGCGCAGATCGCCGGGTGGAAGCAGGCGTGGCGGGATTTCACCGGTCCGAACTTCGCACTCGACACCTCGCCACTGCGGCCCGAGTCGGTGGTGGGCGCAGTGCGGAAAGTGTTGCCGGACGACGCGATCATCACCCTCGATGTCGGCGTGCACCACAACTGGTTCATGCAGTTCTGGGAGGCGCGCCAGCCGCAGACCATGCTGAACTCGTGGGGGTTCGGCGGCATGGGCTTCGGCGTATCCGGTATCCTCGGCGCCAAGCTCGCCGCACCGGAGCGTGCCTGCGTGTCGATCTGCGGTGACGGCGGGTTCACGATGACGCCGCATGTGCTGTGCACCGCGGTCGAGTACGACATTCCCTGCGTGTGGGTGATCTGGAACAATTTCGCCTGGGGTGCGATCCGCGACATCCAACACGGGATGTTCGGCGGGCGCGAATACGGCACCGGGTTCTACGCCGGCGAGAACCGGGAGCCGTACAACCCGGACTTCGCCGCCCTCGCCCGCGCACATGGCGTAAGCGGCGTCACCATCACGCGCCTGGCCGATCTCGCCCCGGCGCTGGAGCTGGCGGTGCGGTCCAACAAACCCTGGGTGCTCGATGTACATGTGGACGCGAACGTGCGTCCGCCGTCCACCGGCACATGGTCGCTGCCGCCGACACCGCACATGGAACCGGCCTTCGGCAGCCGTGTGACTGCGGCCGAACGTGCCGCGGCACGCGGTGAGCAAACTAAGTGAAGGAAGCCGTCATGCATGAACGCAATGGAGCCAGCATCCGCAACATCGCCGAAGTCCTGTGGGAGACACCGCCGGCGCACTACGACGCACATTCGAAGATGCTGGTGAATCCGAAGACCGCGCAGACGCAGCGCTTCGATCACCGGATATCGTCATATCAGCCCAAGGGCTATGTCGCGCCGCACCGGCACAAGGTGCAGGAGCAGATCTATCACGTGCTGGACGGCGAGGGACTGATGGAGCTGGACGGCGAGCGGACCGTGGTGCGTCGCCACGACGTGATCCACATTCCGCCTGGGGTGGAGCACGCGATCTACAATTCGGGCCTGCAGGACCTGGTATTCCTGGTCGTCACCACGCCGCCCAGCGACGCGTGAGGCTGGTTTCCTCGCTTCGCAGGGGTGGGGTATTGTCTCAATTTGAATGTCGGCTACCCGACCCTTAGAAGACATTCAAACTGAAACACTACGATGCTCCAGCGGCGATGTCGCGCGCGGCCAGATACCCAAACGTCAACGCCGGCCCCAACGTTATCCCCGGGCCAGGATAGGCGCCACGCATCAGCGAATTCATGTCGTTGCCACAGGCATACAGATGCCGGATCGGCGCTCCATCGGCACCGAGCACGCGCGCCGCGGCGTCGGTGACCAGGCCGGCGGACGTGCCGAGATCGCCGGGGCGGAGCGTGACCGCGTAGAACGGCGGGGTCACGATCGGCGCGACGCAGGGGTTGGGCGCATGGTCGCTGTCACCGACATGACGCTGGTAGGCATCGCCACCGCGGCCGAACGCGCGGTCCTGCCCCTCCACCGCATCCTGGTTGTACCCCCCGACAGTGCGGACCAACGCCTCGCCATCGATCCCAAGCCGAACCGCGAGACCGGCGATAGTGTCGGCTTGCACGAGATAGCCGCTTTCGATCGGCCGGCGCAGTGAGAGCGTGAAGGGTTTCACCGTGCCAAGTCCGTAGGCCCAAAGCGCCTTTCGGTCGCAAACAAGATAGGCCGGGATCGACGGGCTTGCGTTGTCCGCCCGGAACATCGCCTGGACGAACGCGTGATAGGAGACCGCTTCGTTGGCAAAGCGCACCCCGGCCTGGTTGACCGCTATCATCCCGGGCTTGGCACGGTCGGTGAGAATATGGGGGAAGACGCCATCCGAACCGTCGGGGCGACGGAAGCAGGAGACCGGCGTCCAGAACGCATTGCCCGCTTCGCCCTCACCAAGTTGGCCGCCGGCGGTGAGGCCGATGCGGATGCCGTCGCCCGTGTTGTCCGGCGAGGCAGCCGAGGTCATGCCGGCCTTGGCCGGCAACAGGCGGGCACGCAACGCCGGATCGTGGGAGAAGCCGCCGGTCGCAATCACAATGCCGCGGCGGGCGTGCAGCGTGCGCCCCGCGACGGTGACGCCGATGGCCGTGCCGTCTTCGATGACGAGCCCGGCAGCGCCTGAGGCGCAGCGCAGTTCGACCTGAAGCTGCCGCAGCGAGTGCAGCAGGCGGGCAACGAGCGCGTTGCCGAGACAGAGTGTCGCGCCACGATCGAGGAAGCAGCGCTCCCTGGCATAGCGCAGCAACAATCGTGCAACGCGCAGCGCCGATCGCGGCGAGCGGAACGCGCGGCGGAAATGCGGAACGTCCGCCCGCTCGAGCATCATGCCGCCGAACAGCATGAATTCCGGCAGGGGCTTACGCAGCAGGTTGAACTCCGCGCCGAGCGCGCGCCCGTCGAACGGCACGGGTTCAAGCACCCGGCCGCCCAACGTGGCGCCGGGCATATCCGGGTAATAGTCCGGGTAGGTCTGCACCGGCCTGAGCCGCACCGAGGTGTTCGCCTCCAGATAGGCGATCGCCTCATTGGCATGGTCGAGGAATGCGGTGCGCAGCTTATCGTCGGCCGCACCCGGAATGGTGCCGGCGAGATAGGTCTCCGCATCGGCGCGGCTGTCGGAGCGGCCGACCGCTGCCATCTTCGGGTTGTTGGGGATCCAGACCATACCTCCCGAGATGGCGGTGGTGCCGCCGACAACCGGCGCCTTTTCCAGCAGCAGGACACGCAGGTGTTCGGCGGCAGCGACCGCGGCGGCTGTCATGCCACCGGCGCCGGCACCGAGAACGATCACGTCGAACTGGTCGGGATCCTGCCGCATCGCATATACCCAGCGGACTTCATCGCACCCGACGCCGGCAGGGACATTGATGTAGGTCAACAACGAATGATTGCGGCGCAAGCGAGGACGCGTGGCCGGCTCGCCGCGTGACGGCACGGAGAGAGAGGACCCTCAACTCCGGCCGCCATACGCCAGAAATGCGACACCCGGTTCCCGCAAGATGACGGAGAGTTGCGCATTCGGCTCGCGGGCCAACTTGCGTCGCTGCCTCTCGTCTGACACGCCCACGTGGCGGGAGTTGAAACACCGGGTCGAGACGATTGTGCTGGCCGCGATGACGGCGGTTGGGGGCGCAATCTCAGCGCCGGACGGGGCAGAGGCGGGGCTGTGGAGGGGCGCGGTCGCGTCCGGTTTCACCCGCCGGCAATGGGCAACGCCGAGTCCCTGCTCGCCGAGCCTCCACGCCGCCGCCAAACGCGCCTTCAATAGCCAGATCAAGCAACGTTGTTGGCCCGCCAGTGAGCGCAGGGTTGGCGGTAGAAGTGGGGGCATGCAGCCAAAGGTTTGCAAAAATCGCCGGGATTTCAATCAATTATATGGATTAGCTGGCGGAGAGGGAGGGACCCTCAGCACGACGGTAATAGGGGCAAAACCCCGGGCAGCCCTGGGTATCAGGCGGGCTGCCCGCGACAACGGACGAGACCCGGCAGGGGCGGAACGACACGCTGGCCGGAGACACCGAGCCGACTGCCGAGATAGTCCCAGAAGGCCACACCGAGCTTGGCGCAGGTCTT
>JBGPND010000178.1:0-11087 GCA_041487355.1 Acetobacteraceae bacterium | reverse complement strand
TTCCGAAACGGCGCGGGGAAGGACCTCGACACCAGCAATCCGGTTCCGCTCGAGTGTGGCGAGCAGCAGGTTCCGTGCTGTCTCCGCAGGCTCATAACTTACGATTCTAACTGCGTTGCCGAACTGCACGGCGATCGGCAGGGTCGTGGCACCCGTAGCAGCGCCGACGTCGAGGAACGTGCCGCCGTCCGTCAGGAGCTGCATCATCCACTTTAAGTGATGCGCCTCCACGGCGAGATAGAGCTTTCCTTCGGTTCCGCTATGGATGCAGTGAAACATCGTTAGCAGAGTGTCACGCGGAAGCCATAGCATGGCGCCGTTGAGTTCGAGCCGTAGCCAGCTGTCAGGAGCGCATGCATTCAGAAAGCGACGGAACAGGTCCGACTGGTTCCTTTCGGCGGTGGCCAGCGCGGCTTCTGCGGCTTGCTGTCTGGATATCGCCAGGTCCCGGCTCGCCAGCGCGGCATCGCGGCTGTCAACGAGCCTGCGCAGGTGCGGAATTGTCAATGCCGCCCGGCGAAGTATCTGGTGAATCATCGGTCCTCATCGGAGCGGGTGCTTGCGGAGCCTACCTGAGTGATCTGGTGCAACATCATTGGCCGGCACCCTGCCCAGCAAGTCGGCCATTATTCAGCCACGTACCCTCATCTACTGCTGCAACACGTATCTCTAGCATGTCCAGATATGCCTGATAAGCAACGCGATAGTCATATTGCGCAGCGAAGCGCCGTGCCGAAGCCGCGATTCTCGACCTGCCGGCATCATCGGCTAGCAATGCCACGATTTGCTCCGGATAGCGGCCCAGATCGTCCTCGATCACCGCGTCGCTGCCGGATGTCACATCCAGGCCCCGGAACGCCGCCGCCGTGCCGAGTACTACCTTGCCACCCGCCATCGCCTCGACCGTCTTCAATGACGTGCCAGTGCCGTAGGGCAGCGGGATCAGCACGAGATCGGCCAGCGCATACAAGGCCAACAGCACCGCGTCGTCGACGCGGCCGAGCGCTACAAAGTTGCCAACACGCTGCGGCGGCGCGCAGCCGCCCGCAATCACGAAACCGATGTCGGCGGCTTCCGGCAGTCCGCTCATCCGCTGCGCTACGTCGCGGATGCGGCCAACCGCGATCACGTTCGGCTCATGCAGACTGCCGACGAACAGGCAGATGCGACGTGCCGGCAGTTGCAGCCCGAACTGCTCCGTGACAATGCGGCGTGGCTCCGACAGACGATCCAGATCGAACAGCCGGCTGTCAGCCGGATTGGGTGCCAGCTCTGCCCGCAGTCCCATGTCACGCAATGTCGCCTGATCCGTCGGCGAGACGGCAATCACCCTGTCGGCCATGCCAAGCGCCTTGCGCTCGAAGTGCCACGCCAGTTTCCTCAGCGCTGGAGCGTCGGAGACCTGCGCCGCCATGATGTCATGCACCGTCAGCACGACGCGCTTGCCCTCCTGTCGCGCGACCGGTGCCACCACGCTCATCCAGAACGGATATTCCAGCAGCACGACATCGGCCCATCGCACCAGCCTGCGAATCCTGCGGCGGAACCGGCCGATGAAGCGCAGCCGGATGTATTGCCAGAGGACCCAGTCATGTCGCGCACCCCTGCCGAACGTGGCGGCAAGCGCGGCGAAACGCAGCAGAATCCTGGCGAGAACCGCGGAGGGCGGCACCCGACCCAGTGCGCTCACCCGACAGTAAGGCAGGACCGTCGGCGGATGCCTGCCGCTTTGCAACACCCGGATGCTTGCAGCCCCGGGCGCGAGGAAATCGACCAGCAGGTTGCAGCGACGGCTCGCACCGCTCTGCCTCTCGACGAAGTCTTCCCATGGGTAGAGCAGCGCGATCCGCTGCGGCGTGGCGTCCGTGTGCAACGATCCCGGCGAGGTGATCGCCTGAACCAGCGCCTGCGGATTGTGCTGCGCCAACCATCGCCCGCGGCTGCCGCGCGCCCGCTCGGACAGCGCGGCCAGGTCCGCCGCCGCCTGTCGAATCGCGCGCGCCAACGCCGCGGAGTCGCGATCATCGCACAACATGCCCGCGCCGTGGGCCGCGAGCTGGTCGCTCATCCAGCAGTCGCGCGTCGCGATCACCGGCTTGCCGGCGGCGAGTGCCTCCATGAACACGCCAGACGTGCGTGCCGCGTAGATGGATCGCCAGTATGGCAACAGCACAATGTCGGCCTGCTGCAATTGCCGGTAATATGCCTCGGAGCTGAGCGTCTCCATCAGCAGCTCGCAGTGGGGCAGGCGCTCTGCCTGGAAGGCAGCAATGGCCGCTGCGACATCCGGCGTGGCGTCGTTGCATTGCAGGACGAAGTGGAAGTCCTCGCCGAACCCATCGCAATGCAGAAGCCGGATTGCGTCGAGTATTTCGTAAATGCCTTTCTCGTCGCGGGCATTGCCCAGGCTGACGAGCCGGCATCGCCGTGCCGGATCGGACGGCTGAGCCGCGCCGTCGCTCGCTTCCGGCGGCACGTGCGGAATCGGCAGCACCTCGACCGGCAACGTGGTAAATTCTTCAAGCAGATCGCGAAGACGCTCGCTGTCGGTCGCAAGACGAACGCGGCATCGCTCAGCGATACGTTCCAGCACACGGAACGAAACGGTCGCCATGGCCGAGCGATAGAAATCCGGCTGATAGCGCAGCAGGTAAACGTATGTGAGGGAGCGCTTCCGACTCAGCATCAGCGGCAACAGCGCGAGGCCGAAGATCTGCCGGTCGATGAAGCTATGCACGAACACGATGGAACGTGGCGGCAGCCAACGTGTTCTGGCGGCCAAGGTGACGCAAAAGACAAGATTCGCCCGGAGCTTCTCCAGCGCCCGGCCGAGCCGGCTGGCGGGGCGGCGCGTGCCCCAGATGTCTTCCTCAAACGCTCGCACGACGCCAACCTGCTCAGCGATCTCCCGCTCAGCATGCTTGTGTGCGAGAATCAACGGCACGTAGCCGCTCAGGCTGGCGGCGTGTGCCACCGCCGCATCGTATGCGAAATGATGCCCGACGAGGTTCTTCAGTGTCGGGTCGACGATGCAGAACGTCGGTCCCTGCGTGCCAGCCGCCTTCTGCATCATGCGCCGTGTCTGATTGAGCAGTCGTGGTGCCCCTTCTCACCGACTTGTTCTGGCGAGTCAACGCGAGTGACCACACGGTATCGCCAGCCCCCGCCCTCCCAGTGGACTTGCCCGTCCCCGCCAGCCTAGCATTCCGCTTGCCGTCAAGCTCCGGGGGAACCAGCCATGAAAGCCGCCGTTTTCCACGAACCGCACCAGCCGCTCACCATCGAAGACGTGCAGCACGCGCCACTGAAGCGGCGGGAGGTGCTGGTACGTACCGCCTTCGCCGGGCTCTGCCACTCGGACCTGCATTTCATCGAAGGCCTGTATCCATTCCCGACGCCCTGCGTGCTCGGCCATGAGGCCGCCGGCGTCGTCGAGGCGGTCGGCGACGATGTCACCTATGTGAAGCCGGGCGATCACGTGATCACCTGCCTGTCGGTGTTCTGCGGCGAATGTCCGCAATGCATGACCGGCCATCCCAATCTCTGCGAGAACACCGAGGTCAAGCTACTGCCCGGCGCGGCGCGGCGGCTGACCTGGAAGGGCGCGGTGCTCAATCAGGCGTTCAACCTCTCGGCATTCGCCGAGAACATGCTGGTGCACGAGCACGCGGTGGTGAAGGTGCGCGACGACGTGCCGCTGGATCGCTGCGCCTTGGTCGGCTGCGGCGTGATGACCGGCGTCGGGGCGGTGTTCCACGCCGCCAAGGTGGAGCCGGGCTCCACCGTCGCGGTGATCGGCTGCGGCGGCATCGGGCTGTCCGCGGTGAACGGCGCGGCGATGGCGGGCGCGTCGCGCATCATCGCGATCGACACCGTGGCGTCCAAGCTGGAAGTCGCCAGGGCGATGGGTGCCACCGACACGATCAATGCATCGAACGCCGATCCTGTGGAGATGGTGAAGGAGATGACCGGTGGTGGCGTGCCGTATTCCTTCGAGGCGATCGGCACCAAGACGACAGCGGAACAGTCCTTTGCCATGCTGCGTCCGGGCGGCACCGCGACGATCATCGGCATGATCCCGTTCGGCACCAAGATCGAGCTGCACGGTGCGGACTTCCTGCGCGACCGCAAGATCCAGGGCACCTCGATGGGCGGCAACCGGTTCCGCGTCGACATGCCGCGGCTGCTGGAGCTCTATATGCAGGGCAAGCTGAAGCTGGATCACATGATCTCCGGACACATCAAGCTGAGCGAGATCAACGAGGGTTTCGCGAGCATGAAGTCCGGCACGTCGGTGCGGCAGCTCATCGACTTCTCGGCGGGCTGAACGACCGGGACGACAGCGGAGGCCTCCCTTGCTCGCGGGGTTGATCCGACGCTGGCGCACCGGGTTCGGCTTTCTCCTGCTGTTCGTCCTGTGGGAGCTCGGCGTGCATGTGTTCGGCGTGCGCGAGTACATCCTGCCGCCGCCGAGCCAGGTGTTCCGTGCCCTGGCGAAGAACTGGCAGCCGGTGCTGGCGAGCGCGGGAATCACCTCGCTGGAAATCCTCGCCGGCTACGCGCTCGCGATCGCGGTCAGCATCCCGCTTGCCGTCGGTATCGTGTTCTCGCGCGCGGTGGAGGAGGCGGTCTACCCCGTCGTCGTCTTTTTGCAGATCGTGCCGAAGATTGCGGTGGCGCCACTGTTCATCATCTGGTTCGGCTTCGGCTTCACGCCCAAGCTGCTGTTGGTGTTCCTGTTGTCGTTCTTCCCCATCGTGATCGCATCCATCGCCGGCTTCCGCTCGATCGATCCCGAGATCATGGACTTCGTGCACACCACGGGTGCGGGAGGGCTGCGCGCATTCGCCAAGATCCGGCTGCCCTACGCGCTGCCGGAGATCTTCACCGGGCTGAAGGTCGGTGCGGCAATCTCCGCCACCGCCGCCGTGGTTGCGGAGTTCGTCGCCTCCGATCGCGGACTGGGCTATCTGCTGCTGCAATACAACGGCGATCTCAACACGCAGATGGTGTTCGCCACCGTCATGGTGCTGGGCGCGATCGGGCTGCTGGTCTATTTCGCCGTGGAACTGCTGGAGCGGCTCGTCATTCCCTGGCATGCCTCGCAGAATGACCGACGGGCAGAACTCGAAATGACCTGACAGAACACCGCCAAACGGGGAGGAACGCTATGTACAGAATGCTGGCACTGCTGCTGGCCGCGACGCTGGTTGGCCCGGCCTGGGCCGACGACACGGTGTCGCTGCGACTGAACTGGTACATGGGCGGCGTGCACGCCCCATTCTATCTGGGCAAGGAGCGCGGCTTCTATCACGACGCCGGCCTCGATTTGACCATCAACGAAGGCCGCGGCTCGGCCAACACCGCACAGGTCGTCGCCGCCGGGACCGACACGTTTGGCCTGGCGGATTCCTCGTCCGTGATGCGGCTTGTCTCGAAGGATGCAGGCATCCGCACTGTGATGTCACTGCTGAACACGTCGAGCTTCGGCGTGATCTCGCTGGCGGAGACCGGCATCCAGACGCCGAAGGATCTCGAGGGCAAGCGGCTCGCCATCACCGCGGGTGATGCATTGACGCAGCTCTTCCCCGCCTTCGCCGGCTTCAACAAGTTGGATACCGGCAAGATCGCACTGGTGCAGATCGATCCGGCCGGCAAGGTCGTTGCGCTGCTGGAGAAGCGTGTCGATGCCATCCTGGGCGGGCTCGATGACCAGTACTTCCTGATCAAGCAAAAAGGGTTCACGCCTGCCGGCATGGCGTTCGCAAAGCACGGCGCGAATACCGTCGGCCTGACGATATTGACGCAGGACGCGACGATCACAGGCAAGCCGGACCTCGTGCGGCGTTTCGTCGCGGCCACGCAGAAATCATGGGCGGCGGCAAAGGCCGAGCCGGACGCCGCGATCGCGGCACTGCTGAAGGCCAAGCAGGGACTCGATTTCGAATCGCAGAAGAACCAGCTCGTGGCCGACCTGCCCAATCTTGCCTCGCCGGCAACCGAAGGCAAGCCGATCGGCTGGGGTGCGCTGTCGGATTGGGAAGCGACCGAGAAACTGCTGAAGCAATACGGCAACCTGGAGACCGACAAGCCGGCGAGCGCTTTCTTCACCAATGGCTTCCTGCCGAAGTGACCGCAGCGCCGACAGCAATCCTTGCGCGCGGGCTGTCCAAGACGTTTCGGCGGCGCGCGGTCACGACGCTGGCTCTCGCTTCGATCGACCTCAGCGTCACCGCGGGTGAATTCGTCGCCATCGTCGGACCCTCCGGTTGCGGAAAAAGCACGCTCCTGCGGTTGATCGCCGGGCTGTTGCGCCCCAGCACGGGCGACATCGTCACCAACGGCCATGCGGTCACCCGGCCGGTCACCGATATCGGCATCGTGTTCCAGAACCCGGTGCTGCTCGACTGGCGCAATGTGCTGGACAATGTGCTGATCCAGGTGGAACTGCGCGGCCAGCGCGCCGCGCTGTACCGCGAGAGCGCCGTCTCCTTGCTGACTGCCGTCGGGCTTGGCGATTTCCTGGATCGCTATCAGCGCGAACTGTCTGGCGGCATGCGCCAGCGCGCGTCGATCGTGCGCGCGCTGATTCACGATCCTCCCCTGCTGATGATGGATGAGCCGTTCGGCGCGCTCGATGCGCTGACGCGCGAGCAGATGCGCATCGATCTCGAGGCGCTGTGGCTGCGCACGCGCAAGACCGTGCTGTTCGTCACGCACAGCATCGACGAAGCGGTGCTGCTGGCGGACCGTGTTGTCGTGATGTCGCCGCGGCCGGGCCAGATCGAGCAGATCATCGATGTCAGCATGCCGCGCCCGCGTGGCCTGGAGGCGCGGAAGGCGGCAGGCTTCGTGGAAATCACGCAACGGATCACGCAGATATTCCTCTCGCGGGGTATCCTGCACGGATCGGGGGGCCTGTAAGGCGTTGGAGGAATCATGCGAGTTGGCATTCTCGGGGTTGGCCATTGGCACGCGGGCATGCACGCGAAGGGCGTGCTGGAGGCCGGAGCACGGCTTGCCGGCGTGTGGGATCCGGACACGGCAGCCGTCGCCCGTTTCGTGTCGGAGACCGGTGGCGCAGCGCGGCCGGATCCCGCAGCGGTGCTGGATGATCGGCCGAACCTCGTGGTCGCGCTGGGCCGCGGGCCTGAGGCGGCGACGCGGCTTGCGTGGCTGATCGAGCAGGACATCCCTGTCCTGGCCGACAAGCCGATCGGTCTGTCGCATGCCGATGTCGCGCCGCTGGCAGAGGCGGCACGGCAGCGCGGTCGCTTTGTCGCGGTGGCGCTGGTCAATCGCATCGCCGGCGTGACCGACGCTCTCGGCTACTCCGGCCGGCCCGCGCATGTGTATTTCCGCATCATCAATGGCCCGCCGCGACGGTACCGCGACTGGGGCGTTGCGTGGATGCTCGACCCACAGCAGAGCGGTGGCGGCGCGTTGCGCAATCTCGGCGTGCACGGCATCGATGCGTTCCTGTCGCTCGCCGGCGAGCAGGTGGTGCGCGTGGAACATGCAGCGTTCCACAGCATCTTCGGCGAGGCGGTGGAGGACTATGGCTGCGTCGTGCTGCGCGCTGCCGACGGGATGGTTGGGTTGGTGGAGGCCGGCTACACGCATCCGGACACCGGCGGCACCTACGAGTTCCGCGTCAACGCGGCGCGCGGTGCGCTGGTTGACACGGGATCGCGCCTGATCGCGGTGCCGGATCGGAAAGTCAACGGCGCACCCTATGTGCCGTCGAACCGGCGCTATAGTGCCTTCATGGCCGATACGCTCGCGCGCCTGTCCACCGGTCGGCCGCCTGCGGTTTCGCTGGTCGAGTTCGCGCGCGCGACGGAGCTGGTCGATCACGCCTACAGTTTCTCACGCTAGGAAGAGGACAGCGGCGCAATGGCGAAGTACGGCATCGGTCAGCCGGTCACCCGGTTCGAGGATCCTCGCCTGCTGCGCGGACAGGGTCGCTTCATCAACGACGTGAACCTGCCGGGCCAGGCCCATGCGGTCATCCTGCGCAGCCCGCACGCGCACGCGCGCATCGTCTCGATCGATACGACGGCGGCGCTGGCCTCACCCGGCGTGCTGGCGGTGTTCACCGAAGTCGATCTTGCTGCCGACGGGCTGGGCACGATGCGGGTGAACCTGCCGCGCAAACGTCCCGATGGGTCGCCGCTGTTCTATTCGCCGCATCGCGGGCTGGCGTGCGGAGAGGTGCGCTACGTCGGCGATCCAGTGGCGATGGTCGTCGCCGAGACGGCGAATGCGGCACGCGATGCGGCGGAACTGGTGAACATCGAATACGAGCCGCTGCCTGCCGTGACTGATACGGCAAAGGTGCTGTCACCCGGAGCGCCCGCGGTATGGTCAGAGTGCCCGGACAACCTGTCGCACATCTACGAAGCCGGCAATCGGGCGGCGACCGAGGCAGCGATCGCGAGCGCGGCGCATGTCGTGCGCCGGCGTTTCGTCATCAGCCGCGTCTACGCGCAGTTCATCGAGCCGCGCGGGGCGATCGGCACGTATGATCCGGGCGAAGAGCGCTACACGCTGTATGCCGACGTGCAGTATCCGCACCGCGTGCGCGACGCACTCGCACGCAACATCTTCAAGGTGCCGGAGAGCAAGATCCGTGTCATCGCCGGTGATGTCGGCGGCGGGTTCGGCACCAAGGGCTGGCAGTACGTCGAGCATCGGCTGGTGCTGTGGGCAGCGCGGCGCCTTGGCAGGTCGGTGAAATGGTCGAGCACGCGCAGCGAGGCGATCCAGGCCGACGAGCATGCGCGCGACAACATCACCGAGGCCGAACTGGCGCTGGACGCGGAGGGGCGCTTCCTCGGCTTGCGGGCGAACACGATCTGCAATGTCGGTGCCTATATCTCGGCCGAACGCAATCTGCTGTCCACGTTCAGCAATGTCGCGACGCTGAGCGGGGTCTATGCGATTCCCGCCGCCTATACCCATGTCTCGGTGGCGTTCTCCAACAGCAACCCGACCGCGCCCTATCGGGGCGCCGGAAGGCCGGAGGCGGCCTATGTCATCGAACGGCTGATCGACGAGGCGGCCCGCGAGCTTGATTTCGATCGGATTGCGCTGCGGCGAGAGAACCTGGTTCCCGAGACCGCGATGCCGTACCGCAATGCTTTCGGCGTGAACTACGATTGCGGTGCATTCGAGCGCGGCATGGATGCGGCATTGCAGCTTGCCGATTACGACGGCTTCGCACCGCGGCGCGAGGAGTCGCGGAGGCGCGGCAGGTTGCGCGGCATCGGCATCGCCAATGCGATCGAGCGTGCGGCCTCGCCTGGCCTGGAGTTCGCCGAGATACGCTTCAATCCCGGTGGCTCTGCGATGGTGCTGATGGGCAGCAAGAACCAGGGCCAGGGCCACGAGACGATGTTCAAGCAGATCGTCAACGAGAAGCTCGGGCTCGACCCGGCCGAGGTGCAGTATATCGACGGCGACACCGATCGCGTCGCGTTCGGCATCGGCACGATGGGCTCGCGTTCGACGGTGATCGGAGGCACCGCGCTCACCGTCGCCGCCGGCAAGGTGATCGCCAAGGCGAAGAAGATCGCCGCGCATGTGCTGGAGGCGGCGGAAGCCGACATCGAATTCGCCGAGGGGCAGTTCACTGTTGCGGGGACGGACCGCGCGCTGACGATCAAGCAGGTGGCGATGGCCGCATTCCAGCCGGCGCGTCTGCCGCCCGGGCTGGAACCAGGGCTCTACGAGACGGGCACGTTCACGCCGAAGCAGGACACGTTCCCCAACGGCTGCCACGTCTGCGAGGTGGAGATCGATCCGGAGACCGGCGGGGTTTCACTGCTGCGATACGCGGTGTCGGACGATGTCGGCACGGTGATCAATCCGCTGGGGCTGAAGGGGCAGATCCACGGCGGCATCGCCCAGGGGTTGGGTCAGGTGTTGATGGAACAGGTTGTCTACGATCCGGATTCGGGCCAATTGCTGAGCGGCAGTTTCATGGATTACGCGGTGCCGCGCGCCGACACCACCTGCGATGTCGCCGTGGTCAGCAACGCGGTTCCCACATCGCTCAATCCGCTTGGTGCGAAGGGCGCGGGCGAGGCCGGCACGGTCGGCGCGCTGCCGGTGGTGATGAACGCCGTGCTGGACGCGCTGGCGCCGCTTGGTGTGCGCGGGCTCGACATGCCGGCGACCAGCGCGCGTGTCTGGGCCGCGATCGAGGCGGCGCGCTCGTCAGTGGGCTGACGCCCACTCCGTTGCCCACTTTTTCAGTGGGCACGATTGTGGTTGACGGCCTGCCTGCCGTGTCTCTCGCTTCCCGGCAAAGGCATCCGGGAGGTCTGTCCGTTGAGCGAAACGCTCCTGCGCGACATCGCCAAGTTCTGCCGCCGCGCCCGCATGGCGGAATTCACTTTCGGGCGACTGGCGGTGAACGACGGCAAGCTGGTCAGCCGGCTCCGCCTCGCAAGCTTCACCCAGGCCAGTGACTTCCTGCACCGCGCTTCGGTCGAAGCGGAGGTTGATCGCGTCCTGATCATCGGTGGCGACGACAATCCGGTCGGGCCGTTCCACGCGAGCCTCGACCTGCTGGCGACCGGCGTGGTCGAACGCCACGGCATCACCCGTGTCGCCTTTGCCGGCTATCCCGAAGGCCATCCTGCGATCGACTCGCGCACACTGGATGCGGCGTCGCCGGACCCCCAAGTGTCGCGACACTCGCGAAGTTCGCTGTCCGCTGCGGCATCGGCGCTTCGCTCCGTGCGCTGGCCCGTGGGCATACGGCGTTCGCGCGCATCCTGGCGGAGGCTGGTCCCGACGCACTGATCGCTGAACTGGTCGCAGGCGAAGATGTGGGCACACCGATCGCCGGGTTGGGCCCGGCGATGGGTCTGCACGTCTTCACCTTCGGCGGCGTGCGCCGCACGGCGGAGTGGATTCGCGCGTCAAGGGATGCCGTCTGATACCATCCGTCCCAACCCTCGACTCATAGGGGCTAGGAATCGCCCCCGAACTCCGATTCGCTACGTCCGTTCATCGGGTCGCGACGACGGAGGCTTTGATGGGAGCGGCGGTCAAGATCACCCGGACGGATCACACGG
>JBGPND010000177.1:0-11130 GCA_041487355.1 Acetobacteraceae bacterium | reverse complement strand
GGCGGCCTGTCGCCGATCGAGATCGGCGTGCTGATCACGCCGTGGCCGGCCGCGCTGGTGATCATGGCACCGATCGCCGGACGTCTGGCGGATCGGTACTCGGCGGGTCTGCTCGGCGGGTTCGGTCTTGCGGTGATGACGCTGGGTCTGCTGCTCGTGCTGTTCATGCCGGAACCGCCGGCGCGGATCGACGTAGCCTGGCGGCTCGCCGTGTGCGGCATCGGCTTTGGTTTCTTCCAGTCGCCCAACAACCGTCTGATGATCGCCAGCGCACCGCGGGATCGTGCCGGCGCGGGCAGCGGCATGCTGTCGACCTCGCGGCTGCTCGGCCAGACCACGGGCAGCGCGCTGGTGGCGCTGGTGTTCGGGTTGACTCACGGCGGACCGGACGCGATCGAGCTGGGCACCAGGCTCGCCATCGGCATGGCGGCCGCATTTGCCGGCATTGCGATGGTGCTCAGCAGCCTGCGCGTGCGTCAGCCACAGTCGGTGTGATACCGCCGGACGCGAGGACAAGCTTCGCGGGGCGTGACGAAATAGGCGGACCGATTCAATAGATTGTCATCCCCGCGCAAGCGGGGACCCAGGGGCCACCGTCCCCGCTGGGGGCTCTGGGTCCCGCTTGCGCGGGAATGACGGATTACAAGTCAGGACCCGCGCTCGGCGGTGTGACCTGCGCTACGCCGCCCTTTTGCCACGGCCGTTCCAGCGGCGCGCGATATCGTCGAGACAGGCAGCCATCGCAGGACCCAAACGTGACGTCACCTTCTCCAGGCGCTCGATCAGCGCTTCGGCACGGGAACGGTCATTGCGCGTCACGGCGTCGGCGACTTCCTCCAGCACCTCGCCGAGACCGATCGCCCCGCAGGTTTCCGCCAGGCCGCTGATCTCCTCGCAGTTCCGTATGATCGCGCCGGATTCCCAGCCAGGCAGCAGCTCGCCGAGGCGCATGCACCGCGCCGAGGCATCGGCCACGAAGTCGGCGACGCAGGCCCGGGCTCGCTCGATGCCGACCACCGCCACCATCTCCTCGAGGAAGATCTGCGAGACGTCAGCGGCATAATCCTGCGGTCCCGGAACCGGCTGTTCGCCAGGCGCCGACACGGACGCAGGGTCGCGACCCTGCCGCATCGTCCCACCGTCGCCTTGGATCCATCTGCGCAGCGTCGCACCCAGGCGATCGAGATTGACCGGCTTCTCCAGCACCGCGGTGAAGCCCGCTTCGACACAGCGCTTGCGCATCATCGGCCCCTTCAGGCCGGTCAGGGCGATGATCGGTATCGTCGATGCGCGGCCGCACAAACTGCGAATCCGGCGCGTGGCTTCGAACCCGTCACGCTCCGGCATCTGAATGTCCATCAGGATCGCATCGAAGCTGTTACGGCTGGCCAGCCGCACCGCCTCGTCGCCGTCATTGGCAACGAATGCCGAGAAGCCCCGGCGCGAAAGCGCGGCAACCAGCAGCGACTGGTTCACCTTGTCGTCCTCCACGACGAGGACACGGCCGCCCCGCCGAGCGGATGCCATCGGTTCGAGCACTTCGAACGGCGATCGCTGGGCGAGCAGTTGCTGCGCAAGCGACGCCACCTGATACGGATCCGCCGGCGCTGGAACGACCGCATCCACCTTGGCGGTTGTCCCCCCCTCACCCAGCCAGATCACGACCGCAAGCCGGCCGAACGCGGTATCGCGCAGTCGGAGCACAAATACCTCGGTCGCCATGCCGGTCAACTTGCCTTGCACGATGACGAGGTCGAGCGCACCGCGCTGCGCCTCGATCCGTTCCGCCAGTGCAAGACCGAGATAGCCGTCAGGCGCCATCTCCACCATCACACCGGCATCGCCAAGCTGATTGGCGATGGTGCGCGCCCTCGCGTCTTCGTCACCCACCAGCAGCGCGGTGCGGCCGGCAAAGCGCTGGTTGTGCACCGGTTGCGACACCCGTTCCGTCGGAAATTCGCAGGTGAACTCGCTGCCGACGGCGAGCGCGCTCTCCACCGTCAGCGCACCGCCCATCAGGACGGCGTTTTCGCGGCAGAGCGCAAGGCCGAGGCCGACGCCCTCATGCCCGGCATTCTCATGGCCGCTGCCACGCTTGAAGCGCTCGAAGATGCGAGCGCGATCCTCGGGCGCGATGCCTGGACCGGTATCCGACACGGCGAGCTTGATCGATGTCTGACCGGCTGGGTCGGCGGCCGCCGATGCGCGTATCTCCACGTGGCCACTGGCAGTGAACTTGATGGCATTGCCGATGAGGTTGAACAGCACCTGGCGCAGGCGCGTCGGATCCACCAGCCAATGACCGCGCAGCAGATCGTCATACCGCGTCTTCAGCTCCAGACCCTTGTCGCGCGCCTGCGGCAGCAGCGTATCCGCCACTTCCTGCACCAGGCCGATCACATCCACTTCGTCCACCTGCAACCCGGCTCCGCCGACCTCGCCGCTGGCGATCTCGAGAAGACCGTTCAGCATGGCGAGCAGAGCCTCGCAGCTTGCCCTGATGCGTTCGAGCCAGATGCGCTGCTCCTGCTCGAGCTCGCTGTCGAGCAGCAGCGAGCAGATGCCCATGATGGAGTTCATCGGCGTGCGGACGTCATGGCCGAGGGCGATGAGCACCCGGTCGCGATCGCGGGCGACCGATGCCGCCTCGTCCTGCGCCGCCTGGCGGGAAGCCGCCTCGGCTTCCGCCCTCACGGCCAGACGGACCTCGGCTGTGACATCGCGCCCGACGCAGACGAAGCGTCCGTCAGGCAGCGGGTCGATGCTGAGCCGGTGGAAACGTTCCTGCCCGTCATCCGTGGCGATCAGCACCTGGATTGCGTCGAGCCGCGCCCGCGCCTCCAGCGCCTCGGCGATACTTCGCGCGGCCTCGTCCGCCGGCGGCAGTCCGAGGGCGGCCAGCAATCCTTGTCCGCCGGCCTCGCGCAATCGGTCCGGCGCATA
This sequence comes from Acetobacteraceae bacterium, assembly GCA_041487355.1. Classification (GTDB taxonomy): domain Bacteria; phylum Pseudomonadota; class Alphaproteobacteria; order Acetobacterales; family Acetobacteraceae; genus JAMXLO01. Next base: position 8,187 of record JBGPND010000177.1, on the reverse strand, counting down.
GCCGTACGTCGCCGCCACACAGCCTCGCTTGTCGAGATCGATCTGCCAGTCGGCGCCGAAACCCGTGGGGGCCGAAACGGAGCGCTCGCCGTTCGAGCTGACGGAGACGGCCAGCGCCAGGCAGGTAACCCACACCGCCAACAGGTATGCGCCGAGGATCCCGATGGCCCGCGTGCCGAGCCAGTGGCTGCGGAGTGCGAGGGCGGTATCCATGCTGGCGGTCACAGTGACGTCGACCGTCCTGAGCGGCGCCGATACCGACAACTGGCCGGGGATGCCCAACAGACGGCTGAGTGCCGTCATCAGCCGAGCGCCCCATCCCCATCCATCCTGGTCGATGGGCAACAGGTGGGGGACCTGGGCCTCCTGACTCGCCAGGATCGGCGAGCCCGCCAGGCCGCCGACCGCGACGCTCACATCGGGCCCGAGCCATGTGCGGCCGATCAGCCTTGCCAGATCCTCGATTCGCAGGACGGCGCCTACCAACGCCACCGCCTTTCCCGATGCGTCGCGCAGGACACGCGTCAGCACCGCGGATGGGCCGGGACGCAGCCATGCATCCACCCGCTGCAGCGCGAGCGGCATCGCGTTGTCGGCCGTGGCGCGGCGGAACCAGTCGGCGTCGCCCACCGAGACATCGCCCGGGGAAAACGGCACGGTCGCCGCGAGCAACTGGCCTGTCGCGCCCACCACGAACACGGCGGCGGCTGATGGCAGTGTGCTCTGCACCCGCAGCAGACGAGACGTCAGTGCGACTCGGTCGGTCGTCTGGACGTCGGTTGCACGAAACCCGTCCGTCATGTCGGCGAAGTGCTCGAGTGGCGTGTCGATCGCCGCCGCCACGGCACTCGCCGATACGGTCAGGCCGCTCAATGCATCGCGCTCGACTTGCGCGGTCTGCTGGAACGCGGTGAGGCCCCACGCGCCGATCAGCAGTAGCGCCGCCGCTAGCAAGGCGACCGAACGCGAGATCAGGCGCAGGGGTGCGACCAGGAAATTGACGACGCGGTTCACCGCGGCACTCCGTCCGGGAGACGCGCAACTTAGTCGCGAGAGGCTACGACTTGGTTTCAGTGCATGATCGGAACGATGGGGCGTTCGTGCGCGGTCAGATCATGTTGTTCCTGGCACAGTCGAACCAGAGTTGTCCCGGCGTTTCGGACGGTGCGAGTCCAAGCGAGGGAAACCCCTGTTCTTGCTCTCCCACCTCCAATACACCGCCGCTGAGCAGAACAAGCACGCGGCTGAGCGCGGTATCATTGGATCCCAATGCGACGGCGAGCTGACGATTGGCCGTCTGCTGGGCGTTGACTTGCCAGTGCCCGGCTGGCCCGTTGAACCGCAATGCCACCGGCGCGTGCGTGTTGGGTGGGAGAGATGCCGGCAGCGAGACGGTCATGCGAATCGGAGCGTTCCGCCGGACCGTCACCTGCAGCGATGTCCGGCCGGATGCGGCGACGGCGACGCATTCGTCGCTCCTGGCGTCGAAGCTCCAGTTGGTGCGAATCACCTGGCGGGGCGCTCGCTGCACTGCCGGCGCCACGACGGGAACCGACGCCTCCCGCCTCCCCTCGTCAGTTCGCGGTTGCGCGGCGCAACCAGCCAGCAGCAGCGCAAGAGCCGCTACGTGCCGCATCCGTCAGCGGATGACAATCTCGACCCTGCGGTTCTGCGGTTCGCGTACGCCGGGCCCGGTCGGCACCAGCAGGTTAGTGTCGCCGAAGCCCTGGATGGCGATGGCGTTCTGCGGCACTCCGTCGCGCACCAGCTCCGCCTGCACGGCGCCCGCCCGGCGCAGCGAGAGGCCGTGGTTGTACTGGTGCGTGCCAGAGGTATCGGCGTAGCCGTTCACCTCGATCCGCGTGTATTGCACGCGCGTCGAGTTGTCCGCCGCCTCCTTGATGATCTGCCGCGCGCGATCGGTCAGCGTTGTCTTGTCCCAATCGAAGAACACCAGGTAGGAGCGCGCCGGCGCAGGGGCCGGAGCGGCCTGCGCGGCGGGTGCGGCCGGCGTTGGCGCGGCGACATTGAAGGCATAGCGCACGCCGAACAGGAAGCTGTGGTTGTACTGGTTGCGCAGGGTCAGTGAGAACGGAATGGCGCCTGGATTGAGCGTCGCGCTGAAGGTTTCGTTACCCAGCACACCGAAGAAGCGGTATTCCGCGGCCAGCGACAGACCCGGAATGCCTGGCATCGGGAACGACAATCCCGCGATCCCCTGGAAGGCGAAATTGCCCTGCGTGCCGCGCGCGGTATCGGTGAACGCACCGCTGGTCGGCATGAGGGTCAGGCTATCGGCATGGCTCCAGGCGTAGCCCGCGCCGGCACCGAGATAGGGATAGATCCACGGCGAGCCGACATCCATGTCAAACATGACATTGGCCATCACGCCATAAGTCTGCAGCCTGCCGCTGACGGTTTGCGGAATCGCACTGGTCACGCGGGAGACGTTGGCCTGGCGGAAATTCCCCTCCAGCTCGAAGCGGATCCCGTTGCCCAGCCCGTAGCCGACGCTGGCGAGCCCGACGACGCCGCCTTGGGGATACAGGGTGGTGCGGGGCGTCACTGGCGCATGGGACCGCACATCGACGCTCATGGGCAGGTTGAACCCGGCACCGGCGCCGACATAGAGGCCCTGGAAGGGCTGTGCGTTTGCTGCCAGCGTGGTTGCGAGAAGCAGCGCGATCGCCAGCGATACGCTACGGAGTCGCATGCCTCAGTCCTCCTCAGGCACAGACAGAAAGGGGCGCCTCGCGGCGCCCCGATCCTTTGTCGTCGTTAGCCGGTCGGCAATCAGCGGATGATGATCTCGACACGGCGGTTCTGCGGCTCGCGAACGCCCGGGCCGGTCGGCACGAGCAGATGCGTGTCGCCAAAGCCCTGGATCGAGATCGCGTTGCGCGGCACGCCATCCTTGACCAGTTCGGCGGCGACCGACTGGGCGCGACGCACCGATAGGCCCTGGTTGTACTTCGGCGTGCCCGACGTATCGGCGTAGCCGTTCACCTCGATGCGGGTGTACTGCACCTTGGTCGAGTTGTCGGCCGCTTCCTTGATGATCTGGCGTGCACGGTCGGTCAGGGTCGCCTTGTCCCAATCGAAGAACACCAGGTAGGAGCGCGTCGGGCCCGGAGCCGGGACGGCCGCCGGAGCGGGCGGCGGCGGCGGCGGTGCGACGCCGAAATTGTAGCGCAGGCCGACCAGGATAGAGTGATTGTAGGTCGGGCCGAGCGACAAGGACGCTGGAGTTGTGCCAACGCCAGCCAGGGTCGCTGTGCCGCTGTACGAACGGTTGCCCGTTGTGCCCAGGAACCGGTACTCAGCCGTAACTGCCAAGCCAGGCGCAATTTGCGACAGCGGGAATGCGGCACCGAGGATCGCCTGGTAGGCGAACCTGCCGTCTGTACCCTTGCCAGCGACGCCGATGCCGCCAGGCGCGAACGTCGTGCCGCCAAGAGTCGTCGCAACTGTATTGTAGGCGTGCCACTTCTCTTGGACGCCCAAGTAACCCACACCAGCACCGATATATGGCACGAACCACGGCGACACGCCGTTGAAGTCATACAGCGCGTTGACCATGCCGCCGAACTTCTGCTCGTTGGTGCCGCCGCCTATACCGCCACCGACTGTATTGTTGAAGCCGCTGATGTGGTTGTAGCGGTAGTTGCCTTCGATTTCGGCGCGGAGCCCGTTGCCGAAGCCCCAGCCCAGGGAAAGCACACCTGCGAACCCAGTGCTGCCCTTCAGCTTGCCGACGGTAGCAACGCCGGCACCGCCGCCCACGGGAAACGACAGGTTCTTGATGTCCTGCTGCTGTGTGATGTTCACGCCAGCGCCGGCGCCAACATATAGCCCGGTAACCGGCTGCGCACTTGCCGCGAAGGGTATGGCCAGCACAGTGGCCGCCAGAAGTGCACTCCGAAGCTGCATTTGCTTTCTCCTCGTTCTTCCGACGCCAACGGCGCGCGTGGGTCTCATCAGGCGCGCACTGCGCCCTTGCAATCACCGAACCATACCTAACGAGCGACGGTAACGCGAGGGGGGGCGGAGATTTTCGGGCACAGTGTTGCCGTCAAGCAACAGGTTCGGCAGGCCCGCCACAGAGAGGCGGAAGAGAGCAGGAGTCGAACCTACCCGGAGCCGCCGAGCAGCCCCAACCGGCTTTGAAGGCCGGCCGGCCCACCGGAGCCGCTTCTCTTCCGTCAACGAGTATCCACCGGCTCGCGCAACTGGGCAACGAAGGCCGCCTCGTCACCCGGTTCCAGGCAGCGGCAGTCCAGCCACAACCGCCCCCCGCCCAGCCGGCCGATCACCGGCCGCGGCAGGGCGCGCAGCCGCGCCGACAGCGCTTCCAGGCCGATTCCGCCGATTGTGATCGCGTAGGACCCCAGCAGATCCACCGGCAGGGCACCGGAGCCGATCTGGCTGTGACAGGGCTCCACGGCCACCGGCCGTTCCGGCCACGCCGACCGCACCGCCGCCGCCACCCGCTCGGCGCTGGCCCGGATCTCCGCCGCCGGCCGGGTCAGCAGCCGCAGGGTCGGCAGCCGTTCGGCCAGCCGTTCGGGGTCCAGGTAAAGCAGCAGAACATGCTCCAGCGCCGCCAGCCGCGCCTTGTCGAGGCGCAGCGCCCGCTTCAGCGGATTCGCATTCATGCACTTTATCAAATCCGCGCGACCGACGATCAGTCCGGCCTGCGGGCCTCCCAGCAGCTTGTCACCGGAGAAGCTGACCAGGTCCACGCCCGCGGCGAGCGACTCCTGCGGCGTGGGCTCGTGCGGCAGCCCCCAGGCCGAGAGGTCGACCAGGCTGCCGCTGCCGAGGTCTTCCACGACAGGCAGCCCGGCCGCATGGGCGATGGCGGCCAGTTCGGTCGCGGCCACCGCCGCGGTGAAGCCCTCGATGGCGTAGTTCGCCTGGTGAACCCGCATCAGCAGCGCCGTCTCCGGCCCGATCGCGGCCTGGAAGTCGCGCGGATGGGTCCGGTTGGTGGTGCCGACCTCGCGCAGCACCGCCCCGGCGCGGGCCATGATCTCGGGGATGCGGAACGAGCCGCCGATCTCGATCAGCTCGCCGCGCGAGACCGGCACCTCCCGCCCCAGCGCCAGCGTATTCAGGATCAGCAGCACCGCCGCGGCATTGTTGTTGACCACGGTCGCAGCCTCGGCGCCGGTGATCTCGCGCAGTAGGCGGGCGACATGCTCGTCACGTTCGCCGCGCCGCCCGGTGGCAAGGTCGAACTCCAGCGTGGTGGCACAAGCCAGCGCTTCGGCGGCGGCGGCGGCGGCCTCCGGCGGCAGCGGCGCGCGGCCGAGATTGGTATGCAGGACGGTGCCGGTGAGGTTGAACACCGGTCGCTGCGAGGCGGCGAAGCGCCGAACCAGCGAGTCGGCCGCGGCGTCCAGGATGGCGGCGGGCGCTGCCGGAAACGCGCGGGCGGCGCGGCGGGACGCCAGCTCGGCCCGCAATGCGGCCGCGGTCGCGGGCCGACCGAACCGGGCGAGCAACAGCGCGGCCTCCGGCGTGCGCAACAGCGAATCGAGCGACGGCAGCGGGCTGGCGAAGTTTGGCATTGCGGCGCCATGCTAGGCTGCATGAGCACTACATTCGAGATCCCGACGCTGCGCACCGAGCGGCTCGTGCTGCGGGCGTTCCGCGCCGCCGATATAGATGCCTGGGCGGCAATGGAGGCCGACCCGGAGGTGCGGCGCTATCGCGGCAACAACCCGCGCACGCGCGCCGAGGCTTGGACCGCGATGGAGTCGGGGCTCGGCCAGTGGGCGCTTCGCGGCTACGGCTTGTTCGCCCTGGAGCAGGCGGAGGACGGGCAGTTCGTCGGCTTTGCCGGCGTGCTGCATCCGGCGGACTGGCCAGAGGCCGAGCTCGGCTACTCACTGGCGCGAGAATTCTGGGGGCAGGGATTCGCGGCCGAGGCGGCACGCGCGGCGCGCGACTGGGCATTCGCACGGCACGGCTTCGCACGCCTCGCGAGCTTCATCCTGCCGGACAACGCGCGCTCGATCCGGGTGGCGGAGACGCTGGATGCGGTGCGTGAGGGAATGGTGGAGTTGCGCGGGTTCCAGGCGGAATGGTGGGTGCACTGGTCGCCAGGCCATGGGCCGATTGTGTAGGAAGGGCAGGATGCCGGCACTGACGAAACTGCTGCAGGACGATGAACCCGCGCCAGTGCGGGTGCACCGCGAGGCGGGAGGGTCGGACTTCCTGCTCACCGCCGACCACGCGGGACGCGCAATCCCACACAGCCTGGGACGGCTCGGCCTGCCGGAGAGCAAGCTGGACCGGCACATCGCGTGGGACATCGGCATAGCGGGCGTGACCGAACGCCTGTCGGCAGCGCTGGATGCCACGGCGGTTCTGCAGACCTATTCGCGCCTGGTGATCGACTGCAATCGCGACCCGTCGGTGGCAAGCTCGATCCCCGAGGTGAGCGAGACGACGGAGATACCGGGGAACCTGGGCCTGTCGCCGCAGGAACGCGCGGCGCGGCGGCAGGAGATTTTCGAACCGTATCACGCGCGCATCCGCGCCCTGCTGGATGCGCGGCAGGCGGCCACGCGACGCACCGTGTTCGTGGCGATGCACAGCTTCACGCCGCAGTTCAAGGGCGAGTCGCGGGCGATGCAGGTCGGTGTGCTGTACAATCGCGATGCTCGGCTGGCGGCGATCATGCTCGACCTGTTGCGGGCGGAGGGCGATCTGGTGGTGGGCGACAACGCGCCCTACGCGGTGAGCGACGTCACCGACTACGGCGTGCCGGTGCATGCCGAGAAGCGCGGCCTGCCGCATGTGGAGATCGAGATCCGGCAGGATCTGATCGCGAACGAGGCGGGCCAGGCAGAATGGGCGGCGCGGTTCGCGCGACTGCTTCGGGCGGCGGATGTGCGGCTGCGTACGTAGAAGATTCACCACAAAGACACAAAGGCACGAAGCGAGCCGTCTTTATGCCTTCGTGTCTCTGTGTCTTTGTGGTGAACCTTGTTCTTGAGAGGCTGTGCCCGTCATGAGCGATGCTGCTTTGAGCCGCGAAGTCCCGATCGACCCAGCGCACGCCGCCCTGCTGTTTGTCGACGTGCAGAACTACACGGCGCGCGAGGACGGCGGCGAATACGCCTCGCTCACAGGGGCCGAACGCGACGCCCGCTATGGCTGGTTCTTCCGCACGATGCGCGAGACGGCGGTGCCGAACATGCAACGCCTGCAGGCGGCGTGCCGGCGTGCGAAGATCGAGGTGATGTACACGGTGATCGAGGCACTGACGCGCGACGGGCGCGACCTGAGCCTCGATTACAAGATCAGCGGGCTGTTCGTGCCGCGGGGTTCGTGGGATGCCAAGGTGCTGGATGCAATCGCCCCGGCCGAGGACGAGATCGTGCTGCCGAAGACATCGTCTTCCGTGTTCATCTCGACCAACATCGACTACGTGCTGCGCAATCTCGGTGTGAAGTCGCTGATCATCGCCGGCATATTGACGGATCAGTGCATCGACTCCGCCGTGCGGGATGCCTGCGACCTCGGCTATCTGGTGACGGTGCCGACCGATGCTTGCGCGACTCTGAGCCAGGAGCGGCATGATTGGTCGCTGCGCAACAATCGGGGGTATTGCCGGCAAGTGACGACAGAGGCACTGGTCGCGGAGATCGCTGGATTGCATGGCCGGGGGGACGCCGGGTGACGCCCGGGTCGGCACCACGACAGGGTTTCACGCGCACGGAGCGGCAGGACTTCGCGCGCCGCCGCATCCTGCTGCCGACTGTTCTGCTCGTCGGCGTCCTGCTGCTCTATGCCTATCTGCTGGTCCTGTCACTGGCGTCACCGACGCTGGTCTCGCTGGCACTGACGGTGCCCTGCGGCATGGCGATCGGAATGTTGTTCATCATCGGCCATGACGCCTGCCACAACGCCTTCACCGCATCGACGCGGCTCAATCAGCTGATCGGGCGGCTGGCGTTGCTGCCTGCGTTGCATTCGTTCTCGCTGTGGGATCTGGCGCACAACCGCACTCATCACCGTTTCAACAACATCCGCGGCGTGGACTATGTGTGGGAGCCGATGACGCCGGAGGAGTATCGCAGCGCCCCGTGGCCGCGGCGTATGGTGTACCGGTTCTGTCGGACGCCGGGCGGCGTGGCCTTCTACTATCTGATCCATATCTGGGCGCCGCGGCTG
>JBGPND010000176.1:0-11210 GCA_041487355.1 Acetobacteraceae bacterium | reverse complement strand
GCCCGTTTTATTTGCTGGGCGCGCTCCGCCGGGGAATTCTCGTCTTTAAACCGCCCCCGTTTTGGCCGCGTCGCGCCGCTCCTCGCAATGACAGTTGGACGAGGTCCCTGTCACTCCGGCAGCACCTCGATCGCATCCCCCACCGCGAACCGCCCGCCTTCGATGACCTCGGCATGCACGCCGAGCTCGATGTGGTCGTAGAGGCGGCGCAGCTCCGCCACCGGATCGGCGTCGCGTTCGGCAGTCTCGGGGTTCACCTGGGTCGCCGCACAGCGGTTGATCGGCTTGGCCACGCGCAGGACAGCGCCGCCGAGCTGGATCTGCCGCCCGACCCAGTCGCGCTCGCTCCAGGCGGGCGCCCCGCTGAACCAGACATTGGCGCGGAAGCGCCGGCGATGGCGGCGTGCCCCCACCTTCGCCTCGAAGTCGCGCAGGCTGGCGAGATTGATCAGGCTGACCACCTTGCGCCGCTGGTCGCAGAAGCTGTGGCCAGGGATGTGGTGAAAGCGCGGCGCGCCGCGTGCCTCCTCGCCCAGATAGTCCGCCAGGAAGCTCCCGATCCGCTCCCGCCCGGCCTCCGTCAGCGCATTCTCCACCACGGCTGAACCGTCGGGGGCACGGATCGCCAGCATGCCGCTGCGCGGTTCGAAAAAGGAAAACAAGGCCGCGATGCGGGCGTTCTTCATCAGGCACATGAAGTTCGCCTTCTGCAGCCATTGCGGCTGCTCGGGATCGAACCCGGCGTCGCCCTGCGCCAGGGCGAAGGCACGGTCCCACGGAATGCAGTCGCCCGGCTCCACCTCCGCCGCCTCCAGCGCCTCCGCCGTGAGGCCCTTCACCGGGTAGCGGTACAGGTACTCGATTCGCATGTGGCACCCCCTCTTGAGTCGCAGTCTGCCTGGACCCAATTGGTTTGCCAAAGGGTCACGTCGCCGTTGCCTGATCAGGGGCGGAGGCGGGCCGGTCGCCTACTTACAGGGACACCGACATGGACATCGAAAAGTTCACCGAACGGGCCCGCGGATTCCTGCAGGCCGCCCAGACCATAGCGATCCGCGAGTTCCATCAGCGGATCACACCGGAACATCTGCTGAAGGCGCTGCTGGACGACGAGGAAGGCGCGGCCGCCGGCCTGATCAGGGCGGCCGGAGGCGATCCCAAGGCGGCACTGACCGCGGTCGAGACCGAACTGGCGCGCCAGCCCAAGGTGCAGGGTTCCGGCGCCGGCGATCCGCAGTTTACCGCCGAAATCGTCCGCATCCTGGATGCGGCGCAGCAGGCCGCGACCAAGGCCGGCGACGAGTACGTGGCGCAGGATCGCCTGCTGCTGGCGATCGCCGCGTCCGACACGCCGGCCGCCCGCGCGCTGCGCAATGCCGGTGTCACGCCTCAGGCGCTGGCGAAGGCGATCGCCGACATCCGCAAGGGCCGCACGGTCACCAGCCCGAATGCCGAGTCCAACTTCGACGCGCTGAAGAAATACGCCCGCGACATGACCGCGCTGGCGCGGGAGGGCAAGCTGGACCCGGTGATCGGGCGCGACGAGGAAATCCGCCGCACCATCCAGGTGCTGGCGCGCCGCACCAAGAACAATCCCGTGCTGATCGGCGAGCCCGGCGTCGGCAAGACCGCCATCGTCGAGGGTCTGGCGCTGCGCATCGTCAATGGCGACGTGCCCGAGGCGCTGAAGGGCAAGCAGCTTCTGTCGCTCGACCTCGGTGCGATGGTCGCCGGCTCGAAGTATCGCGGCGAGTTCGAGGAACGCCTGAAGGCCGTGCTGAAGGAGATGGAGTCCGCCGAGGGCCAGGTCCTCCTGTTCATCGACGAACTGCATAACCTGGTCGGTGCCGGCCGTGCCGAAGGCTCGATGGACGCGTCGAACCTGATCAAGCCGGAACTGGCGCGCGGCACGCTGCACTGCATCGGCGCCACCACGCTCGACGAGTACCGCAAGCATATCGAGAAGGACGCGGCGCTGGCGCGGCGCTTCCAGCCGGTGTTCGTGGGCGAGCCGTCGGTCGAGGATACGGTCTCGATCCTGCGCGGCATCAAGGAGAAATATGAGCTGCATCACGGCGTGCGCATCACCGACAGCGCGCTGGTTGCGGCCGCGACTCTCTCCAACCGCTACATCACCGACCGCTTCCTGCCGGACAAGGCGATCGACCTCATCGACGAGGCGGCGAGCCGGCTGCGCATGGAGGTCGATTCCAAGCCAGAGGAGCTGGACGAACTCGACCGGCGGGTGATCCAGCTCAAGATCGAGCGCGAGGCACTGCGCAAGGAGAACGATCCTGCCTCGCGCGAGCGGCTGGTTCGGCTGGAGAAGGAGCTGGCCGAACTCGAAGAGCAGTCGAATGCACTGACCGGCGCCTGGCAGGCGGAAAAGGAGCAGGTGCAGGAGACCCAGAAGCTGAAGGAGCGGCTGGATCAGGCGCGGAACGAGGTGGAGATCGCGCAACGCCGCGGCGATCTGACACGCGCATCCGAGCTTCTGTACGGCGTGATCCCGGAGATCGAGAAGCAGTTGGCGGCCTCATCCGACGGCAGGCTGGTGAACGAGGCGGTGACCGAGGAACAGATCGCCGGAGTGGTCTCGCGCTGGACCGGCATTCCGGTGGACAAGATGCTGGAAGGCGAGCGCGACAAGCTGCTGCGCATGGAAGAGCAACTGCGCAAGCGTGTCGTCGGCCAGGAGGAGGCGCTGAAGGCGGTCGCCAACGCGGTGCGCCGCGCCCGCGCCGGCCTGCAGGACCCGAACCGGCCGATCGGCAGCTTCCTGTTCCTCGGCCCGACCGGCGTCGGCAAGACCGAGACCTGCAAGGCACTGGCGGAATTCCTGTTCGACGACGAACGGGCGATGGTGCGCATCGACATGAGCGAGTTCATGGAGCGGCACGCCGTCGCGCGACTGATCGGCGCGCCGCCCGGCTATGTCGGCTACGACGAAGGCGGCATGCTGACCGAGGCGGTGCGTCGGCGGCCCTATCAGGTGATCCTGTTCGACGAGGTCGAGAAGGCGCACGAGGACGTGTTCAACGTGCTGCTGCAGGTGCTGGACGATGGCCGCCTGACCGACGGCCAGGGGCGCACGGTGGACTTCAAGAACACGATCATCGTGCTGACCTCGAACCTGGGCAGCGACATCCTGGCGGCGCAGCCGGATGGCGAGGCCACCACGATGGTGCAGGGCGAGGTGATGCGCGTGGTGCGCGGGCATTTCCGTCCCGAGTTCCTGAACCGGCTGGACGAGATCATCCTGTTCCGCCGGTTGCAGCGCAGCGACATGGCGTCGATCGTGCAGATCCAGCTCGAACACCTGCGCAAGCTGCTGGCCGATCGCAAGATCAACATCGAGCTCGACCGCAGCGCGCTCGAATGGCTGGCGGCCGAGGGCTACGACAGCACCTATGGCGCGCGGCCGTTGAAGCGGGTGATCCAGCGCAGTCTGCAGAACCCGCTGGCTTCGCTGATCCTGGAAGGGGCGGTGAAGGAGGGCGATACGGTGCGCGTCACCGCGACCAGGGATGGCCTGCTGATCAACGGCCAGTTGGCCGAGGCGGCGTAAGCCTAGCAGCCCGGGGGCGGCGGTTCGCTGGCTCCCGGGCCGAGTGGTCGGACCATCAGAACGGAGTCCAGCCAGCGCCCGTGTTTCCAGCCGATGGCAGGCAGCAGGCCGGCGTGGCGGAAGCCGCAGCTTTCGTGTAGCCGGATCGAGGCAAGGTTGGCCGAGTCGCCGATCACCGCGACCATCAGCCGGAAGCACGCCTGCTCGCAGCGGGTGATCAGCGGCGGCAACAGGGCGCGGCCGATGCCCTGCCCCTGGCAGTCCGGCGCGACATAAACCGAATTCTCCACCGTGAACCGATAGCCAGGCCGGGGACAATAGATCCCAGCATAGCTGTAGCCGACGATCCTGCCGGCGTCGTCCTCGGCAACCAGGTAGGGAAACCCGGCGGCCAGCAGTGCCTCCCGCCGGCGCGCCATGTCGGCAAGGTCCGGCGGGTCGAGCTCGAAGCTCGCGTTCCCGTGCAGCACCGCGTGGCCGTAGATCGCGGTGATTGCCGGAACGTCCTTGGCCAGGCTGTCGCGGATCAGCAGTGACATGCCGCAAGGCTTGCCACGGGCCAGCGGCCTGGCAAGGCGGATCAATCAGCCGATCGTCCGGACTGGCTCCAATTCAACGGGTAACGGCGGCGACGTTCGCGGATCGTTCTGCATTCTTAATTGTGAACCGTTTTAGATTGCCAATCGCTGACATTTTAAGGCTAGCTGTCTCAGCGAGCTGACTGGTACCTGCGGTTTCTGGACAATTCATGGGACCGTAACCGCCAGTCTTGCTTTGCGGGAGGAGCATAAGCCATAATGATGGCGTTAGATTTATACAACTATGGCGTGTTCTTTACTCAATTGGCTCAACCAACTCTGGCGATGACAATCACGCGAGCCGTGACGGCACAGCCGCGTCTTTGTTCGCCCTTCGGAAGAATTTTGCCCGAAATTGAGTGGTCACCACGGCGGCCCGATGAGCCAGGCCGGCGATCGGCGCCGGCCTCGACGACTGATCTCTCTTAGCGACGGAGCGTTCCACCATGCCTTGGCCCTTTGGAATCGCGCGCACCCAGCCTAAGCGGCGAGAAATGAACCGGCATGAACGCCGCCACGCGAAACGGAACGCCAGCCAGCAGAGGCAGCCGCTGCTGCTGTTCGAAACGCTCGAGCAGCGCCTGCTTCTCAACGGAGCCGTCCCGCCGGTCGGAACCGTGCTTTCCAGTGACACGGCGCCGGCCATCGTCCAGGACGCGGACGGAACGACGCTGAATGTCGCGGTGACCGGCGCGGGTCACTGGCAGGTGACGGAAGGCGCCAACGGGCCAGAGCTTCAGGTCACGTCGACCACATCCAGCTCTACAATTGCGCTGCAGACCGCCGGCGGCGACGGGCGCTTCCTGCTTACCGGCATCGATGTGGAGGGGCCGGCCCAGTCGCTGACCGGCACCGCCATCGATCTCACGGGTCCGCTCACGCTGAACGGTCCGGTCGCCTCGCTGTTCCTGGGCGACGTCGATGCGAGCGGCGGGTCACCGCTGACCGACAATAATGGGCGGTTCGATACCGGGCGCTTCGTCGCGGGCGACACCGCACCCACCAACGTCACCATCCAGAACGGTGGCCGCCTGGTCACGATGCCCGATCTTGGCAGCGCCGGACCCGCCGCGGCAATCGGCGAGAACGCGGGATCGGGTGGATCGCAGGTTTCGGTGACCGGCACCGGCTCGCTCTGGCAGATCGGCGGCCAACTGGTCGTGGGCGGCGCCGACGGCGGGTCGCTGGCGATCACCAGCGGCGGGGCCGTCGTCGCCACTTCGATCGACGCGGGCGTGCAAGCCGGCGGCAGCGGCATCATCTCTGTTGTCGGCAACGGCAGCCGGCTCTCCACGACCGGCGAGCTCATGATCGGCGACGGCTCCGCGGCCGATCTCTCGGTCCTCAACGGCGCCATCGTCACAGCGGCCAGCGCGGACTTCGGCGTGCAGGCCGGTGGATCCGGCGTTGTCGATGTGGAGGGGGCCGGCAGCCGCATCGACATCCTGGGCACGATCAATATCGGCGGCGCGGGCAGCGCCGTCCTGGTGCTCGGCAACAACACGACGCTGACCGCCGATGTGTTGAATATCGGCCCCGGCGGTGTGATCAACTCGTTCGGTGGCTCGATCACCTCGGCGACGCCGAGTCTGCCGACACTGACCACCGCTCTGGCGAACGACACCGGCGCCAGCGCCACCGACCGCATCACCGGCGATCCGACGACGACGGGCAAGGTAACCGCGGCGAACGGCATCGCCACGTTGCGGGCCGGGTTCGGCACCACGCCCAATCCGCAATACGTGGATCTGACGGACCTGATCGCGGCCGATGGCAGCTACACGATCAGCGCGAGCCAGCTTGCAACGGTCAATGGCGGCACGCTGCCGGACGGTGCCTACACGCTGCATCTCATCCTGACCGACCGGGCCGGCTACAGCAAGCAGATCGATCTGTCATTCACGCTGCTGACGGCGGCGCCGACGGTCACATCGTTCGGGCTGGCGCCCAGCTCCACCACGGGGCCGGCCGGCAGCAACACGACTGCGTATGCACTTGTATCACTGAGCGGGACCACCAGCCCGGGGACGACGCTCGCCCTTGGCGGCATCACTGTGCTCGCCGGTGAAGGTGGCGTGTTTCAGATTCCGAATGTTGCCCTCAGCACGGGCGACAACGTTCTCACGTTGACGGCCACCAACCCCGTCGGGCTGTCGTCGACGACGGATCTGACGGTGACGCGCTCGGGCACCGTCGGCACCGACATCGCGATGACCTGGAACCAGGTGACGCTCAACCTCATCAAGGCGATGAATGTCTACCCGCCGGATGCGAGCCGTCTCCTGGCGATGGTCAGCCTGGCGCAGTACGACACGCTGGCGGCCATCGAGGGGACGCCGGCCTATCTGGTCAATCGTACCGTCAGCGGCGCGGTGGACGAGACCGCGGCGCTGGCGCAGGCAGCCTATACCGTCCTTGACTCGCTCTATCCGACGCAGAAATCGCCGCTCGATGCCGCGCTTGCCACGTCGCTGGCCGCGGTCACCGACGGGGCGGCGAAGACCGCCGGCATCGCGCTTGGCACCGATATCGGCCAGACCGTCGTCAGCATCCGCGCCACCGACGGGTCGAACAAGTTCGTCGACTATCCGGGCGGCACCGCTCTCGGCCAATGGCAACCCACGGCGCCTGGGTTCCTCGTGGCGATCGACCCGCAATGGGGCGACATCACGCCCTTTGCGATCAGCAGCGCCGCCGACTTCCTGCTGCCGCCACCGCCCTCGATCGATTCGGCGCAATGGGCCACCGACTACAATCAGGTCATCAGCCTGGGCTCGGCGACCGGCAGCACGCGCACCGCCGATCAGACGCAGATCGCGCAGTTCTGGAACGATGGCGGCGGCAGCTACACGCCGCCCGGCCACTGGGACCAGATCGCACAGATCGTGGCGCAGGCGCAGGGCAACAGCCTGTCGGCCAATGTGCGCCTGATGGCGCAACTCAACGTCGCGATGGCCGACTCCGCGATCGCCGACTGGAATGTCAAATACACCTACGGCACGTGGCGTCCGAACCAGGCAGCCGCGGTCGCGGACCAGATAGGCAACCCGAGCGTTGCGCCGGTGGCCGGCTGGACGCCGCTGCTGATGACGCCAGCCTTCCCCGAATACGCGTCCGGCCACTCCACCTTCAGCATGGCCGCGGCGACAATCCTTGCCAACGCTTTCGGCGACAACGTCTCGTTCAACCTAACCTCGGTCACCCTGCCTGGCGTCACACGAAGCTATACCAGCTTCACCGAGGCGGCGGACGAAGCCGGGATCAGCCGTATCTACGGCGGTATCCACTTCGAGTTCAGCAACCTGGCCGGCCAGCAGATCGGCAAACAAGTCGCCGATGCGGTGCTGGCGCGCTTCACGCTGAGCCAGGATACCCAGCCCCCCGCTGTCATCGCCCAGACGACGCCCGCGGTCAGCAAGACCAACATCACCCTCCAGGGGCAGATCGTCGACAACCTGTCCGGCGTGGCGAGCGCCACCTACAGCATCGACGGCGGCGCGGCACAGACCCTGGCGTTCGACAGCCAGGGGCATTTCAGCATTACCACGACATTCGCGCTCGACGGCAGCAACGATGGCGGCCACGTCATCGCGATCACCGCGACCGACGCGGCCGGCAATGTCGCCTCGGGCTTCAACCGCAGCGTCACGCTGGACACCAAGGCGCCGGTCATCAGCCTGCCCAGCCTGGCGAACGGCGACACGCTCACCACGGCGAGCATGCTGACCGGCACGGCGAACCCGACCGGCTCCGCGCTGACCGCGCTCGGCTATACCATCGATGGCGGGATCAACAACCCGATCAGCTTCGCCTCCGACACCGGGGCGTTCGACCAGACGCTGAATGTCAGCAAGCTGGATATCGGCGACCATACGATCGTCATTACGGCGCAAGATGCGGCGGGCAACGTCGCCACGCTGACGCGGACCGTGACGATCGCGGCGCTGGTGCCGTTCGGCGTTGCCAGCTTCACGCCGGACGCCGGCTCGGGGGATGTCGGCAGCACCTATCGTCCGCGCATCGTGTTCTCGCGCCCGGTCAATCCGGATACGCTCACCGCCAGCAGCTTCTTTGCCACCGGCCCGGACGGCTCGGTGCTGCCCACCACGATCGCGCCCGCGCAGGACGGCAGCTACGCCTGGATGTTCTTCAACAGCCCGATGCCGGGCGGCGCGCAGATCACGATCCACGTGCTGGGCTCGATCGTTCGCGCCCAGGCGGATGGCGCGTTCCTCGACGGCGACAACAACGGCGCGCCGGGCGGCGATCTGACCTGGAGCTTCACGACCGTCAGCCTGACCAGCGTGGCCAATACCAAGCTGATCGGGCGCGTGGTGGATCCGGGCCCCGACCTGATCCCGATGACGTTCGACGACACGCGGCGCGGGCCGGACGGCATCATCAACACGCCGGACGATGTCTATGTGAACCCGATCGCCAACGCGAAGGTCTACATCATCGGGCAGGAAAGCCAGACCGTCTTCACCGACGCGAACGGCAATTTCGAGCTCGACAATGTGCCGGTCGGCGATGTGAAGCTCGCGGTCGACGGGCGTACTGCGACCAATGCGCCGTCGGGCATCTTCTGGCCCGAGATGGTGATGGACCTCACGCTGCGGCCGGGCATCACCAACACGGTGATGAGCAGCATGGGCTCGCTCGACGAGCAGGCGGCCAATGCCGGGATACTCGCGGTGTTCCTGCCGCGGGTCGCCAGCAGCTCGCTGCAGACCGTCAGTGCCACCGATCCGACCACGATCACGGTGGACCAGAACTCCGCGCCGCTGCTGACCCAGGATCAGCGGGACAATCTGCAGCTCACCGTGCAGCCCGGCAGTGCGATCGGTGCCGACGGCAAGCCGCTCGACAACGTGCAGATCGGCATCAACACGGTGCCGCCGCAGTTGGTGAAGGACATGCTGCCGCCGGGTGTGCTGCAGCACACCTTCGACATCACCATCCAGGCGCCGGGCGTCTCCACCTTCACCGCGCCGCTGCAGATCAAGTTCCCGAACGTGTTCGGCGCCGCGCCGGGCACGAAGCTGAACGTGCTGTCGTTCGACCACACCACGGGAAGGCTGGTGATCAACGGCACCGCGACGGTGTCGGCCGACGGGCAGTTTGCGATCTCCGATCCCGACATGGGCGTGCTGGCGCCTGGCTGGCACGGCCTGGTGCCGCCCGGCACCAACACCAACAACTCGCCGCCGCCGCCCTGCCCGCCGGATCCGCCGCCGCCGAATGATCCGGACACACCCACCAACTACCACGCGCTTCCGTTGCTGACGGGCGATTCATCGGGCACGCCGTTCTTCGACCAGAGCTACGGCCCACCGCCTGCCGGTTACTCGTTGCTGGTGACGATGGATGTGGAAGGGCCGCTCGGCGACTTCTCCTTTGTCGGCGGCTTCGCCGGCGCGAGCGGTGGCAGCTTCGTGGTCGATTCCGCGTCGGGGCCGGGCCAGATCCAGATTCTGGCGAAGACCTACGACCAGATGTTCGCCGCCGGCATCAAGTCCGTGCAGGACTACATGCTGTACGGCGCGAAGATCACCATCACACAGACCTTGTACAAGACCGAGGACGGCCAGCCCGACGCGAACGGGGATTGCCCGCCGCCGACGGTACCGCCGACCAGCGTCAGGGACATCTACTACGTCGACCGCTACATCACTGCCAATGGCGGCCTCGATCCGACGAAGATCGACTTCGCCGAGACGGCCGAGGATGGGATCAACCAGGCCCAGCGCTTCGACTTGCTCAAGCTCGTCGGGGGAACGCCGGCACCGGATGTCGCCATCAGCGGTGATGCGAAGGGCGCCTTCTTCGCCTTCGGCGGCGGCAGCCCTGTGGTCAATTTCGATCCGCCGGCCGACAAGACGGACAAGGAGAACTTCACCGGCAACCTCGATCTGACGATCACCGACAATGGCAACACGCTGAATCTCGGCAGCATCGGGCTGCAAGGAACCGGACGTCTCATCCAGGAGGTTTCGCTCAATTCGACCGGCCTGAAGGCTGCACTGGTCGACTTCTCCAAGAACTTCGACGCCTACATGACCACTTATGAGGCCGGTGCCAATGCGCAGGCGAACTACGCCGCGATAAAGACAGCGTTTGTGACTGCGGTCACTGCCGACGGCGGGGCTGCACTCTCGTCCGCGATTACGAGCAGGGTGACTACGCTGTTGTCGCCCTTCGAGATCACCGTCACCGACGCAGTCAGCGATGCGAATGCGTCGGTCGTGAACAAGTATTTCGCGACCGACGCCGATACCACCCTGTTGGGGACCTCCGCCCCCGGCGGCGGCGTCGACCTCAACAAGCCTTCGCTGGCAACCTATTTCGGCCAGTACAAGGACTACTCCACCGAGTGGCAGGGGCTGCAGCTCGATCAGTTCATCAACCAGACCATCAAGGGCCAAGTCAACTCGATCATCGCCAGCCACGTCTACAGTTATGGCTCGACCGACTCGAAGAACGAGTCGGCATTCACGACCAACTTTGGCGATACCGTCGCACACGAGGACGGCCACAACCTTGGTCTGGCGCACCCGTGGGACAACTACAGTGCCACGCACGTGCAGACCAACAACGTCGACATCATGAGCTATGCCGCCGACAATGACGGCCATCTGGTCTTCACCGAGACATACACGTCTCCGGTCCTGCGCATCGACGTAAACGGCAACTGGACCAAGGCAGACGTAACGGCCACAAACACAATCCTGTCGAAGGAGATCAATGCCACCGCGACCGACGGCCGGGATGGTTTCCTGGACCTTGGGAACAACGACTCCGGCAACGGATATGGCCCGGTGTTCCTGCCGGGACCTCACCTTTCATTCACCGTGCTGAGTGGAGCCACGCTCGCGTCCGGCCAGATGAACTTTGGCAGTGAGGACGTCAGCAGCGCGCTTACGAGCACGCTGGAGGTCACCGATATCGGCGATCAGGACGTCAGCCTGAGCTCGCTATCGCTGCTCGGAAACCCGGCTTTCAGCATCCTGACGCCGGTCGCTTCCCAGGTACTGCATCCGGGCGACCGCCTTGACGTCACGCTG
>JBGPND010000175.1:0-11229 GCA_041487355.1 Acetobacteraceae bacterium | reverse complement strand
CCGAGCTCCTCGGCCAGCACCACAATGTTTGCCGTCTCTTCCATCCGCTCCAGCACAGCCAGTTTGAACGCCCGCGTGAAGCGCCATCGTCGCTTTCTCGACACACTCGTTCTCCTTCCTGAACAGTGTGTCTAGTTTTCGTGTCTCATTTTCGGGGGCACTCCATTCCTCGATCTGCGTTCATCTGCGTTCATCTGTGGTTTCAAGCCTGGCTGCCCCACATCAACCCCGCAGTGATACCAACGGCCTTTCGGATTGACCGCTCGGGCTTTTCTTCCTTGTCACGCGCGGGCTTGACCCGGGCATCTGTACCAGCAGCGGTGCCGCGATAGATGGCCGGGTCAAGCCCGGCCATGACGTCAACGGTAGGGCATGATCGGCACTCGGTTGTTGAGGACCTCCCTGTCGAAGCCGGCGATGCGCTCGCCGCGGACATGCGCGCCGTCTCGTATCATGACCTGACAATCGATCGTCTGCCGCGCATGCAACCGCCGGCACTGCTGCTGCAGGGTGCCATTTCACCTGCGATCACGCACGCGATGTCCATCCGGCTCCGTGCATTGCTACCGCAGGCCCAACGAGTGACCATCGAAGGCTGCTTGCGTATGGGTCCCGTCCAGATGCCGGCAGCGATCGCCGCGGCGATCCATCAAGCCATCACTTCTTCACGCCCAGCCCGCGCATGAACTGATCGCGGATGCGCGGCGGATCGCGTTCGGTGGTATCGGCGGGCTTCTCCTTGTCGATGCGGCAGCCGATCAGCCACGGGCCATCCTCGCGCAACGCGACGTCGACCAACTCCTCGAATGCGCTCTCGTCCGCCGCCCAGGCGCTCTGTGCGATCCCGGCGCCGCGTGCGATGGCGACGATGTCGGCGCCGAGTTCGGTCGACGTGATCTGCCCACCGGTAATCTGATAGGTGCCGTTGTCCATGATCACGACGGCGAGGTTCTTCTGCTTGCGGCCAGCGATGGTGGCAAGCGAGCCAAGCTGCATCAGGATCGAGCCGTCACCCTCCAGCGCGATCACCTTGCGCTGCGGCTGCGCCAGCGCGACGCCGAGCGCGATCGGCGCGGCCAACCCCATGCTGCCCAGCATGTAGAAATTCTGCGGCCGGCGTCCGGCGGCCCACAGGTCGAAATTGGTGTAGCCGATGCCGCCGATCACGGCCTCGTCGTGATGCAGCCGAGCCACCATGCGCTTGGTGATGTCGAAGCGGTTCATCACCTTCGCCTGCTCGCGGCTGACCGGATGGTTGGTTGCGAACGACATGGGCTGCCTCACTTCGCGAAGACCTTGCCCCCGGTCAGCAGGGGCGAGAGGATGAACACGCACGGCGCCTGGGTGGCGACCGCCTGGGTGATGCTGCGGTCGATGATGAACTCCACCTCGTCCAGCCGCGTCATCGTGTGGTGCTCAACGGCAAGCGCCTGCAGCACCGGGCGCATGGTGCGCGCCACCAGCGACTGGCCGATGTTGAATTCTCCCAGCGTGCCGCGCTCGGACACCATCATCAGCACGGGAATCTGGAACGGCACCGCCAGCGAGGCGATCGCGTTCGGCAGCGTGGCGAAGCCGGAGGTCTGCATCAGCACGATGCCGCGCAGCCCGCCCATCCAGGCGCCGGAGATGATGCCCACCGCCTCCTCCTCGCGCGCCGTGGAGAAGGCGGTGAAGAACGGATCGGCGTGCACCGCGTCGATCAGCGGGCGCAGCACGTTGTCCGGTACGTAGGTTACCAGCCGCACGTCGTGGCGCTTCAGCACGCCGCGCACGATCTCGTGCCAGGCGCGGCTCGGGGCTTCCTCCTCCATCTCGGCTCCCTCCGGTCCGGAAGGCGGCAATGTGCGACGCCTTGCGCGCGGCGGCAACCGTTCGTAAGGAGGCTCCACGAACCTGTAGGAGGCTTTCCATGCCGGATGCCGGCACGTATGACGTGATCGTGGTTGGCGCGGGCAACGCCGCGCTGTGCGCCGCGCTGTCCGCCCGCGAGCAAGGGGCCAGCGTGCTGGTGCTGGAGAAGGCGAGCGAGGAGGAGCGAGGCGGCAACTCCACCTTCACCGCGGGCGGATTCCGCTTCGTCCATCACGGCACGGAAGATCTCCGGAAGGATGTCCTGGCCGACCTGTCCGAGGCCGAGGCGAAGCAGATGTATATCCCGCCCTTCACGGCCGAGATCTACATGAACGACCTCATGAAGGTGACCGAGAACCTGTCGGAGCCCGAACTCGCCGACCTGCTGGTGAACCGCTCACGCGAGACCGTGGTGTGGATGGGCGAGAAGGGCGTGCGCTGGATTCCGATGTTCAAGCGCCAGTCCTATCTGGTGAACGGCGTGCAGCACTTCTTCGGCGGCATGGCGGTCGAGGCGGTCGGCGGCGGCTGGGGCCTGGTCGACTTCCTGTTCAAGTCGGCCGAACGCAACGGCATCAAGGTGCGCTACAACACCGGGCTGCGCCGGCTGATCCAGAACCGCAAGGGCGACGTCACTGGGGTCACCGTGTTCGGTCCCGACGGCTACGAGGACATCCACGCCAAGGCCGTGGTGCTCGCCTGCGGCGGCTTCGAGGCCGATCCGGAGATGCGTGTGCGCTATTACGGTCCCGGCTGGGAGATGGCGCGCGTGCGCGGCACCCGCCACAACACTGGCGACGGCATCAAGGCGGCGCTGGACATCGGTGCCGCGGCGTTCGGCGGCTGGTCCACCTGCCACGCCGTGCAGTGGGACATCAGCGCGCCGCCGTTCGGCGACCGTGTCGTGCTCGACAACTATCAGAAGCACTCCTATCCGATCGGCATCATCGTCAACGTCAACGGCGAGCGCTTCGTCGATGAAGGCGCGGATTTCCGCAACCACACCTACGCCAAGTACGGCCGCGAGGTGATGAAGCAGCCGCAGCGTGCCGCCGTGCAGATCTTCGACAAGAAGACGATCGACATGGTGCGCGACGAATATCGCATCCGGCAGGTGACGAAGGCTGAGGCCAACACGCTGGAAGAGCTGGCGCAGAAGCTGGAGATCAGCGTCGAGGGCCTGGTGCGGACGGTGCGCGAGTTCAACGCCGCGTGCCAGCCGGGCGACTACAATCCGGCGATCCTCGACGGCAAGCATACCAAGGGCATCACGCCGCCGAAATCCAACTGGGCGCTGCCGATCGACAAACCGCCGTATAGCGGCTTTGTCGTGACCTGCGGCATCACCTTCAGCTTCGGCGGACTGAAGATCACCACCGACGGCGAGGTGGAGGACACCACTGGCCGCGTCATCCCCGGGTTGTTTGCCGGGGGCGAGCTGGTGGGCGGCGTGTTCTATCAGAACTACCTGGGTGGTGCGGGTCTGATGTCGGGTTCGGTGTTCGGCCGCATCGCCGGCGCGTCGGCGGGGCGCTACGGGAAGGGGTGACCTGACGCGGGCCACACCCTCACCCGCCACGCTGACGCGTGGCGACCTCTCCCGCGAGGCGGGAGAGGTGTGGGGCGGGAGAGGTGTACTGTGTCGCGCCGTTCGGTCGTACCCCTCTCCCGCGCCGCGGGAGAGGTCGGCGCGCCCTTGCGCGCCGGGTGAGGGTGTGGCCGCGCTACCCCTGCGGCTTTGCACCCATGATCCGTTCGAACCGATCGCAATAGGCCGGCCAGACCTCCGGATTGATCAGGCGCGGCGGACGCTTGCCGTCCAGGATGTCGATCAGCTGCTCGGCCGCAAACCGCGCCATGTTGTCGCGCGATTCATACGTCGCACCCGCGGTGTGCGGACTGACCAGCACGTTGTCGAACGCCATCAGCTTGTGGTCATGCGCCGGCGGTTCGTCTTCCCACACATCCAGCCCGGCGCCGGCGATCTTTTTCGCCGCCAACGCCTCGGCCAGCGCGTCCTCGTCATGGATGCCGCCGCGCGCGGTGGTGACGAAATAGGCGTGCGGCTGCATCAGCCCGAATTCGCGCGCGCCCATCAGGTTGCGTGATTCCTTGGTGTACGGGCAGTTGATCGACACGTAGTCGGCCTGCCGCAGCATGTCGTCGAGCCTTTCCACCTTCTCCGCCCCCTTCGCGGCGATCTGCGCAGTGCTGAGATATGGGTCGTAGGCCAGCACGCGCATGCGGAACAGGCCCTTGCACAGCTCCGCCAGCCGTCCGCCGACATTGCCAATGCCGATGATGCCGATCGTCTTGTCCAGCAGCTCCGTGCCGATGAAGGCATTGCGGGGAATGTCGGGAGCGCGGCGCATCCGCCGATCGGTCTCGATGATCCGCTTCGACAGCGTCAGCAGCATCGCCAGCGCATGCTCCGCCACCGCCTCCTTGTTGCCGCCCGACTGGTTCACCACGATGATCCCCTGCCGCGTGCAGGCATCGACATCGATCGTGTCGTAGCCGGCGCCGTTCGACGACACCGCCACCAGGTTCGGCGTACGCGCCAGCAGCGCGTCGGTCACCTGCAGATGCTTGCCAATCACTTGGCGCGACGCACCGATCTGATAGGCGTGCGCCTGCGACAGGATCGGTTCGGCTTCCACATCCGGTGTCTCGTTCTCCAGTTTGTCGAGCTGGATATCGGGACGACGCGCCAGGATTTCGGCGAAGACCGGCCCCGACAGATACTTGACATAGAACACGCGCTTTGCGTTGGGAGCCATTTGCGGGACCTTTCATGCTGTGACTCTTGTCACCCCCGCGAAGGCGGGGGTCAGGCTGCGGCAGAAGCGCTGGATGCGCCGGCACGCCTCGCGCAGCACCTCGGTGTCGGTGGCGTAGCTGATGCGGAAATGGTCGGGGCACATGAAGACGGCGCCATGCACCGACGCGACGCCTTCTTCGTCAAGCAAGGCGGTGACAAACGCCAGGTCGTCCGTGATGCGCGTCCCGCCCGATGTGGTCTTGCCCAGACAGCCAGCCATCGACGGAAATACGTAGAATGTGGCTTCCGGTTTTCGACAGGTGATGCCGGGCGCTGCGTTCAGCATATCGATCAGCATGTCGCGCCGTTCGCGGAATACGCGCACCATGTCGGTGATGAAATCCTCCGGCCCGGTCAGCGCCGCCAGCGCCGCCGCCTGACTGACCGACGAGGTGTTCGACGTCGACTGGCTCTGCAGCTTGTCCATCGCCTTGATCAGCGGCACCGGCGCGCCCGCGAAGCCGATGCGCCAACCGGTCATCGCGTAGCTCTTGGAGCAGCCGTTCATGGTGACGGTCCGCTCCTTTACGCGCGGCTCCACCTGGACGATGGTGGCCGGCTTCTCGCCGTCGTAGGCAAGCTTCTC
Source organism: Acetobacteraceae bacterium (assembly GCA_041487355.1). Taxonomy (GTDB): domain Bacteria; phylum Pseudomonadota; class Alphaproteobacteria; order Acetobacterales; family Acetobacteraceae; genus JAMXLO01. The sequence goes on along the minus strand of JBGPND010000175.1, from coordinate 5,968 downwards.
GTAGATGTCGTCGGTCAGCACCCAGACATCCGGATGGCGCAGCAGCACATCGCACAGTGGCCGCAGGTCGGCGGCGGAATACGCGGCGCCGGTCGGATTGCACGGATTGTTCAGGATGAACCAGCGCGTGCGCGGGGTGATCGCGGCTTCCAGATCTTCCGCGCACAGCTTGAAGCCGTGGTTCTGGCTGCATGGCACGAACACCGGCTTCCCCTCGGCGAGCGCGACGATATCGGGATAGCTGACCCAGCAGGGGACCGGGATGATCGCCTCGTCGCCGGCATTCAGCGTCGCCAGCATGGCATTGAACATCACCTGCTTGGCGCCGGTGGAGATGATGATCTCCTCCGGCTTGTAGTCGATCCCTGAATCGCGGCGGAACTTCTCGGCAACCGCACGGCGCAGCGCGGGCGTACCGGCGACGTCGGTGTATTTCGTCTCACCGGCCTCGATGGCGCGAATCGCCGCATCCTTCACATGGCGCGGCGTGTCGAAGTCCGGCTCGCCGGAGGACACACCCAGCACGTCGCGCCCCTCGCGCTTCAGCGCGGCGACCTTCTGGCGCACGGCAATCGTCTGGCTGGGGCTGATGCGGTCGAGGCGTTCGGCAGTCAGTTTCATGGTGGGCAGCCTAGCTTCGGGTTGCGCATCGCGGCAACCGGCCGCATCGTTCCATGCATGTATGAGCCATTGTCCGACCGGAGCGGCCCGCCCGACGTCTATGTCAGAAGCGCGCCGCCACCGCCTCCCACGCAGAAGCTCGAAGGCCAGAGGCATGTCGCGGTCGCGGTCATCGGTGCGGGCTTCACCGGGCTTTCCACCGCGCTGCATCTGGCCGAGGCCGGCATCGATGTCGCTGTCCTGGAGGCGAAGGACATCGGCTGGGGCGCATCGGGACGCGCCTTCGGCCAGGTGGTGCCGTATCTGAAGCCAAGTCACGACGCGATCCTGCGCCACTACGGGCCGGAGCGCGGTCAGCGCATCGTCGATGCCGTGGCGGCGGGGCCGGACCTGGTGTTCGAGCTGATCGGCCGGCATGGCATCGAATGCTGGCCGATGCGCTCGGGCCTGATCTTTGCCGCCCATTCGCCGAGCGGGCGGCACGATCTGGAACACCGCACGCAGTATTGGCAGCAACGCGGCGCGCCGGTGGAGATGCTGGAAGGTGCACGCTGCGCCGAGGCGATCGGCTCGCCGCTCTACAAGGCGGCATCGCTTGACCGGCGCGGCGGGAACATCAATCCGTTCGCCTATGCCCGCGGGCTGGCGCGCGCCGCGGTCGCGGCCGGCGCGGTGATCCATCCAAACACGCGGGTTCGTGGGTTGGCACGACGCGACGGGCGCTGGTCGATCGACGCCGGCGGTGCCGGCGTGACGGCGGACAATGTGGTGATCGCCACCAACGCCTATACCGGCGATCTGTGGCCCGGACTGCGCGAGAGTATCATCCCGATGCGTGGGCACGGCTTCGTCAGCGAGCCGCTGTCGGACAATGTGCGGCACACGCTCCTGCCGGAGCGGCAGTCGATGACCGACACGCGGCACCTGTTCTCCGGCGTGCGCATGCTGCCGGATGGGCGGCTGCACGCCAGCGCCTATGGCCCGATCTTCGGTCCGGAGCGCCCAGCTGACCTGCGTCGTGTCAATGCACGGATTCGTAAGCTCTATCCGCAGCTCGGAACGATCAAATGGCAGCAGGGCTGGAGCGGCTTCGTGGCGATGACCGCCGATCACTTCCCGCGCCTGCACGCGCTGGCGCCCGGGCTTTATGCCGGCCTCGGCTATAACGGGCGTGGCATCGCCGCCGCGACGATGATGGGCCGCGATCTCGCAGCCGTCGTGCGCGGCGCGCGCGACGAGGCTACGGTGTTCCCGCTGACGCCGCTACGACCACTGCCCTGGCATCACGCCGCGCCGGCCCTGGTCCATGGGCTTACTTATCTCTATCGATTGCACGACATGATCGACGAAGTCCGCTTCCTGCGCGCGACCGGCTGAAGGAGAACCCGGAATGAGCATGCTGCTGCAGGACGCCGAGGCCGACGACTTCCCGGTGCTGGACTTCGCCGACTACGCGCGCGGCGTTCCGGCCGCACGGCAGCATCTGGCGCGCGATCTTGCCTATGCGCTGGAGAACATCGGCTTCCTGGTGGTGGTGAACCACGGCGTGCCGGCACAGATGATCGACGGCATCTTCGCCGAAGCGGCACGGTTCCACGCGATACCACTGGAACGGAAGATGGCACTGGCGATGGGCACCGGTTCGGTCGGCTACCTGCCGGCGGCACGCTTCGCCATCAAGACCTCCGAGATCAACCAGAACCGCAAGCCCGATCTCAACGAGGCGTTCTTCATCGACCGCGAACGGTCGCCGGACGATCCGGAGGTGCGTGCCGGCAAGCCGTTCCGTGAAATCAACAAATTTCCGGCCGATCTGCCCGGGTTCCGCGAGGCCGCGATAGCGTATTACGCGCGGCTGGAGGCATTTGCCAAAAGCCTGCTGCCGGTGTTTGCCACCGCGCTCGAGCTGCCGCCGGACTGGTTCGATGCGCCGTTCACCAACGCACAGTGCACGCTGCGCCTGTCGCACTACCCGCCGACCGACTACGAAGACAACCAGTTCGGCATCTCGCCGCATACCGACAGCTCGTTCCTGACGATCCTGCCGCAGTCCAATCTGGCGGGGCTGTACATCCGGCCGGCCGGCCGCGGCTGGATGAAGGCGCCGAAGATTCCGGGCGCGTTCATCATCAACTCGGGCGACATGTGCAAGCGCTGGACCAACGACCGGTTCCTCTCCACCGAGCACCTCGCGATCAATCCGGCACCGGACCGCGACCGCTACGCCGTGCCGTTCTTCTTCGCACCCAACACCGATTGGCCGATCAACTGCCTGCCGACCTGCTGCACGGAAGAAAATCCGCCGCGCTATCCGGCGGTGACCTACGAGCAGTACCGGCTCTGGTTCCTGCGCAACAACTACCACGCCGCGGCCGATGCCAAGGCGACGATGGCGAAGCCATAGGAAGGGCAACGACGCATGGATGTCGCAAACAAGGTCGTCCTGATCACCGGCGCGGCGCGCGGGTTGGGCTTCGAGTATGCACGCAGTCTGGGCGCGGCGGGCGCACGCATCGTCGCCGGCGACATCGCGGATTGCACTGCGGCGGCGGAGGCCGCCGGCAACGGTGCCATCGGCGTGACACTGGACGTGACCGACATCGCATCAGCCGATTCGATGGTCGAACTGGCGATGGAGAGGTTCGGCCGCATCGACGCGCTGATCAACAACGCGGCGCTGTATGGCGCGCTGCGCGGCGGGCGCTTCAACCTGATCGCGGAGGCCGACTGGGACGCGGCGATGGCGGTCAACGTCAAGGGCATCTGGAACTGCTGCAAGGCGGTGGTGCCGGCGATGCGCCAATCGGGCGGCGGCTCCATCGTCAATGTCGCCTCGCTCGCCGCCACCTACGGCATGCCCTATGCGCTGCACTACACCACGTCGAAGGCTGCGGTGATCGGCCTGACCCGCGGGCTGGCCCGCGAGCTCGGCCGCGACAACATCAGGGTGAACGCACTGGCGCCCAGCGCGGTGATGACCGAGGGCACCGTCGAGTTCCTGGGTGACAAACTGGACCGCGGGCTGGCGGTGATCCGGGCCAACCAGTCGATCCAGCGCACGCTGGAACCGGCGGACCTGACCGGGACGGTAGCCTGGCTGATCTCCGACGGCAGCCGTTTCGTCACCGGGCAGACCATCGCGGTAGACGGAGGGACCGTCATGCTCTGATCGGCACTGGCAAGCCGCAGAGCCTACCGGTAGATTGGCCGCAACATCGCGTTGCGGGGGAAATGTTCATGCCCAATGCCAAACTATCACGCCGCGCCGTTCTGTCCGGCCTCGCCGCCAGCCCGGCGGCCATGGAATTCCTGCGCAGCGCCGTCGCGGAGGCGCAGACCAGCCTTTCGCAGTCCGGTCTGGTCGGCGAATTCCAGGGTCCGACGATGATCACCGACCCGGCGAAATGGCCGAAGAAATTCGCCGAGGCGCCGATGCTCGCGGAGCTGGTGAAGGCCGGCAAGCTGCCCGCGGTCGAGCAGCGCGTCCCGGCCGAACCGATGGTCTGGCAGCCGCTGAACGAGATCGGCAAGTACGGCGGCACCTGGCGGCGCGCCTTCACCGGCCCAGGCGACGTGGAGAACGCCAACCGCATCAACTCGTCCGACAAGCTGTTCTTCTGGAGCGCCGACGGCAGCAAGATCGTCCCCTCGGTGGCCAAGAGCTACGAACTTTCCGAGGACGGCAAGACCTACACGATCCATCTGCGCAAGGGCATGAGGTGGTCCGACGGTGCACCGTTCACCGCGGATGATTTCGTGTTCTGGTTCGAGGACCTGTATTCCAACAAGGAGATCGTCCCCACGCCGATCGCGGATATGCAGCCGCAGGGCAAGCCAGGCCGCATGGTGAAGGTGGATGAGACTACCGTCCGCTTCGAGTTCGACGTGCCGTATTTCCTGATCGAGGAGATAATGGCCGGCGACACGCTGATCGGCGGCGGCCAGTCGGTGCGGCAGTCGCAAAAGTTCAGCTTCGGCGCGTATTCGCCAGGACACTACCTGAAGCAGTTCCTGCCGAAATACTCGTCGGTCGAGGCGGTGAACGCCAAGGCGAAGGAGGCTGGGTTCGAGAACTGGGTGCAGATGCTGCACTTCAAGAAGGACTGGTCGCTGAATCCCGAGCTGCCCACGCTCGGACCGTGGAAGACCGTGCAGCCGATCAACACCTCGGTCTGGCTGCTGGAGCGCAACCCCTACTATTACGCCGTGGACACCGCGGGCAATCAGCTTCCCTACATCGACCGCGTGCAGCTTACGCTGGTGCAGGACCTGGAAGTGATCAACCTGCGCGCGATGGCCGGCGAATACGACATGCAGGAGCGGCACATCGACCTCGGCAAGCTGCCGGTGATCCTGGATAACCAGAAGAAGGGCAACTACACGGTCCACCTCGACCTGGGTCTCGCCGGCACCGACTTCCTGCTGCACTGCAATCTCAGCTTCAAGGGCGATCCCGAAATCCGCAAATGGCTGACCAATGCGGATTTCCGTCGCGCGCTGGCGCTTGGCATCGACCGCGACCAATTGAACGAAACGTTCTGGTTGGGCATCGGCACGCCCGGCTCCGTCGTGCCGGCCGATTCGATGCCGCAGAACCCCGGCAAGGAATGGCGCAAGAAGTGGTCGGTGCACGATCCGGTACAGGCCAATGCTCTGCTCGACAAGATCGGCCTGGCCAAGAAGGACGCGCAGGGCTTCCGCGTGCGCACCGACAACGGCGAAAGGCTGCGCATCCAGATCATCGCCATATCGGCCTTCATGCCCTATCCGAAGATGTCGGAGATGGTCGCCAACCAGTGGCAGAAAATCGGCATCCAGGCCGAGGTGCGCGAGCTGGAGCGCAATCTCGCCTTCACCCGGGTGCGCAACAACGAGCACCACATCTTCATCTGGAACAACGGCGGCACCGAGCTGCTGTATCTGTTCCCGCGCCACGCCATCCCAGTGGACGCGACCGAAGCCTTCATGGGACCGGACTATGCCCAGTACTACGTGTCCGGCGGCAAGCAAGGGACCAAGCCGGACGATCCGGCGATCCTGAAGATCTGGGAACTGTTCAGCGAGGCCGCCGCGCTGAAGGCGGACGGACGCAACAGGAACGCGCAGGAGATCTGGAAGATCCTGGTCGACCAGCAGATCGGCATCGGCACGGTCGGCCAGTCGCCGGCGGGAATGGGGGTGCGCCTGGTGAGCAACCGGCTAGGCAACATCGCCGCGCGCGTCTGCCTGGCGCAGCACTGCCGCACGCCGGGCAATTCGCATCCGGAGACCTGGTACTACAAGGCATGAAACACTGTCATTGCGAGGAGCGCTGCGACGCGGCAATCTCGGTCAAAGTGCGCACTTT
>JBGPND010000174.1:0-11244 GCA_041487355.1 Acetobacteraceae bacterium | reverse complement strand
GCACCACCGCCTGCCCGAGCTACTGGTGGAACGGCGACCGCTATCTGGGACCGGCGGTGCTGCTGCAGGCGTATCGCTGGATCGCCGATTCACGCGATGAGCACACCGGCGAACGGCTGGATGCGCTGGAGGATCCGTTCAAGCTGTATCGCTGCCACACGATCATGAACTGCACCGACACCTGTCCGAAGGGGCTCAACCCGGCGAAGGCGATCGGTGCGATCAAGCAGTTGATCGTCGAGCGGCAGGTGTAGCCCTACTGTCATTGCGAGGAGCGAAGCGACGCGGCAATCTCAGGGGCGTTCTCCACGAGATTGCCGCGTCGCTTCGCTCCTCGCAATGACAATCGAACGCGGTAGTACTTCAAGAAACCCAGCAATCATCTAGATTTTTTTCAGCCGCGCACCAAGCTCGACTGAGTCGATCGTCTCATTCCAGAAATCTATCAGTGCGTCTTCGTTTTCCCTGATCCATTGAGACACAAGCTCAAGATCCGCCGGCGCCAGCTTCCCTTCAATCAATCTCGGACTCGGCCGAATGCCGACCACAGCCGTATGTCCGATGTCTATCCTTCCCGGTGTCAGGGAAACCTTGATCCGCGCGTCATGCCTCGCTCGCCCGCGCGGGCTGACCCACACAGCCATCGGCAGACCGGTTGTCCGAGGAAACAGATTTGCCATCTCGTATAGGTCGTCTGCCGCCTGATCCCGCCGGTCGTTAGCGGTCACTTGCGGCCTGACAACCCGTCCCGTCAGAGAGCCCAATGCCATGGCAAACCTCCGTCGTCTTCTTGCACGTTCAGCGTCACACGATAACTTCATGCGTTCACGCAGCGCGGGTCAGACGCTTGATGAACGCCGACAGCCGGTGCCGGCGCAGCTCGCTGCGCGCCTTCGCGTCGGTGGTCATGTAGTTGAGCTGCACCGAGTAGCGCTGTCCGGTGAAGCGCTTGTGGCCGTGCCAGGCGGTTGGCCCGTTCGGGAACACCAGCAGCGTGCCGTTCACCGGCGGCACCTCCACCGCATAATTCTCCAGGTCGCCAGGGCCGCGCAGCAGGCGCAGGCATCCCTCGTGCTGTGCCCAGGCGTCGGTCGCCGGGTTCAGATACAGCAGCACCGTCACGCGCTTGGCGGTGGAATCGCAGTGGATGTAGCCGTCCCGCTCATTGGTCCAGCCGCGCAGCGTCACCATGGTCGGCGAGTCGGCAAGGTCCAGGCCGAAACAGTCCGCGATCGCCTGCCGCAGCCTGGGCCCCTGCAGTTCGCGCATCAGTGCCTGCGCGTTGGGGCCGAGCGCCAGTGCATCCAATGGAAACGAGCCTCGCTTGCCCAGCGGCGGCAGATCGGCGACCACCGCGCGCAGGCTCTCGGGCGGCACGAAGTTCGGCACGACCACATGCGGGAACGGATCCGTGGCCACCGGCGTGGCGCGCAACGCGGCATGGTCGAGTTCGATCATCCGGCACTCCTTCGGGCCGGTGCTTAGCATGGAAACCGCCGCGTTGAACCCTGGCGGCGGACGCGCTATCTGCCCCGCCGACATGGACAGCCCGGGCGCCGACATCCCTGCGCAGCGCGGGCCGCTGCCAGCCTTCCGGGCGATGGTGGCGGCCGGCGAACTGGCACCCGACTCCTCCCAGGAACTTGCGGCCGAACGGCTCCAGGCGCTGTGGGAGAGGCTGCGCGGCTATGACCCGCCGCCGCGGCCGGCCAACGGCCACAGCCTGTTCTCCCGCCTGCTCCGCCGCAACGAACCGACGGAGGACCGGCCGAACGGCCTGTACATCGTGGGCGAGGTCGGCCGCGGGAAGTCCATGCTGATGGACCTGTTCTTCGCCGCCGCCGCCGTGCGCCGCAAGCAGCGCATCCACTTCCATCGCTTCATGCAGACCGTCCACGCGCGCTTCCACGCGTTCAAGCGCGCCAACCCGGAGATCGACGATCCGATCCCGCCGCTTGCCGATTCGATCGCGGCCGAGGCGGCACTGCTCTGCTTCGACGAGTTCCAGGTGAACGACATCGCCGATGCGATGATCCTCGGCCGGCTGTTCCAGGCGCTGCTCGACTGCGGCGTGGTGGTCGTGGCCACGTCCAATGTGGCGCCGGACGATCTGTTCAAGGGCCAGCCGGGCCGCGATGCCTTCCTGCCGTTCCTCGCTCTGCTCAAGCGCCGGCTCGACGTGCTGATGATGGATGCCGGCCGGGATTTTCGGCGCGCCCGCCTGCGCGAGATGCGCACCTGGCTGGTGCCCGCCGACGCGCGGGCAGAGCGCGAGCTGGACCGCGCCTTCGCCGAACTGACCGGAGATGCGGACGCGAAGGCCGAAACACTTTGGGTGATGGGCCGCGGGTTCGTCGTGAAGCTGGCGGCGGAAGGCGTCGCGCGCTGCGACTTCGATGCATTGTGCGGTACCGCGCTCGGAGCAGGCGACTACCTTGCGCTGGCAACGCGCTATCACACGCTGATCCTGGACGGCATCCCGCGGCTGTCGCCCGATAACTACGACAAGGCGCGCCGCTTCATCGTCCTGATCGACACGCTGTACGATCACCGCGTGAAGCTGCTCGCGTCGGCCGATGCCATGCCGGACCAGCTCTATCAGCGTGGCGAGAATGCCAGGATGTTCGAGCGCACCGCATCGCGGCTCGACGAGATGCAAAGCCAGGACTGGCTCGAACTGCCGCACCTGGCGTAACGCACCATGCTGCACCGCACCACCTTGCCCGAGGCCGTCTGATGGGCTAGCAACTTGCCCGCCTCCCGGGCCGCCGGGCACCCGGCGGGCAGCAATGCGTTTCCGTGCAACGGCTGTTCTCTCGCCCGCGTCAAGGACACCCAGATGGCCCGCAACAAGATCGCCCTGATCGGCGCCGGTAACATCGGCGGCACGCTCGCACACCTCATCGGCCTCAAGGAGCTCGGCGACGTCGTGCTGTTCGACGTGTTCGGCGGCGTCGCGGCCGGCAAGGCGCTCGACATCATGCAGTCCAGCCCGGTCGACGGGTTCGATGCGCTGATGACCGGCGGCTCCGACTACGCGGCGATCAAGGGCGCCGACGTGGTGATCGTCACCGCCGGCTTCCCCCGCACGCCGGGCATGTCGCGCGACGACCTGATCGGCAAGAACGCCGGCGTGATCGCCGAGGTGGCACAGGGGATCAAGACCCACTGCCCGGACGCTTTCGTGATCACCATCACCAACCCGCTGGATGCGATGGTCTGGGTGATGCAGCAGAAATCCGGCCTGCCCACGAACCGCGTCGTCGGCATGGCCGGCATCCTGGACAGCTCGCGCTTCGGCCTGTTCCTGGCGCAGGAGTTCGGCGTGTCGGTGGAGGACGTGACCGCCTTCGTGCTCGGCGGCCACGGCGACACGATGGTACCGCTCACCCGCTACTCCACCGTGGCCGGCATCCCGGTGCCAGATCTGATCAAGATGGGCTGGACGACGCAGGCGAAGATCGACGCGATCGTGAAGCGCACCGCGGATGGCGGCGGCGAGATCGTCAAGCTGCTGGAGCGCGGCAGCGCGTTCTATGCGCCGGCCGCCTCGGCGGTCGCCATGGCGGAGAGCTACCTGAAGGACAAGAAGCGCGTGCTGCCCTGCGCCGCCTACCTGAATGGCGAATACGGCATCAAGGGCCTGTATGTCGGCGTTCCCGTGGTGATCGGCGCGGGCGGCATCGAGCGCATCGTCGAGATCGAACTGAACGCAACGGAAAAGGCCGCATTCGACAAGTCCTGCACGGCGGTCAGAGAGCTGGTCGAGGCAGCGAAGAAACTCATCGGCTGACCGGCCGATGCGCAGCACCAGGTCCAGTCACCACGTCATGGCGGGCGAAGGCTCGCCATCCACGACTTTCCCGCGCGCAGCACCGCAAAGTCGTGGATGGCGGGCCTTCGCCCGCCATGACGTGGGGGCGAGGCCCCGCCGATGAACATCCACGAATACCAGGCCAAGGAGCTGCTGAAGCGCCACGGCGTGGCGGTGCCCGACGGCTACGTGGCCTGGACACCAGACGAAGCGGTGGCGGCGGCAGGCAAGCTCCCTGGTCCGGTCTACGTGGTGAAATCGCAGATCCATGCCGGCGGTCGCGGCGCCGGCCGCTTCGCCGACGATCCGAGCGGCAAGGGCGGCGTGCGCCTCGCGCGCTCGATCGACGAGGTGCGCGCGGCGGCCGAAGCGATGATCGGCCACACGCTGGTGACGCGGCAGACCGGTCCGGCCGGGCGGCCGGTGCATCGCGTCTACGTGGAGGCCGGCTGCGACATCGAGCGCGAACTGTATCTCTCGCTGCTGGTCGATCGCGGCAGCGGACGCGTCACGCTGATCGCTTCGACCGAAGGCGGCATGGAGATCGAGGAGGTTGCTGCACACCATCCCGAGAAGATCATGCGCGTCGCGGTCGATCCGGTCACCGGCATTTCCGGCTTCCATGCGCGCCGCCTCGCCTATGGCCTCGGCCTCACCGGCAAGCAGGTGAGCGCGTTCAACCGGTTCCTGCCAGCGCTGTATGGCACCTTCACCGGGCTCGACTGCTCGATCGTCGAGATCAACCCGCTCGTCGTCACGACCGGCGGCGACGTGGTCGCGTTGGATGCCAAGATCAGCTTCGACGACAACGGGCTGTTCCGCCATCCGGAGCTCGAGAAGCTGCGCGACGAGGGGGAGGAGGATCCGAAGGAGCTGGAGGCCGCCAAGTACAACCTCAACTACGTGGCGTTGGACGGCAACATCGGCTGCCTGGTGAACGGTGCCGGTCTCGCCATGGCAACGATGGACATCATCAAGCTGTATGGTGCCGCGCCGGCGAATTTCCTCGATGTGGGTGGCGGCGCCACCAAGGAGCGGGTCACCGCCGCATTGAAGATCATCCTGTCGGACGCGAACGTCGAAGGCATCCTGGTCAACATCTTCGGCGGCATCATGCGCTGCGATGTGATCGCCGAGGGCCTGGTGGCGGCGGCGCGCGAGGTGAAGCTGTCGGTGCCCTTGGTGGTGCGCCTGGAAGGCACCAACGTGCAGCTTGGCAAGGAAATCCTGGCGAAATCCAACCTGCCAATCATCACCGCGGACAATTTCGGGGATGCGGCGCAGAAGATCGTGACGGCCGTGCGGGAGGCCGCCTGACATGGCCATTCTGGTGGATGCCGATACACGCGTCATTACGCAGGGCTTCACCGGCGCCCAGGGCACGTTCCATTCCGAACAGGCGATCGCTTACGGCACCAAGGTGGTCGGCGGCGTCACGCCTGGGAAGGGCGGCACCACGCATCTCGACCTGCCGGTGTTCGACACGGTGTGGGAGGCGCGGGAAAAAACCGGGGCGACCGCCACCGGGATCTATGTGCCGCCGCCGTTCGCCGCCGACGCCATCCTGGAAGCGATCGATGCCGAGATCCCGCTGATTGTCTGCATCACCGACGGCATTCCGGTGCTCGACATGGTGAAGGTGAAGCGGGCGCTGAGCGGATCGCGTTCCCGTCTGATCGGCCCGAACTGTCCGGGCGTGATCACGCCCGACGCCTGCAAGATCGGCATCATGCCGGGCCACATCCATCGCCGCGGCAGCGTCGGCATCGTGTCCCGCTCCGGCACGCTCACCTACGAGGCGGTGTCGCAGACCACGGCGGTCGGCCTCGGGCAGAGCACCTGCGTGGGCATCGGCGGCGATCCGGTGAAAGGCACCGACTTCGTCGAGGTGCTGGAGATGTTCCTGGCCGACGAGGAGACCAGGCAGATCGTCCTGATCGGCGAGATCGGCGGCCAGAGCGAGATCGAGGCGGCGGAGTTTCTGGCGCGCCATCCGGTGAAGAAGCCGACGGTGGCGTTCATCGCCGGGGCAACCGCCCCGCCGGGGCGGCGCATGGGCCATGCCGGTGCGGTGATATCCGGTGGGCGCGACACCGCGGCGGCGAAGATGGCAGCGATGCGCGCCGCCGGCGTCCATGTCGCGGAAAGTCCGGCGGCACTGGGCAGCACGATGGTTGCGGTGCTGAAGGGCTGAGCACCGCGCACGACCGCAGTGCCGCTTAGAGTCTGGCTCGAATCGCGTCCGGAAGGAGGCTAAGGCATTGAAAACGCTGGAATCACGTCCAACCCAGATGCCGGGCTCCGTCCGGACAACCCATTGAACAGACTCAATTTTGCCTTCGTTCTCCAGGCGTTTCGGGTCAGCCTCTTAAGCTTCCAGTAAACCATCTTCTCGACACCTAAAGTCGAAAGAAGACAGGCCTTTCATCGCGTTGTCTCATGACAAGCTTTCCAGCACGCGCCTTGCGGCTTGCTTAGCCCGATTCTTATCCTCGTAATCCCTGCTTCGGGTTCCAAGTATCGGCTTGATGCCATTGTGACCAAGCTGCCAGATGGCTTCCAGGAGGTCTTGGAGAAAATAGAGGGTATCCTCAATGTCGCTGATCTGGGTCCTGGAGAACAGCGCGGACACTTTATCGCTGTCTTTGAGGGCCGTGTGCGCGAACACTTGGTGGCGGATGGGGCCGTATACGGACTTGTACTTCTCCTCGTGAGGCTTCAGGGCTTCGGATAAAGCCTCGATCTCCTTCACACTCGGCTCGTGAGCCTGCTGCACGAAATCATCTAGCCAGTCCGGCTTCCCCTGCGGTGTGGACTTTCGGTTAGCAAGTGCATGCTTCGAGAAGTATCCTTTGTGCTGCACTGTAGCATTGATGAACTTGCGGATCGAATGCGCATCCTTGTCCTTATCGAAAATTCGGCCGAGCACAATGAAAAATGTTGCTTGCAGACCGTAGGGCTGTAGCTGCCAGAATGGAGCTTCTTTGCTGATCTCTTTGTATATACGGTTGTTCTCGGCGCATTTATGCGCTTCAATGTAGGTGTAGAAGGCTCTGATCGCGACAGATACGTCATCGCGGATGAGCTTGTAGTCGCGCCAATATTCCTGGTCGGTCACTTGCGCCAACCGACAATCAATGGTCGCCCAGCAGCTCGTCCAGCGTGACCTGGCAAACATCAGGCACCGATAACGGCGGTTGGCCATCCATCATGTCGGGTAAGCCCGCCAGAGCGTCGGCATAGAGGCCGGCGAGGTCGATCCTCTGCCGCATGGATGGTACGAACCGGCGCCGCGCCTGCCGGCGGAACAACCGCGCCTCGGCCCGCCAGCTCGGCGCGTCACGATTCAGCGGCCAGGCCTCGGCTTTGAGCATGTGCAACAGCGCCTGGGTGAGCAGGGACTCGACCGCGTTCAGCTGACCGCGCCCCACGTCCTCGATCTCCTCGGCGATGTTGGGCCAATCCAGATCGGCGTCGTTCACCAGCTCGCCGGCGGCGCGCCGCCGCAGCAGCTCGGCTTGGCGTTCACTCCAGACCAGGATATCGTCGTCGTAGAGGTCGCTCATGCTGCCCTCCAGGCGGGGTCTTCCAGATCAAGCGGGTCCACCTCCCGCAAGGTGGCGGCGTCCACTGGCGGGCCAATATGCGCTCTTGGACCGCTTCTGAGCCATCTGCACACCTTTAAGTCATGCCGTATCCCCCGTCATGCCGTATCCCCCGCGTGGATCGAGGCAGGCCGACCGCCACGCGCAACTCGGCGGTGAAGCAGCCGATATTGGGTTATCGCCGGCGCCACCGCTCCGCCATGCCGGGGCGGTGATCTCCGGCGGGCGCGACACCGCGGCGGCGAAGATGGAGGCGATGCGCGCCGCCGGCATCCATGTCGCAGAGAGTCCGGCGGCGCAGGGGGTCCACGATGGTCGAAGTGCTGAAGGGCTGATATCGTCAGGGCGGGAGACACGCATGGCACAGCGCCTCAGTCGCGAGCAGTTCCGCCGATGGGCCGATGGGCCGAGGGGCAGAAGGGCCGCTATGAGCGCATCGCCGGCGAACCGGTGGCGATGTCGCCCTAGCGCGCCGGGCACGTGCGGGTCAAGAATCGTATCTGGGCCGCCCTCGATCAGGCGATCCGCCCGGCCAATCTGCCATGTGAGGCGTTGGGCGATGGTATCACCATCGCCGTCGACCCAGTCGATCGATTTCGCCGACCAGCTTGCGGACTATTTCCGGGTCGCCTCCATCCAGCACTATCTCATCGCTCGCACGCGACGGCGGGAGGTGATCCATCACAGCCGCGCCGGGGCCGCCATTGTCACGCGCATCATCAATCTCGGCACGATCAGGCTCGGCCCGCCGGGCGTCACGATCGATCTGGCTGACATCTATCCCGAGCCTGGTTGACCGCCCGTCAGACTCGCCTGACGTTCCAGAAATACGGACCAGTCGCCTCGATCACCCCGGTCAGGTTGCTGCGATAGGCGGTACGGATCTGGAACGTCCCCAGCGGTATGCAGGGCACCATCTCGAACGCGCGCTTGTGGATCTCCAGCACCGTCGCGTCGCGCTCCGCCGCCGTCGACGCCTCCACGAAGCGGCGGGTCAGCGCCTCCATCGTGTCGTCTTTGTACCAACCGAACCACGCGGTGGGACCCAGGCCGCGGATCTGGCTGTGCTCGACGGGAGTGAAACGAATTGTCGAGGGCGCCCAGGTGTGGATGATCGACCAGCCGCCCTTTTCCACCGGCTCCCGCGACACGCGGCGCTGCACCACCGTGCCCCAGTCGGTCGCCACCATCTCCACGTTCATGCCGATCTTCCGCAACAGATCGTAGGTCACGTCGCCCAGCGGACCCACCGTGGTCAGGTCGGTCGGATTGAGCAGCACCACCTTCTCCCCATTGTAGCCGGAGGCCTGTAGCATCGCCCGTGCCTTGTCGACGTCGCCCTGCATCGCCTCCGCCCCGACCTCCTGGCCGTAGTGGCTGCCGCAAGGGAACATCGACTTGCATGTCTGGAAGGCGGTTGCGTCGCCGCCGGTGACTGAAGCCATGTAGTCGGCCTGGTTCACCCCCATGATCACCGCGCGCCGGACGGCGACGTTGTTGAACGGCGGATGCAGGTGGTTGAAGCGCAGCACGCCGTTATAGCCGGTGGGGTTGTGCGAGCCGATGCGGATGTCGGGATTGCGCCGGAGCAGGGGAACCAGGTCGGGCTGCACCTGCTCGTACCAGTCCACCTCGCCGGCTTGCAGCGCGGCCGCCGCGGTCGCGGAATCCGGAATGATCCGCCACTCGATCCGATCGAAATGTGCGACTTTGCCGCCCACCATCCATTCCGCCGGCTCCTGGCGCGGCACATAGTCGGGGTTGCGGGCATAGGCGGCGTGGGCGCCGGCGACAAACTCATTGGGCAGGAACTTGTAGGGGCCAGATCCGGTCGTCTCATTGATCTGCTTGAATGGGTCGGTCTTCGCCACATGCTCGGGCATGATGAAGGCGACCGAGGCGCCGCCACGGGCGATCGCGTCGATGAAGATCGGGATCGGCCGCTTGAGGGTGATCTTCAGGGTGCGATCGTCCTGCGCCCCGCATTCGTCAACATATTGCCACATCGTCTGGCCGATGGTCTCGCGCGCCGCCCAGCGCTTCAGACTGGGCGCGCAATCCTGTGCCCGCACCGGCTCGCCGTTGTGGAATTTCAGGCCGTCGCGCAGTTTGACCAGATAGGTCCGGCCGTCGTCGGACAACGTATAGCCCTCCGCCATCTGCGGCCTGGCTTCCAGCTTGGCGTTGATGCCAAACAGCAGGTCGTAGATCGCCCAGCCGTGGTTCACGGTCGGCTGGGCGGTGGTGAAGATCGGGTCGAGCAGGGTCAGGTTGGCTTGCGGCACGAAGCGCAAGGTGCGGGCACTTGCCGGCTGGGCGATGGCGAAGGATGTGGGTAGCGCGGCGGCAGCCGACGCTTGCAGGAATGTTCTGCGTTTCACGGTTTCCTCTCCCTTGGACGTGTTGTTGTGTGGCGTGCCCTCGTCTCTGGGGTCGCTTATTCGGTCTGGCCGACCGTCGGCATGGCGGGATAGCCGGCCGCGTCGCCGCAACCGTATAGCATGTGATTGCGGGAGAGGCTGTTCCGTCAACCTCCCCGGCTGCTGCAGGGATGCGGGCACCGGGGACGCGCCGCGCCGCGCTGGATCGCAGGCGCAGGTGATGTAAAACTCCTTCACATGAGTTGGTCCGGGCAAGGCGGCTTCGAACGCCGCGGCTACCATCACGGCAATCTGCGTGAGGCGCTGGTCGAGGCAGCGCTGACGCTGATCGCCGAGAAGGGGCCGGCCGGGTTCACCATCGCGGAGGCGGCGCGGCTGGCCGGTGTCAGCCCTGCCGCACCCTATCGCCACTTCCGCGACGCCGAAGCACTGCTCGCGGAGGTCGCGTTGCGCGGGTTCGAGCGCTTCGCCGCAGCGCTGGCCGCCGCCTGGAACAACAGCCTCCCCGATCCGATGCGCGCCTTCGAGGCGCTCGGTCGCGCCTACCTCGCCTTCGCGCGCGATGAGCCGGCCTACTACGCGGCGATGTTCGAGGCGCGCATCGCCTTCGACATATATCCCGGCCTGCTCGCCGCCGGGGATCGTGCCTTCGCCATCCTGCGCGAGGCGGCCGAGCGGCTGACCGCCACGCTGCCGCGGGACAAGCGGCCGCCATCGCTGATGATGGCGCTGCATGTCTGGGCGTTGTCGCACGGTATCGCCTCGCTGTTCGTGCGTGCCGATCCGTCGCGTCGGAAACTGCCGATGTCGCCGGAGGAGCTGCTGGAGGCCGGGGTGTTGATCTATCTGCAAAGCCTTGGGCTGGCGGGCGGCAAGCCGCAAGGCGGTTGATTCTCAGTAACGTTCTTCCTGGCAGTGCTGGCTCTGGAGGGCGTGCAGCTAGCCGAACTCTAGAACTTCGTTTGGTTCAGGCAGTAAAAGGATTATCTGTTTGATACTCGACGGTGTAGGAAAATCGAGTATTCGGTGCTGGCTTGAAATGCCGTATCTTAAGTATCTCTTCCCATCTCCGAAGAAAAAACCCAGAGACCCGTCCATATACGATGGAGAATTCGAATATTGCCGTTGCCTCAGCTGCGAACGATCCTGAGGGAATCTGGCTTTCCACATGGTACATTAACGTACTAGCCGAGCCTCTTGGTATTACCCCATCGAATCCCGAAAAATCTGGACTTGGAATCACCATTCCGTCGATTGTAAACTTCGCGCTCTCATACCAAGCGCCCGAACCAATGACCCTTTGTGCGCGCCCGCTTCTCCCGTCATGGCCGGGCCTGTCCCGGCCATCCGTCGCGGCACTGGTGCTGGTACGGATGGCCGGGACAGGCCCGGCCATGACGGTGAAAGAGCGGCAATAAGAGTCAAAAACAATGGCGGTTGGTAT
>JBGPND010000173.1:0-11331 GCA_041487355.1 Acetobacteraceae bacterium | reverse complement strand
GCGCCGATCAGGAGCCGCGCTGACGGCAGCACGTCCTGATCCGGGTCCCGGACGATGCACAAGACCTTCCCTGTGCCCGCCTGCCGCGCAGCCGTGGTGAATGGTGCAACCAGGACGATCCAGTCGGCCGCGCCGGAGGGGCGGGACAGGCGCAGCATTGTGCCCTCCTGCGCCGCCGGATCGGCCGCACGAGCGATTGCGCGATCCAGCCGCTCCTGCTGCGCCAGCGTTGCGGCGCGCAGGCCGGCGGCGGTGAGCCGAAGTCCATCGGACGCACGCAGCATCTGCTCCGCCGCTGGGCTGGCGAAGCGCACCCGGCCAGTAGCGTCCAGCACGATCGCCGCGATCCGCCCCGCGGCCAGAACGCCGAGCGCGCGGTCCCGCTCGGCCAGAAGGCTGCCCACCCGGTGGCGCAGCAGGAGCGCCTGGCGCAGATGCGGGACCAGCCGATTGAGCCGCCGGGTCTCCTGCGGAGTGAAGGCCCCGGTCGCGCGCAGCCGATGCACGGAAAAGGTCGCCAGGGTGCCATCGGCGACCGGCACCGAAACAGCCGTGCACCACATGGTGTCGCCAAAATGCGGGCGCACGTAATCCGCGAAAATCTCGGTGCGGGCGAAGGCGGCATCGTCTATGTACTTGTGACTGGCGAAGACCGCGCCTGTGGGCAGGCGCAGGACGGCGTCGAGCCAAGGGTCCTTGGCCCAGTAATGGTCACGATAGGCGGTCACTGCCTCGGTCCCGGCGCCAACGCTGCCGAGGATCTGCGATACGCCCCCGTGAGCGGGGGTGACGATCAGCCAGCCGGTGCGCGCGCCCAGTACACTCACCAGCCCTTGCACGATGGGCTGCCAGGGTGCGTCGTCGGACAGCCCGGCCTCGTAGAGTCGGGGGATAAGCCGGTCGAGATGGTCGCCATCACGATCCGCCACGCGTGTCTGCCTCCCGGACCGCAATCCGCTCTCTCCGAATATTCGGTAGAATGAGGTCGGAACGAACGCCACATCCTGCCGAAGCCTCTGAGTTTGCGCCGGCACGTTGCGACTGCGCAAGTGAGGGGTCTGGCATTGCGTGCGGCCGGCGCACCGTAGCCCGCGTCGCGCGGCGGGCAGCGGCCGGATGGCTCGCTTACCTCGGCGGCCAGGTGGTGGGACGTGTGGCGCTGCCCCTGCAAGCCGTGCGCACCGCGGAGGCGGTGCTGGGCGAGGGATTGAGGGGCGATAGAGGCTGCGCCCGGCGGGGGTAGAGCGGGAGCAGCACGCTTGACGTTCAGAACGCATTGCGTTCATCTGAATGCAGATGATACTGTCTTTTGCGGACCGCGATACCGAGGCGCTGTTTCGCGGACGGTTTTCCCGGCGATTGCCCCACGACATGCAGCGCAGCGCTCAGCGTAAGCTGCGCCAGCTTCATCAGGCGGCACTGCTTCGTGACCTCGCGGCTCCGCCCGGGAACCGATTGGAGGCCTTGGTTGGCGGTCGCGCTGGCCAGCATAGTATTCGTATCAACGATCAGTGGCGTATCTGCTTCGTCTGGACGGAAGGTCACGTGGAACGCGTCGAGATCGTGGATTATCATCGAGGCTAGAACCCATGCGCGATCTTCCTCCGATCCACCCAGGCGAGCAGTTGCGCGAGGAGTTCCTCAAGCCGCTCGGCATCACGGCCTATCGGCTTGCAAAGGACCTGGGCGTGCCAGTGACCCGTATTCAGGCCATCCTGGCCGAACGGCGTGCCATCACTGGCGACACCGCGCTTCGGCTGGCGCGCTATTTCGGTACGACGCCAGAGTACTGGTTGAACATGCAGCGAGACTACGAACTCGAGCGGGCGGCAGAGATCCTCGGTCCGCGGCTCGACGCGGAGGTAAAGCCGCGGGCGGCGTAGACTGCCGGTCGGCGGCCATGTGGTAGGCCGCGCGGCGGTGCCAGGCCGTGGCGCTGGACGCGGCAGCGGTGGAAGCTGTGGCCGGCCGAGCGGCGCTGCCGCTGCAGGCCGTACGCACCGCCGAGGCCGCGCTGGGCGGGGACTGAGCGCAGGGCTGGCGCCCCATCGAGGCCACCCCAATCGATCCCGCATCAGCGCCGCTAAGGCACGTTCCGTCTGTGACAAGAGGCGCTTGCGTGACGATCTGTAAATGCTATAATTGCAACCCTCGATCAACCATCCTGTCGCAGGGTGTCGTCGCGTCGTAGGCACAACCCAACAGACGAGGAAACGCCGATGGTCTCTCCGATCCAGAAGGCAACCGCCGAGGCGATCGTGAATATTTTCGAGACCGGCTCCGCCTTGGGCGATTACGGCAACGTCACTCTTCTGCCAAATGACTCTGGCCATCTCACCTACGGCCGATCGCAGACAACGCTGGCCAGCGGGAACCTGTTCCTCTTGCTGAAAGCCTACGTTGCGGCTGATGGCGCCGTTCATGCGGCGGATTTCGCGCCGTATCTGCCGCGCGTGCAGGCGCGCGACCTGTTGCTCGATACCGACTCCGCATTTCGCACCCTTCTGCGCGATGCGGGTGCCGATCCGGTTATGTGTGAGGTTCAGGATACTTTTTTCGATCGGGTATACTGGGCTCCGGCGGCTGCCGCGGCACAGCAGCTTGGGATCACCAAGGGACTGGGGTGCTGTGTGGTCTACGACAGCATCGTCCACGGCAGTTGGTCTCTGGTGCGAGATAAGACGATCGCCCAGGTTGGCCAACCGGGGGGCCAGGAGACCGCCTGGATCACCAGCTATGTGGCCGTCCGGCGGAACTGGCTGGTCACCTATCCGAACCCACTGCTGCACAAGACGGTCTATCGCATGGATGCATTCCAGCAGATCATTGCTGCTGCCAACTGGGATCTTGCGCTGCCGCTGCTGGTGCGCGGCGTCACCATCGACGCGACAGTGTTGAGCGGACAGCCGGTGCGCGTCTCCGCACAGGTCGTCGAGGAGCGACTGTTGATGTTGGCTCAGCCAATGATGCAAGGGAACGATGTGGCGGATCTGCAGCGTGCTCTTGCCGGGCAGGGTTCTCTCGACCTCCAGGCGGATGGAGTATTTGGCGAGGCCACACAGGCCGCCGTGATGGCGTTCCAGCGCAGCAAGGGCTTGACGGCGGATGGCATCGTCGGACCGGCAACGCGAGCCACGCTGGGGATCTGACCTCGCAATCGACAATCTGGGCTTCAGGATTCCCGAGCGGCAGGCCTGATTGGCGTCGACCCCGCCAGACGCTTGGGTGACCCACGTTGCCACCGGTCCGATCCTTGCTTCCTGCCTGATACGCCTGTATGGACAATGTAATGGCTCCCTTCGGAGGCAGCATGGCTCGATCGACCACGAAGCAATCGCGCAAGACGTCCAGGGGCAAGGCAGGCGGTGCCGGCCGCTCCGGTGGATCCGCGCCGGCGTCGCAACCGAAGCGGACGGACTGGGTCAACCTCAAGGTGGCATGGCCGCAGCCCAAGCAGGCGATCTCGCTCCGCATCGACCAGGATATCCTTGCCTGGTTCCGGGATCGCGGCCCGGGCTATCAGACCCGCATGAACGCTGTCCTGCGTGCCTTCGTCGACGCCCAGCAGGGAAGGCGCTGAACCCGCGGCGGAGACCGCAGGCAGATCGACTCCGAGCTTTTCTGTTGCGCCATTAGAACTGTAGCGCCGTTCTCCCAAGGTCGGGGGAACGCCATGCACCGTCTGATCGCGGCTGTAACGGGCCTGTCGTTGGCAGGCTGTACCATCATCGATCCACACATCTCGCTCCCACGGCCCGATCCAACCGCAAAGCCGAATAACGTCGAATATGCGGGCGGAATGGGACCCGTGATTGACCAGGCGGATCGCCTTAGCTCGACTTTGGGCATTTTACGCGGCGAGGCAAAGAGTCTCGACGAATCTTTTTACGAGCCTGACGGGCATTTTGATGGTGTCGGTGGCTTGCCGGGACATGGATAAATCTGGTGGTGTCCAGAGGACGCGGCGGACGGTGGCGATCGCGTCACTGAAGGTTGGGTCGCGCTTTTTGTACCAGGCGGCTCGATATGCTGCCATTCGGCGTCCGTCAGAGCCTGCCCCGCGAAGGCGGGGGTCGCTCGGATAGCGCAGCTTGTCGCGGTTGTAGCGGAGGCGGTTTTCGGGCGTCCACATATGGCACCTCAGGAATCGGTGCCACGCATGGAATCATAGGAGAGTCAGGGAGTTCAAGCGAGTATTTCAACGACCGATAACCGACTCATATGACTCGCCAAGTCTCCGGACGGACACTCAGGGGGACGGGGTCACTGCCAGTGATGTCGTCCAAGCCGTTCATCAGGGAAATCCCGAATACAATCTCCATTATCGGATCATTTCGACTTGCTATTATTATCATAGTGCATAATGCCATTTCGTGTATTTTGGCTTTAACGTTGATTTGACTTGCAATCATCGATCGTACGAGTCATGCGTGTACGTCTGACGATCCTTAATAAAAGGTCTCCGAGATCCTGTGCGCAGCGGCGAATGCCGTTGCGCCATCGCTGAGGTTCTGGCCATGATCGTTTCACGATGATTGCAGTGCCATGACGGCCCGCAGGCAGGACAATAAGCCCGTGCCACCAGGCGGCCGGGCCGCGGAACGGTTGCGCGAGTTCGAGGAGGCGCGCGGCCTGCGCCCGCCCAAGCGCCGGCCGGGAACGACCGCCGGTGGAACCGCCGGAAGTGAAACGTCCGGTCGCGATACATCCGCCGACGCGGAAAAGCCCCGCGATGCAGGGCCGAAGCCGAAACCGTAGATAATCCGATAGCCGTACGATTCATTCGCCGATCGCCCGATAGCAGCAGCAGGAGGGAATCGCCATGGAAACCCCGTTCGCAGCCACCGCCCCCGGTCGCCCGCACATGGAAAAGCCGCCCGGCGGCAAGGCGCTCAAGCGGCTCGAGGAATTCATGGAGGCGCGCGGCCTGACCGAGGGCAAGGCGGCGCTGGCGGCAATGGCGACCGAGGCCGGCGAGCCCAGCCCGCGCGCCGATGCGAGCCGCACCCGCGCGGTGCATGCCGAGGCGACAAGCCTGGCCGAGGCGACGCTGGAGGCCTTCGAGATGCTGGCGGCGCCGGCGCTTGGCCCGGCCTGGCGCCCGCTCGGGCCGTCGGAAATTCCCAACGGGCAGACCTATGGCGCGAGCCGCGTCACCGTGGCCGGGCGCGTTGCCGCCGTCGCGGTCGATTCTTCCAATCGCAACCATATCCTGATGGGCGCGGCCGGCGGCGGCATCTGGGAAAGCATGGATGGCGGGGCGAACTGGGCGCCGCGCGGCGATGCGATGCCGACGCTGACCACCGGCGCGATCGCATTCGATCCCTCCCACCCCGCCACCGTCTATTGCGGTACCGGAGAGGGTAACTGGTATGCGCACTGGGGCCTCGGCATCCTGAAATCGACCAATGGCGGGACGACCTGGGCGGTGCTCGCCGGCGCGCCGTTCCTAGGCCAGGGCTTTCACGACCTGCTGGTCGATCCGGCGAACGGCAATCATCTGATCGCCGCCACCACCGGCGGCGTCTATACCTCCACCGACGCCGGTGTGAACTGGACGCAGCGGCGCAACCGGCATTGCTGGAGCTTGGCGATGGTGGGAAATGAGGTGCTGGCCGCCTGCGACGACGGGCTCTATCGCTCCACCAATGGCGGGGTCGCCTGGGCAGCGGTGGCGCTGCCGGGCGCGCCGGCGGGGTGGAACCGGCTCGCGGTCGCGATCTGCCGCGCCACGCCGAGCTTCGCCTGCGTTTTCGGCGCCAACGGGGCCAACGCCTTACTCTATACTCGCGATGCCGCCGGCGCCTGGCACGCCGTACCGCCACCGCCCGGCCTGGATACCAGCCAGGCCTGGTACGACTGGTTCGCGGCGGTGGCGCCGAACAACGCCGACACGCTCTATCTCGGCGCCATTGATGCCTATCGCGGCGATCACACCGCCGCCGGATGGAGCTGGACCGACATCTCGTCCAAGTCCGGCGCGGGGACGGATTCCATCCATCCGGACCAGCACGCCATCGCCTTCGATCCGGTGGATCCCAACATCATCTATGTCGGTAACGATGGCGGGCTCTATCGCTCGCCTGATCGCGGCGTGCACTGGGTGCACCGCAACCATGGGCTGGCGATCACCGAGATCGAATACATCGCCCAGGATTTCGGCACCGTGAACTGGATCATGGGCGGGACGCAGGACAACGGGACGGAGCGTTACCCGGGATCGTCCGTGTGGGATCACATCGCCGACGGCGACGGCGGGGATTGCGCTGTCAATCACGATAACCCGGACACGGTCTATCACACCTATTACGGCATGAGCGTCGAACGCTCGGGCAATCGCGGCGCGAGCTGGGTGGGGATCGGCCCGCCGGTGCCGCCCAACTACGGCGCGCTGTTCTATCCGCCGCTGGAGGTGTTCGGCGACACGGTGGCGCGCGCGGGGCAGAGCGTGTTCCTCTCGCGCAACGCGGGCGCGAGCTGGGCGCAGCTTGCTCTGCCCGGCAACACGGTGGCGACGGCGATGCATATGCCGAGCGCCGATCAGGTCATGGTCGGTTGCGCCAACGGCACGCTGTTCCGCTACGGTTGGACCGGCGCCGCCTGGTCCGCGGCGCAGGCGCTGACGACGCCGCGCGCCGGGGCCTGGATCAGCGACGTGGCGGCGGAGGCGGGCAACCCGAACCGCGTGTGGGTGACGTCCACCACGCTCGGCGGCGGGCGCGTATTCCGCTCCGACAATGCCGGCGCGGCGTGGACCGATGTCTCGGCGGGGCTGCCGAACCTGGCGATCAACGGGGTGGAGATCCACCCGTCCAATCCGAACCGCGTCTGGGTGGCGGCCGATCTCGGCGCCTGGCAGACGCTGAATGCCGGGGCCAACTGGGCCAGCTTCTCCCTCGGTCTGCCCAACGTGCTGGTCGAGGATCTGGACTACCATCCCTATGCGCGGGCTCTGCGCGCCGGCACGCGCAACCGCGGTGTGTGGGAGATCCCGGTCGATGACTGGCTCCCGCAGCCGATCGACGGCACGCAATGGACCGGCACGCTCAATCCCAAACAGACGTGGCAATGGTTCACCTTCAACTGGCCGGCTACCTGGCATGTGATCTGGACGGTCATGCCCATCACGCCGAAGCCGGGCGCGGCGGAGCTGGCCTGGACCGTGCGCGTGGAACGCGCCAGCGCGACCATGGCGACCTACTGGATCGAAGTGACGAACCTGACGAACGTGCCCGTCACGTTCGAGGGACGCTACAGCATCCTGTCCTTCTATTGAGCAAGCGAAGGAGACGAACATGGCGACAGGCATTCAGTTCATCGGCTCGCTCGCGCCCAATCAGACGCAAAGCTGGTTCACCTGGGGCTGGAATCCGGCGTTGCACGTGGTCTGGTACGTGATGCCGACCACGCCCAAGCCGGGCGGGCCGGAACTGGAATGGAGCGTGCGGGTGGAGCGGTCCAACGCGACCCAGAGCACGCACTGGATCACGGCGCACAACCTTACCAACGTGGCGGTCAGTTTCGAGGGCCGCTACGCCATCCTGTGACAGCGGAGGTGAGCATGAAGATCACCATCGAATTCGATCCGGGCGAACTGGCCCGGAGCGCGGCTGGCCAGGTTGTGGCCGTGGCGCCGGACGCGGTGGCGGCAATGAGCTTCCCCAGTGCGCCGCAGATGGCTCCGGGGATGGGTACTGGCGCGCCGATCGATGCCGGGCACGCCCCCGGCGCCGGGGGCGTAATGGCCGAAACGATGGCGGGCACGGAAACCGGAGCGGAGAGTGTGCCGGCGGAGATCGCCGCCGCGGCCGCCGCCATCGGGGCCGTCTCGGCCGGCCCGGCGCCCGCGCTCGATTAAGGGAGGAAACGCGCGATGGATTTCATCGAACGCCTGTTCGGCTTCGCCCCCGATGGCGGGGATGGCAGTTTCGAACTGCTGCTCTTCGCGATCCCGATCGTGGGGCTGGCGATCCTCTATGTCGCCCGCCGCCGCCTGCGCCGGCGCCGGGAGACCGGTTGAGGGCATTGATGGGGTGGACCGCCCCTGCTGGATTGCATGGAGTGCCTGACGTGGTCGTCGTTGTGTGACGCCACAGGAGAGAAGCAGTCCGGCATGCAGGTTACCACTGTCGGCCTTGATCTTGCGAACCGCGTATTCCAGGTCCAAGACGTCGATCACTTGCGTCTACGGGTTCCGCCATCCAATCGAGCCAAGCAAGCGTCAGCTAAGGGTCAGGTGTAATACCAACCGCTGTGTCTAGCGATTATATCGTCTGGATGTACTGGTGATGGAGGTCTGTGCCTATCATTTATGCTGTTCGGACGTAACGGTGGTGCAGGCCGCCCAACATCGGCACCGCGTGGAACTGCCCAGAGGCCATGACGAGCCGACCGAGCGGCGTATCTTTCCCGAGCGCAAGGTGCGTGCGGGCAGCGTTGTAGTACCCGGCATATTCGGCCAGCACGCGGCGGAGATGTGACCTTCCCCCGGAATGGTGGGCACCTCGGATAAGCTCTTGAGAGAGCGAGGTGACCAGATGGCGACGAAGACACGACGATCATTCACAGACGAGTTCAGGCGTGAGGCGGTGTCGCTGCTCGAGGCGAGTGGCCGGCCGCTGACGCAGGTTGCGGTGGAGCTGGGCATTCAACCATCGATGCTGCGCAATTGGCGCGATGGACGGAGTGGAACACACCCGCCGACACCAGCGGGTGGTGCAGGGCGGCCTGCGGGCACACCGTCGGCCGAGCAAGCCGAGATCCGTCGGCTGCAGAAGGAACTCGCGCGCGCAGATGGAGCGCGACGTTTCAAGAAAGGCCCTCGGCATCTTCTCGGGCCCGCCGAGATGAGGTTCCGGTTTATCGAGGACCATCGCGCGGTGTTCCAGAGCCTGCCCCGCGAAGGCGGGGGTGCGGGCGATGTGCGCGGTGCTGGAGGTCAGCGCCAGCGGCTACTACGCGTGGCGGGATCGGCCGGAGAGTACACGTGCGACTGCCAACCGCAGCCTCGCCGAGGACATACGGCGCGTTCATGCCAACAGCCGAGGGCGTTACGGCAGTCCGCGTGTGCATGCCGCCCTGCGCGCCGAGGGCAGGCGGGTGGGACGCAACAGGGTCGCCCGCCTGATGCGCCGACACGGCATCCGTGCCCGCCAGAAGCGGCGGCTCTGTCGGACAACGGACAGCCGCCATGGCCTCCCGCTTGCCCCCAACCTGCTGGCGCGGCAGTTCACCGCAGCTGCTCCGGATCGGGTCTGGCTGGCGGACATCACCCTCGGGTCAACCACCGGGTCAAGCCCGGTGGCGATGGCCGACGCGAGGGCAGGCTCCCATTCCGACCGCCGAGGGCTGGCTTTACCTCGCCGCCATCCTCGATATGTTCTCACGTCGGATCGTCGGCTGGGCGATGGATGAGAGGATCACCCAGGAGTTGACGCTCAGCGCGCTGCGCATGGCGATCGCCGCACGGCACCGCGAGCCTGGCCTGCTGCACCATTCGGACCGCGGCAGCCAATATGCGGCGCATGCCTACCGTCGTCTGCTCGCCGGGCACGGCATGCTCTGCTCCATCAGCCGGAAGGCAGACTGCTGGGACAACGCGCCCATGGAGAGCTTCTTCGGCAGCATGCAGACCGAGCTCGATGATGGTCGCGGCTACGAGACCCGCCAGGCGGCCAGAAATGACATGTTTGGCTTCATCGAAGGGTTCCACAATCGCCACCGTCTGCACTCGGCGATCGGCTATATGACGCCAATGCAAAAAGAATAGCTCGCAGCGGCCGCGTAGGCCGTAACACGTGTCCACTCTTCCGGGGGAAGGTCAATCTTGCTTGCGTCCCGCCGAGGGTCCGCGGGCGTCGGCGTAGTGCGTCAGCCGCGGGCCCAGCCGATCGCGGCGCGTGCGAGCGCGTCGATGGTGTCGACCATCGGCACCCCGGGTGAGGCTCCCGCCTGGATGCCGAGCGGGATTTCGGTGCAGCCCAGCACGACTGCCGCCGCACCGCGTGCGGCGAGGCTGCGAACCACCTCGGCGAGCGGCGGATAGGCCTCGGCGACCCGATTGGCCTTCACCAGGGCGATTGCCGGGCTGACCAGGCGATCCATCTCGGCCTGGGTCGGCACAATGCAGTCCCAGCCCAGCTTGCCGAGTCGGTCCTGGTATAGCCGCATCGCCAGTGTCGCCTGTGTGCCCATGACGCCTATCGTCCCGCCGGGGACGTCCATCCGGCGCAGCTCGGAGGCCGCGGCATCGACGATGTGCAGGATAGGCATGGCGGCGGCGTCGCGCATGGCGTCGTACCAGCCATGCGCCGTGTTGCACGGGATGGCGATTGCGCCGCAACCGGCGCGCTTCAGTCCTTCGATGCCGCGCAGCAGCCAGGGCAGCGGATCGGCGCCGCCGGCCAGCCTGCCGACGGTGCGGTCTGGCACGCGCGGATCCGACCACAGCACCGTGGGGATGTGGTCCTGGTCGCGCGTCGCGGGCGTCAGCAGGGTCAGGCGGACCATGAACTGGGCGCTTGCCAGCGGGCCCATGCCGCCAAGCACCCCGAGCACTCGTTCGTTCGTCGCGTCCATGGCGAAGCATTGGCCGCAGCTTGACGCGGATACAAGGCCCGACCTACGCGGGGGCGGCATGACGCGGTCGATCGAGCTGCACGGCCATCGCGGGGCGCGCGGGCTGTTTCCGGAGAACACGCTGGCTGGCGTTGCCGGCGCGCTGGAAATCGGCGTGGACACGCTCGAGGTCGATGTCGCGATGACCCTGGACGGCGTCGTGGTGGTGAGCCACGACCCGGCGCTCAACCCGGACATCACGCGCACATCGGACGGCGCCTGGCTGGCGCGGCACGGGCCGCTGAAACGTTCGCTCCGCGCCGCGGAACTGCGCGCTACGATGTCGGGCGCATCCGGCCTGGCAGCGCGTATGCCGCACAGTTTTCCGATCAGGCTCCGCGGAACGGCGTACAAATCCCGATGCTGGAGGATGTGCTGCGCATCGATCCCCGCGTGAGGTTCAACATCGAGCTGAAGACGTTCCCCTTGCAGCCCGAGCTGGCGGTGGACGGTGCGACCATGGCGGATGCGGTGCTGGCGGTTGCGGATGCGACCGGAACCACCGCGCGCATCACCGTGCAGTCCTTCGATTGGCGCGGCCCGCGCCATGTGCGCCGAACACGGCCCGACATGAGTCTCGCGTGGCTGACCAGGGCGGCGATCCTGCCACAGGCCCGGGTCTGGTGGGACGGGCCAGACCCGTCCGATTATGGCGGTTCAGTCCCGCGTGCCGTGGCGGGGGAGGGTGGTCCGATCTGGGCTCCCGAACATGTC
>JBGPND010000172.1:0-11340 GCA_041487355.1 Acetobacteraceae bacterium | reverse complement strand
TCCCACGTCTTGGTGTGCCTCGCCCCCCAATCACGCTCGTTATTGCCACGCACCCTTTTTTTACGGTGTTGGCGGGCCTTCGCCCACCATGACGGCGGGGGCAGGATCGCCGCATGACGCTGCTGCGCTCCGACATCGACACGCGTTCGGCCGAGTTTGCCGCCAATGCCGAGGCGATGCGCGCGCTGGTCACCGACCTGCGCGCACGCGTTGCCGAGGCGCAGCAAGGCGGTGGCGAGACCGCCCGCCAGCGGCACCTCGCGCGCAACAAGCTGCTGCCGCGCGACCGTGTCGCTGGCCTGATCGATCCCGGCTCGCCATTCCTCGAATTGTCCCAGCTCGCCGCATACGGACTCTACGGCGACGAAGTGCCGGCCGCCGGCATCGTCACCGGCATCGGCCGGGTTTCCGGACGCGAATGCGTCATCGTCGCCAACGACGCCACGGTGAAAGGCGGCACGTATTTTCCGATCACCGTGAAGAAGCATCTCCGCGCCCAGGAGATCGCGCGGCAGAATCGGCTGCCCTGCATCTATCTGGTGGACTCCGGCGGCGCCTTCCTGCCGATGCAGGACGAGATCTTCCCGGATCGCGACCATTTCGGCCGCATTTTCTTCAACCAGGCCAACCTTTCGGCACAGGGCATCCCGCAGATCGCGGCCGTGATGGGCTCGTGCACCGCTGGCGGCGCCTATGTTCCCGCGATGAGCGACGAGACGATCATCGTGCGCAAGCAAGGCACCATCTTCCTCGGCGGGCCGCCGCTGGTGCTGGCGGCCACCGGCGAAATCGTCAGCGCGGAAGACCTGGGTGGTGCGGACGTGCATGCCCGCACCTCGGGTGTGGTCGATCACTACGCGCATGACGATCGCCATGCGCTCGCGCTGTGCCGGCGCATCGTCGCGGGTCTGAACCACGTGAAGCAGCCGCAGGTCGAACTGCGCGCTCCGCAACCGCCGAGGTACGATCCGGCCGAACTCTACGGCGTCGTGCCGGTCGATCTGCGCGCGCCGTATGACGCCCGCGAGGTCATCGCACGCATCGTCGACGCCAGCGAATTCGACGAGTTCAAGCGCCTGTATGGCACAACACTGATCTGCGGCTTTGGGCACATCTTCGGCTATCCGGTCGGCATCCTCGCCAACAACGGCATCCTGTTCTCCGAGTCCGCGCTCAAGGGCGCGCATTTCGTCGAGCTGTGCAGCCAGCGAGGGATACCGCTGGTGTTCTTGCAGAACATCACCGGCTTCATGGTCGGCCGCAAATACGAGGCCGGCGGCATCGCCAAGGACGGTGCCAAGCTGGTCACCGCCGTCTCCACCACCGCGGTGCCCAAGCTCACGGTGATCGTCGGCGGCAGCTACGGTGCCGGCAACTACGGCATGTGCGGCCGCGCCTACGAGCCGCGGTTCCTGTTCATGTGGCCCAATGCGCGCATATCGGTGATGGGCGGCGAGCAGGCGGCGATGGTGCTGGCACAGGTGCGGCGCGGCAAGCCCTGGAGCATGGAACAGGAGGAGGCATTCAAGGCGCCGATCCGCGCGCAATACGAGGCGCAGGGCCATCCCTATTACGCGACGGCGCGGCTGTGGGACGACGGCATCATCGATCCCGTCGATACGCGGCGCGTGCTGGGGCTGGCGCTGTCCGCCGCGCTGAATGCGCCGATCCCGCGGACACAGTTCGGGGTGTTCCGGATGTGAAGGAAGAAAATTTCACCACAAAGACACGAAGGCACGAAGGACGCTTCGTGTCTTCGTGTCTTTGTGGTGAAACTCAGTAGCAGAATGACCCGCACGGACCCTGCATGTTTCGCACCCTCTTGATTGCCAATCGCGGCGAGATCGCCTGCCGCATCGCGCGCACCGCGCGGCGCATGGGCATCACCACCGTCGCCGTCTATTCCGACGCCGACGCCGACGCATTGCACGTGAAAGCCGCGGACCGCGCGATATCAATCGGCCCTGCCCCCGCCCGCGACAGCTACCTCAACATCCCTCGCATCATCTCGGCGGCACGCCAGGCCGGTGCCGACGCGGTCCACCCCGGCTACGGTTTCCTGTCGGAGAACCCGGCATTCGCCGAGGCCTGCGCCGAAGCCGGACTGATCTTTGTCGGTCCGCCGCCCACAGCGATGCGCGCCATGGGATCGAAATCCGCGGCCAAGGCGCTGATGGAACAATCCGGCGTGCCGCTGCTCCCTGGCTATCACGGCGAAAATCAGGACGCCGCCTTTCTGGCCAACCAGGCGATCCGCATCGGCTTCCCGGTGATGATCAAGGCAGTCGCCGGCGGGGGCGGTCGCGGCATGCGCATCGTCGCCGCAGCCAATGATTTCGCCCCCGCACTCGCCGCCGCGCAGCAGGAGGCTGAGTCCGCCTTCGGTGATGACCGCGTCCTGATCGAACGCTATCTCGAGCACCCGCGCCACATCGAAGTGCAGGTGTTCGCCGACTCACACGGCAATGCGGTGCATCTGTTCGAACGCGACTGCTCCGCGCAGCGGCGCCACCAGAAGGTGATCGAGGAAGCGCCGGCTCCTGGCTTGGACGAAGCACGCCGCGCCGCCATGGGTGCCGCCGCCGTGGCAGCGGCGAAAGCCGTCCGCTATGTCGGGGCCGGCACGGTTGAGTTTGTTACGAACGTGGACGGGTTCTTCTTCCTCGAGATGAACACCCGCCTGCAGGTCGAACACCCGGTCACCGAGATGATCACCGGCTTCGATCTGGTGGAATGGCAGTTGCGCATTGCCGCCGGCGAGCGCCTGCCGGTGACGCAGGACGCAATCCGCATCGCTGGCCACGCGATCGAGGCACGCATCTACGCCGAGGATCCGGCGCGCGACTTCGCCCCCTCGACCGGTCGGCTGGCTCTGTTCCGCACGCCCGACGCATCCGATTCCATTCGGGTCGACACCGGTGTCGCCACGGGCGATGAGGTTTCGATCCACTATGACGCGTTGCTCGCCAAGTTGATCTGCCGCGGCCGCACGCGCGACGAGGCGTTGCGCATATTGCGCCATGCGCTCGCCGACACCGACGTCGTCGGCGTCGCCAGCAACCTCGATCTGCTGTGCCGCCTCGCCGCGCATCCGGACTTCGCGGCCGGCGGCATCGACACCGGCTTCATCGCCCGCCATGCCGACACTCTGCTGCTGCCACAGCGCGAGCCACCGCCAGAGGTGCTGGCCGCCGCCACGCTTGGCATGCTGCATGACGAAGCCGAAGCCGCGGCAAGAGAAGCCGCCTCGGGCAACGATCCCTATTCGCCCTGGCATGCGCGTGACCAGTGGTGGCCGAACGTCTCACCCGAGCGCGAGCTGCACTTCATAGCAGGCGATACGGCCTTTCCGGTCCGCGTGCGAGGTGATGGCGCGGCATGGCGGCTCACCATTGGCGAACGCATGGTGTCGGCCTCGGCGGTCCGCGCATCGGATGGCCGCCTCGACATGACATTGGATGGTGTCCGCCAACGGATCTCCGTCATACGCCAGGGTGAAATCGTCACGGTGCGCCTGAACGGCGAAACCTGGCGTCTCCGCCTGCCCGATCCGATCGGCGCCGCGGCCGAGGAGGACGATGCGGGTGGCAGGCTCGTTGCGCCTATCCCTGGGCAGGTCACGCAGGTCATGGCGAAGCAGGGCATGTCGGTCACCCGCGGCCAGGTCCTTGTCGTGCTGGAGGCCATGAAGACGGTGTTCCGCCTCGCCGCGCCGGCCGACGGCATCGTCGCCACGGTGTCGTGTCAGGTGGGAGACACCGTGGTCGAAGGCCAGATGCTGGTCGGGTTCGCCGAGGGGCCCGGCACTCCGGAGCCGCCGCGGCCTTAGGCGGCGTGTGATGCGGCCGGCGTTGCCCGCAAGTGTTGCGTCAGCCGGCCAGTCATGGCCAGAGTGCGCGGCCTGCCGACGCCTTGGTGGACGTGCAGAGAGGCAGGCAGAGATCCGGCAGGGAGGAAGGAATTCCGATGAGACGACTTGTAAGTGTGGCGGCGGGCGCCTTGGCTGTGGCTCTCGCGACGGGCACTGCGCTGGCGGATACGCCAGGCGTGACCGCGACCGAGATCAAGATCGGCAACACGGTGCCCTATAGCGGCCCCGCATCGTCCTATGGCGTGCTCGGCAAGCTGGAGAGCGCGTTCTTCGCCATGGTGAACGAACAAGGGGGGGTTGCCGGCCACAAGATCAACTTCATCTCGCTCGATGACAATTACAGCCCGCCGAAGACGGTGGAGCAGATTCGCCGTCTGGTCGAGGAGGAGAAGGTTGCGTTCACCTTCGCCACGCTGGGCACGCCGACCAACAGTGCGATCGTGCGGTACATGAACCAGAAGAAGGCGCCGCAGCTCTTCGTGGCGACCGGCGCCGACAAATGGGGCGACTACAAGCAGACGCCGTGGACCATCGGCTGGCAGCCGAGCTATCGGACCGAGGCGCAGATCTACGCGAAATACATTCTGCAGCAGAAACCGGACGCGAAGATCGGCATCCTGTATCAGAACGACGACTTCGGAAAGGACTACCCAGCCGGCGTCAAGGACGCGCTTGGCGCCAAGTTCGACAAGATGGTGGTGACCGCGACCTACGAGGTGACCGATCCGACGATCGACAGCCAGATCACCAGCCTGCAGAGCCAGGGTGTGAACGTCCTGCTGGTCGCGGCGATTCCGAAATTCGCCGCGCAGTCGATCCGCAAGGTGCATGATCTGAATTGGAAGCCGATGTTCTTCATGTCGAACGTTGCCATTTCGGTAGGCGCGGTGATGAACCCGGCTGGACCGGAAAATGGCATCGGCATCATCAGCGCCTCTTATCTCAAGGATTCATCGGATCCTACCTGGAAGGACGACAAGGGCATGAACGAGTGGCGCGCGTTCATGACCAAGTACATGGCGGGCGCCGACCAGACCGATGGAGGCTACATCGCGGCATATGGCCTGAGCCACACGATGCTGCAGGTGCTGAAGCAGTGCAATGGCGATTTCTCGCGCGAGAACATCATGAAGCAGGTCACCAACCTGCACGACGTCGAGAATCCGGTGCTGATTCCCGGCATCAAGATCAATACCAGCCCGACGAACTACCATCCGATCCGGGCCATGCAGCTGGAGAAGTGGGACGGCAAGACGTGGGTGCTGTTCGGCGACGTGATCCAGGGCTCGCAATCCTGAATTTCTGACGCGCGAGGGCGGGGAGAGGCACCGCTGTCATTGCGAGCGAAGCGAAGCAATTCCGGGGCGGGTGCGCACAGTCATCGAGATTGCTTCGTCGCTGCGCTCCTCGCAATGACAGTGAGGCTTTTCCCCGGCTTCATTCTGTCGTCACGCGACAGAGGAGGCTGAGCCATGGCCGCCGATGACGGCAACGGCAGGCGTTTGCGCTCCCGGCGCTGGTTCGACGAGCCGGCCGATCCAGCGATGACCGCGCTCTATCTCGAGCGCTATATGAACTACGGCATCACGCCGGAGGAACTGCGCGGCGGCAAGCCGATCATCGGCATCGCGCATCGATGATCCCGATCTCGGCGTGGCAGAGCAGTCGGTGCTGATCAACCGCAATTGCGGCCCGGTCGGCTATCCCGGCAGCCCCGAGGTGGTGAACGTGCAGCCGCCCGCCACGTTGCTGAAACGTGGCATCGATGCGCTGCCGACCATGGGCGACGGACGCCAGTCCGGCAAGTCAGGCA
Source organism: Acetobacteraceae bacterium (assembly GCA_041487355.1). Taxonomy (GTDB): domain Bacteria; phylum Pseudomonadota; class Alphaproteobacteria; order Acetobacterales; family Acetobacteraceae; genus JAMXLO01. The sequence continues at coordinate 5,656 of JBGPND010000172.1, read as the reverse complement.
GCCCGTCGATCCTCAACGTGTCGCCGGAAGCCGCGGTCGGCGGCGGGCTCGCGCTGCTGAAGACCGGCGACCGCATCCGGATCGATCTCAATACGCGGAAGGTGGACGTGCTGCTGCCGCGGGGTGAGCTCGAGGCACGCCGCCCAAGCTGGTGAACATGACGCCGTGGGAGGAGATCTATCGTTCCATGGTGGGCCAGTTCGGCACCGGCGCCTGCCTGGAGCCGGCGACGCTGTACTTGAACGTGATCGAGACGCGTGGAGAGAGTCGGAATAATCACTAGATCGTGCCGATAAATTCCTCGACGCGTGAACCTGGCGGCACCTCCAATGGCAGGGCAATATTCACCATGATCGCCAGGTGACGCTGTGTCGCGTCACCAGAGTCTCGTCATCCCGTAAGCGTCAAACACACCGTCCGCGCTGACCAAAGCAGCCCGTTCACCAGCGACTGAGCAGGTTCATGCTGACTGGAATCAGTGTATCGTCCGGCGCGCCGGCCATTCCACTAGCGTCATGGCCTGCGAAGGCAGGCCATCCACGACTTTGCTTGCTACATCAAAGAAAGACGTGGATGGCGGGCCTTCGCCCGCCATGACGGCAAAAGGGCCAAGGCATGCGTATTCAGCAGCAGGTTCAGGGCAGATACTCCTTGAAGTGCTCCAGGACCGCATCGTCCCCGTCATCCAGCACCTCCAGCATCCCCTTGCAGGCGCCCGGCCGCCTCCCACCCCGAGGTCTAGGGCATGCACGGATGTAATGTCGGGCATGGAACGACCTTGAGTTTTCTACTTGCCCGACGCGGCGCGAGTACGATTCGGTGCATCGCGGCAACCGGCAAACAGGAGCCGCCATGGAATGGTCGCTTGGGTCATTCGGAGATCTGCGCCTGGATAAAAGGGGGTGCGATCCTCGAACAGATGGTCGCGCGCCAGACGGTGTGCTTGCGCCGATTTGGCGGCAGCCGCAGGGGTGAACTGCAGGCTGGGCGGTTCTTTGCCAATCCGACAGTGACGGTCGCGAAGCTGGTCGAGGGCTGGTCTGACCGAACCGGCGCGGCCTGCGCTGGGCGGCACGTCCTGGCGATCGAGGACCGTAGCGAAGTGATGTTCCCGACCACCGCACAGCGCCGTCGCGACCTGGGCCCGGTGGGGAAGGGTAATGCATTTGGCGTGCTGGTGCACGCGATGGTGGCGGTGGATGCTGCGACGGGGTCCTGTCTGGGCCTTGTGGGCGGCGATGTCTGGAGCCGTGACGGGGTGAACCCGACGCCGCACCGCAAGCGTCCGCTGGCGGAGCGGGAGTCGGTCCGCTGGGTGAACACCGCACAACAGGCGAAGCAGGTGCTGAAGTCTGCCGAGATGGTGACGGTGGTTGCCGACCGCGAGGCGGACATCTACCCCGCGTGGGCGTCTGTGCCGGAAGAAAATTTCCACCTGTTGACCCGGGCGATGTCGGACCGCTCGCTGGTCGGTGGGGGGATGCTGTTTGCCGCTGCGACACAGTTCCCCGTGGCGGGGCGGCGGAAGATTGAATTGCCAGCACGCCAGCCAGCTCACGCCAAGCGCACCGCCGTGATGGAGTTGCGATTTGGCGAAGTTGAGATCTGCCGGCCACGCGATGAGCACGACCGCAGCCTGACGCCAACCATGCGGCTGCGGCTGGTTGACGTGCGGGAGACTGATCCGCCGGACGGGGTAGAGCCGCTGCACTGGCGGCTGTTGACCACGCATGAGGTCACTGACGCGGCAGGGGCTTGGCAGATCGTCGGGTGGTACCAGAAGCGATGGATCATCGAGCAACTGTTCCGGGTGATGAAGTCGCAGGGTCTGCAATTGGAAGATAGCCAACTCGCCACGGCGGAACGTCTGGTGAAGCTGGCCGCGGTGGCAACCAAAGCAGCTTGCGTGGACATCCAGTTGACCCAAGGCCGCGACGGCACCGACCAGATGCCGGCGTCCAACGTGTTCACCGAGCCGGAGGTCGACACCTTTGCAGCGCTCGGGCCGACGCTGGAAGGTAAGACCGAGCGGCAACAGAACCATTATCCGTTGCGCAGTCTTGCCTGGGCTGCGTGGATCATCGCCCGGCTCGGCAGATGGAACTGCTACTACAAGCCGCCAGGGCCCATCACCTTCCGCCGTGGAATGGAGCAGTTCTATCCGATCCACCGAGGCCGACAACTCGAATCTGGACTGAAACGAGAAGTGAGAATCCCCTAGACCCCGAGGTGGGATCTCCGGGACGATGCGAGCAAGGTGCCGTCCCCCGTCAGTACGATCTCGTCCCCCGGTCCAAGGTCACGCACCAGGTCAACGAGTTGTGCGACGGCCTGCTGAATGGGAATTGTCAATACCATGGCGCTCTCCCAAGGCATCTTATCAGAACAGGCAGCCAGCTTCCATCCAGCCATTTCACGGGCCCCCGGCCGGTTGGCGATGAGCCGGCTTGTGCCACGCAGCGTGAGTGATGACCTGGAAGCCGCCACATGAAATCCCATGAATGGCTAGCTTGCGCTCGAATGGGCCCCGGCCGTGACGACGGAAGCACAATGGGTTATCGGAGCTCTGGTCGAAAGAAACGCCAAGGAGCCACACATGCAATTCGGCATTGCCATCCCGACCGCCGCGGACTCCTGGCGCCTCGTCCGCCGCGCGGAAGAACTCGGCTTCAGCAACGCCTGGTTCTTCGACACCCAGATGATGAGCGCCGACCCGTTCGTCGCCATGGCGGCGGCGGCGATGAGGACCACGCGGATCAAGCTGGGCACCGGCGTGCTGATCCCGTCCAACCGCATCGCGCCGGTCGCCGCCACTGCCTTCGCCTCGCTGAACAAGCTGGCGCCCGGCCGTATCGTCTTCGGGATCAGCACCGGCTTCACCGGCCGCCGCACGATGGGCCTCGGCGCGGTCAAGCTTGCCGACATGGAGGAGTATATCCGGATCGTGCAGGCGCTGTGGCGCGGCGAGACGGTCGAGATCACGCTCGAAGGCAAGGCGCAGCCGATCCGCCTGCTCAACCCCGAGCTCGGCCTGATCAACACGCACGACCCGATCCCGCTGTTCATCGCCGCCTCCGGCCCGCGCTCGCGCAAGTTGACCGCGAAGCTCGGCGCCGGATGGATCGACAACGTCGCCGATGTCGAGCGCGGCGTTGCCACGCTGGAGCAGATGCGTACGACCTGGCAGGAAGCCGGCCGCGCCCGCGATAACCTGACCGCGATTGCCTGGGTCGGCGGCGCGGTACTGGAGGAAGGCGAGCCGGCCGACGGCCCGCGCGGCATGGCGCTGGCCGGGCCGCGCGCCGCCATGCTGCTGCACCGCGCAGCCGACACGGCGCTGGCCGGTTATCCCGCCCCACTCGCCATGTTGCCGGAGTTCTCCGACGCCGTGGCCGGCTATGTCGCGCACGCGCGGCGCTTCGAGCCGGCAAATGCGTATTACCTGTCCAACCATCGCGGCCATCTGATGTTCGTGCGTCCCGACGAACGACCCTTCATCACCGCGGAGATGATCCGTCGGACCTCCTTCACCGGTACCGCGGCCGACCTGAAGCAGCGCATCGCGGCGCTGGCGGCGGCAGGCTTCAGGCAGGTCGTGTTCTCGATCCCGCCGGGGCAGGAACACGCGATCGAAGACTGGGGACGCATCCGCCGAGCCTTCGGCTGACACCGGACCACCCGTTGCACCCGGGGCTTCCACCGACAACCGAAAGCTCGTATCGACGCGGCACGCCGCTCCGCGCGTCTGACCGACCAGGGAGTTCTTTATGCCCGGAACCCTCGCCGACAAGACCGCCTTCGTCACCGCCGCTGGCCAGGGCATCGGCCGCGAAACGGCACTGGCGTTCGCCGCGGCAGGCGCGCGGGTCATCGCGACCGACATCGACGAAGCGAAAGTGCGGCAGATCGCATCGGACAGCATCCGCACCGCAAAGCTCGACGTCCTGCACGCCGCCGACATCGCACAGGCCGAGATCGATGCGGGCCCGATCGACGTCCTGTTCAACTGCGCCGGCTTCGTGCATCAGGGCACGCTGCTCGACGCCACCGAAGAGGAATGGGAGCTGGCATTCGATCTGAACGTCCGCTCGATGTTCCGCACGATGAAGGCATTCCTGCCGGGAATGCTCGCACGGGACCATGGCGTCATCATCAACATGGCGTCAGTTTCCAGCAGCATCAAAGGCGTGCCAAACCGCTTCATCTACAGCGCCACCAAGGCAGCGGTGATCGGCATGACGAGATCGGTCGCGACCGACTACATAAAGCAGGGCATCCGCTGCAATTGCATCTGTCCCGGCACGGTGCACACGCCGAGCCTGGAGGAACGCATCGCAGCCAACGCGGCTCGGGCAGGCTCGGTGGACGCCGCGCGCCAGGCCTTCGTCGAGCGGCAGCCAATGGGCAGGCTCGGCACACCCGAGGAGATCGCCGCGCTTGCCGTCTATCTTGCGTCCGACGCTGCGCAGTTCATCACCGGCCAGACCGTCATCATCGACGGCGGACTCACGTTATAGGGGAGACAGAAACATGAAGCTGCTGCGCTATGGCCCGCCGGGCGCCGAGAAGCCCGGCCTGCTTGCCAAGGACGGCACGATCCGCTGCCTTGCCTCCGTCGTGCGCGATGTAGACGGGTTCGCGCTATCGGAAGCCGCCCTCAGAATGATTGCTTCGATCGACCCGAACACCCTGCCGAAAGTCGACGCGAACGTGCGGCTGGGCTCCTGTGTAGCGCGGCCGGTGAACTACGTCTGCATCGGGCTGAATTACGCCGACCACGCGGCGGAAGCGGGGATGCCCGTGCCGAAGGAACCGATCATCTTCCTGAAATCGCTCGGCGCGCTGTGCGGACCGAACGACAATGTGAAGATGCCGCGCGGATCGAAGAAGCTGGACTGGGAGGTCGAGCTCGGCATCGTCATCGGCAGGAAGGCCAGCTACGTGCCGGAGCATGAGGCGATGAACTACGTCGCCGGTTACTGCGTGTGCAATGACGTGAGCGAGCGCGAGTTCCAGCTCGAGCGCTCGGGAACCTGGGACAAGGGCAAGGGCTGCGACACGTTCGGCCCGACGGGGCCATGGGTGGTGACCAGGGACGAGATCGCCGATCCGCAGAACCTGCCTCTGTGGACCGAGGTGAATGGCAAGCGGATGCAGAACGGCACGACGAAGACGATGATCTTCGGCGTGGTGAAACTGGTCAGCTATGTCAGCCACTTCATCACGCTGTACCCCGGTGACGTGATCGCCACCGGCACGCCGCCCGGTGTCGGGCAGGGCGTGAAGCCGGAGCCGGTGTTCCTGAGACCAGGCGACGTGATGCGGCTTTCTGTCGAAGGCCTCGGCGTGCAGACACAGCGCGTGGTGGAAGGCTAATTCTCAACGCCTTTCTCTACGTCATGGCCGGGCTTGACGCGGCCATCTGCCCCGCATCCGTGGTGCGTAGATGGCCGGGTCAAGCCCGGCCATGACGGTACGGCTGCAACGCGCCGTGCTGCTGCTGATTCTCGCAACGGCGCTGCTGCGCCTGGCATTCGGCTCCGCGCTCGGCTTGGGCGTGGACGAGAGCTACATGGTCGCGGCCGGGCGCGTGCTCAGCCTGAGCTACTACGACCATCCGCCTGCATCGTGGTGGCTCGCTTGGTGTGCCGCGCAT
>JBGPND010000171.1:0-11368 GCA_041487355.1 Acetobacteraceae bacterium | reverse complement strand
GATGGTGGTGAACCGCCCCTCGCCGCGGATCACGGCCGCGAAGGCACCCGGGGCGTGGATGTTGAACACGACGATCGGCAGGGCGTTCTCGCGCGCCAGGCTGATCGCGGCGGCGTCCATCACCCCGAGGTCGTTCGCCAGTACGTCGAGATAGGTGAGCTGCTCGTAACGGCGCGCCTCGGGAAATTTGCGCGGATCGGCCGAATAGACGCCGTCCACCTGAGTGCCCTTCAGCAGGGCGTTGCAGTGCATCTCGGCGGCGCGGAGCGCGGCAGCGGTGTCGGTGGTAAAGAACGGGTTGCCGGTGCCGGCGGCGAAGACGACCACCCTGCCCTTCTCCATGTGGCGCTCGGCGCGGCGGCGGATATAGGGCTCGCAGACGCTGGACATCGGGATGGCGGACTGCACGCGGGTGGCGACGCCGCACGTCTCCAGGGCGGACTGCATGGCGAGCGCGTTCATCACGGTGGCCAGCATGCCAATATAGTCGGCCTGGGCGCGCTCCATGCCGGAGGCGGCGCCCGAGACGCCGCGGAAGATGTTGCCGCCGCCGATCACGACGCAGACCTGCACGCCCATGGCGACGACATCGCCGACATCGGCTGCGATGGCGCGGACGGTGTCGTTGTCGAGGCCATAGTCGCGCCGGCCCATCAGGGCCTCGCCGGACAGTTTCAGCAGGACGCGTCTGTACACCGGCTGGACTGGCATGCGGAACGGGCCCCTGAGGATGGCGCCGGCACCCTACTGTCTGGGCTGGGCGGGAACAAGGCGACGCCGCTAGACCAGCATCGGCCGGTCGCCCTCCACGATGATCCGCCACAGCACGCGGCTCTGGCTGCGGTCGTAGTCGCCGTGCGCGCGATGCATCGTGGCCCGGTCGTCGATCACCAGCACGTCACCTTTGCGCCAGACATGGTGATAGACGATTTCCGGCCGGATCATCCGCTCGAGCAGGTCGTTCATGTACGCCTTGCTGGCCTCCGGCGTCATGCCTTCGATGTGGCTGGCCTTGGTGATGTGGAAGTAGACCGCACGCGAGCCGTGCACCGGATGGGTACGCACCATCGGGTGGACGATCGGCCTGCCGAATTTCTCCCGGTCTTCCTGGCGCGTGTCGGTGTGGTCCTCATCGAGGCTGTTGGCGGTGCGCAGCGTGTCGAGGCGCGCACGTTCCGCCTCCGGCAGGGCAGCATAGGCGGCGCGCATGTTGGCGACACTGGTGCCGCCGCCAGCCGATGGGATCTCGACGCCGTACAGCATGGTGGCGGCGGGGGGACGTTCGCGGTTGGTATGGTCGGTGTGCCACCGCTCGGCGGGGCGCTGGCCGTTGCGATGCCAGACCAGGCCGATATCGGGATGGTCCTGCATGTTGTGCTGCGAATAGTGCTGCCGCATCGGCGGCCCGAACGCCCCGGCCGCGGCGAGGTATTGCTCGGGGGTCAGCGACTGGTCGTGGAACACCAGCGCCAGATGTTCGGCGAGAGCGCGCGACAGCGCGTCCCGCGTCGCCGCGTCGATCGGCTGGCTGAGGTCGATGCCGGAGACCTCGGCGCCGAGCGAGGGATGCAGCTTTTGTATCGCTATCTCTGCCATGGCGTGGCCTCCATACCTGCGCAGTCATGCCGTCGCGATCGCGTGAGCGACCGTAAATTGCTTGACATACGATAACAACACTCTACCGTTTCATCCAAACAATCGGTCGGAATCAACCGCCACTTCCCGGGAGGAAGCCATGAGCGCCAACGGCCATGCCACCCCTGCGCAGATCCACGCCAAACTGAAGCATCCTGTCGTCGATGGCGACGGACACTGGGTCGAGTACGATCCGGTATTCAGCGAAAGGATGCGCAAGGTCGGAGGCGACAAGGCCGCGGACGGGTTCCTTGCAGCCATGCGGACCACGCGCGATGCGTTGAGCATGTCGGTCGCCGAACGACGGCGGCGGCGCATCGGCCAGCCGGGCTTCTGGGCGCGGCAGTCCGAGAACACGCTCGACCGCGCCACCGCGATGATGCCGCGCATGCTGTATGATCGCCTCGACGAATTAGGCACCGACTTCGCCATCATCTATCCGACCGCGGGACTGCGCCTGCCGCGCATCAACGACGACGAGACGCGCCGCGCGGTGATCCGTGCGTACAATATCGTATCGGCGGAATATTTCCGTGACCTCGGCGACCGTATGACGCCGGCGGCGATTATCCCGATGCACACGCCGGACGAGGCGGTCGCCGAACTTGAATATGCCACCAGGCAACTCGGCTCCAAGGCCGGGATGTTCGGCAGTGGCATGTCGCGACGCGTCGCATCGGTCACGGCCAACGATCCGGACACGGCGCGCCTTGCAGTTTGGTACGATGTGTTCGGCATCGACAGCGACTACAATTACGACCCGGTCTGGGCGAAATGCGAGGAACTCGGGATCGCGCCGACGTTCCACAGCACCGGCAGCAACCAGGGTCTGCGGCTGTCGCCGACCAACTTCGTCTACAACCACATCGGCCATTTCGCCGCCGCCGGCCACGCGGTCGCCAAAGGCATCTTCCTCGGCGGCGTGACGCGGCGGTTCCCGAAGCTGCGGTTTGCCTTCCTGGAAGGCGGCGTCGGCTGGGGTTGTCAGATGTTCGGCGACATTCTCGAACACTGGGAGAGGCGCAACCGCAAGGCGCTCGAGCACATGGACCCGAAGAAGCTCGACCGTTCGCTGCTGATGAGCCTCGTCGAGAAGTACGGCTACAGCGACATGGCGGCGGTGCTGCGCGCGCAGGACGGCTGGCCCGATCCGGATGCGCATCTGACCGGCGGGCTCGACGAGCTCGACGATTTTGCTGCCTGCAAGATCACGCGGAAGGAGGATTGGCTCGATCTGTTCGTCACGCCGTTCTACTTTGGCTGCGAGGCTGACGACAGGACCAACGCCTGGGCGTTCAGCCGCGGCAATCCGTTCAGCGCGCAGATCAATGCGATCTACAGCTCCGATATCGGCCATTTCGATGTGATCGACATGCGCGATCCGCTGCCGGAAGCATACGAGCTGGTCGAGGACGGTCTGTTGACCGAGGACAATTTCCGCGACTTCACCTTTGCCAATTCGGTGCGGCTGTGGGGAACGCAGAACCCGAAGTTCTTTGAAGGCACACGCGTGGCGAAGGAAGCCGCTGTGGTGCTGGCGCAGAACCCATCGCCGGCGCGGCTGCGGACAGCGGCGGAGTAGCAGCAGGGGACGACCAGCGTCCTTCCAACGTCATGGCCGTCCCCGGAGCAAGTCCGGGGACGGCCATGACGTTTGAGAGGCGGCGGCCAATCAGCCTTTGGCTCAGCGTGCCAAACCTGGGCTTCCCGGCGGCACGGCGTAGAAGTTCATCGTCAGCGCGACACAGGTGTAATAGCCCATCAGCACGATCATGTCGGTGATGCTCTCGTGCCCGAGCAGCTTCACCGCGCGGTCGTGCAGCCCTTGCGGCACCAGCCGCTCGCCGGCGAGCGCCATCGCCACCTCGTAGACCACCTGCTCGCGCTCGTGAGCGAACGACGCGGGCAGTCCGGCGATGATCGCTTCTACCGCGGCGGCGGGCAGGCCCACCTCCTTGCCGCGCTTCTCGTGCGCGTTGTTGGGATAGGCCGAATGCCATTTGCTGGTGATGACGAGGACGGCGATCTCGCGTTCGCGCTCCGACAGCGACGACTGGCCGGGCATGAAATGCTGTCCAAGCGGTGCGGCCGCATGCACCAGCTTCGGATTGTGCACCCAGACCTTGTAAGGCCCGGGCAGCCGCCCGCGCGGGCCATCGACGAGGAAGCGATAGCCCTCCTGCTGCTCCGGCGTCATCCGGTCGAAGGGGATCTCGGCGTAGCGTCCGAAGGTCGGCGTGCCGCTCATGCTGGGCCTCCTGTTCGCGATGTGCGATCCGAGCATACACGACCGGATCGCGCGAGGCCCAGGAGCGACAGGTGGCGTCGCGGCGGCCCCGCTGCCAGCAAGATTCGCTTAGTTGCCGCACAGATGGTCGTTCTTTGAACGTCATGGCCGGGCTTGACCCGGGCATCTGCACCAGCACCGGTGCCGCGGCAGATGGCCGGGTCAAGCCCGGCCATGACGGTGGGGCGCAGGCGACTCCCCTGGGTCATTCGTGGCGCAACCCGGCGGACTCTGCTTAGCTACGGCAGAGTGCAAGGAATACGCTGCGATGGATGACCGCATCACGCTCTACGGCAGCTTCACGTCGAGTTCCACCTACAAGCCGATGCTCTACCTGGCGCTGGCCCGCGTGGCGTTTTCATTCCGGACGGTGAACCTGAAATACGGCGCGCAGAAGCTGCCGGACTACCTGGCGGTCAACCGCTACGGACAGGTGCCGACGCTGCGCCATCGCGGTCTGACCATCGTCCAGTCGAACGTGATCCTCGACTATCTGGCGCGGACGACGGGGCATTTCGAGGCGGCAACCGAGCAGGATCGGTGGCGGGCACGGGAGTGGCTGTCCTGGGAAGCCGACGCCATCACCAACGTCGCCAAGGTGCGTCACTACAGCCGCTTCCGCACCGTCGATCCGGCGGTGATGGCGTATTTCCGTCCGCCCGCGGAGGCCGCGCTGACCCTCATCGACCAGACGCTCGGCGGGCGCCAATGGCTGGTCGGCGAGACCTGCACGATTGCCGACATCGGTTGCTGGGGCCGCATGGTGTTCATGGCCGAGGGCGGCTTCGACATCGCAAACTGGCCCAATCTGCTGGCATGGTCGGAGCGGCTCAAGGCGCTGCCCGGCTTTGCGCTACCCTATGACCTGATCCCGAAGAAGGACCAGGAGATGGTGCCGGCCTGAGCTTCGGCCGCGCCCGATGTCAGAAGTCAAGGCCCACGCGCGACCGGCTGCGCCGGCTGACGCGCCTCCCGCTGGTCTCGCCGCGGCAGTGGCGGCCGTCGCCATCGGCTTCGCCGCCTTGGCCAATCGAGCCATTGACCTGTTCGTACAGTTTCAGGCACCGCGACCCTGGGTCGCCTTCATCGTCTGTCCCGCCGGCCGCGTCGCTTCCTGCCTGCTGACCCGCCATATCTTCCCCGGCGCTCACGGCAACGGCATTCCGCAGGTGATCGCGGTGCAGCACATGACCGATCGCGAGGCGATCGCGCGCGTGCTCTCGCCGCGGCAGTGGCTGCCGGCAAGGTCGCGCTGACCCTGTTCGGCTTGTGCTGTGGCGCGTCGATCGGCCGCGAAGGTCCCACCGTGCAGGTCGGCGCCGCGATCATGCACACACTTGGCCGGTTGCTGCGCCTGCCGCGGCTGGATCTGGAGCGCGCGCTGGTGCTGGCCGGCGGCGGCGCCGGCGTGGCCGCCGCGCTTCAGGCGTCTGTTGCTCTTCACAGCAGATACCAGGGATCGCCGTCTGATGCGAAAATCAGACAGACTGTGTGAAAAGTCAGTTGCGAGTTCGGCTGGCGCAATATCGATGCGTCCCAGAACCATGTAGGGAATCATTGTTGCGGTCTGCCGGCCGCGAGCGAATCAAAGTTGCGGAGCGCCGGTGCGGCGGCGAATTTTCACACAGTCTGCAGAGATTATGCACCATTTAAAACGCATGATATGATCTATAGAGTCTCTGGTTTAACCCCTCATGTGTGGCATGCGGATTGGATTATTCGGCTACCATGACACACGCGGCAGGGGGCGGCGCGCAGCTCGCCACGCGCCTGACGGACAATCTGCCAGCCACCTGGCAGGCTAGGCATTCTCCTTACCCACAACGGCTACGGTCAGGCGCATACGAAAAATAAACCAGGACTTGGTTACACTCGAAGCCGACCAATTCTACGCCGCCGTCGACCGGCTTGATCCCGATCAGGGGGTGATGTATCTCTTGAGGATGCCGGTGCGACTGCTACGCCGATTTTTTGCCTTTCTTATCGTCGGCGCTTACCTGAGCGCCACGATCCTCGCTGCCATGCCCGTTGCCAATGCCGCTGCGGTCGAGATGGGCAGCGGCATGATGCATCAGCAGGATGGCACGAGCGATAAAATGCCGTGCAAGGACAAGATGCCCGGCTGCGTGACCGAGCTTGGCTGTGTATTCATGGTCAGCCTGCCGGCGCCTGATCTCGCCGTTTCGACCGTGGTTGTCTGGTCGCCGGTGATCTACTCAGGCTCACTCGATCCCTTGCACGGCCGCACGATCCGGCCGGCGCTCGGCCCTCCCATATCCCGCGCCTGAATTAAAGCGCACCGACGGAAGTCGGTTGCGCTTTGCTCCCGCTTGGCCAGTGGTTCTCGGTGATGCGCGCCTGCGCGTGCAGCCTCCGCATACCGGTTCGAGCGAGTTCCGGCGGCTTCGAACGGATGACGTTCGGCGCTGCCTCAGGTGACACGCGGCCATCACCGCCGGCCGCCCAAACAGGGATAAAGATCATGAGCCTTCACCGCACCCCGCGCGCCCTTGCGGGTGCCGTCTTCATCGCGACTGCGGTGCTGCTTGCCGCACCGGTTCGCGCCGCTCCCGCCGATTACCGCTTCGAAGTCGTGCAGGTGCAATCCGCCGGACCGGGCAAGAGCAACGTCACGCTTCGCCTGGTGCACGTGCCTGACAAGAAGCCGGTGAGCGATGCCGTCATCTTCCAGAGCACAGCCGATATGGGGCCGGACGGCATGCCGACCATGACCGCGCCGGTAAAGGCAATGCCGGCCCCTCAGCCGGGCCTCTACATCTTCCAGATCGGGCCGGGCGTGGCGGGCAATTGGGAGCTGCAGCTGGCGGCCAAGGTGCAGGGCGAGGCGGCGACGGTCCGTGCCACGCTTCCCGTCAAGCTCGGGAAGTGACATGCGCCCCCCGCATGGCCTGTCAGCCGCAGTGCTTGCCGCCTGCGTCCTGATCGCAGCGTCCGTTGCCGTTGTCCGTCCTGCGTTTGCGCAGGACGGCACGGCCGCGCTTGGCGCGAACGTGGAGAGCCTGCTCGCAGCAGCGCGACAGCTCAGCCCCACGCTGCAAGCTGCGGCTCTTGCAACCCAGGCAGCGAGCGCGCGCGCCAGTGCGGCCGGTGCGCTGCCCGATCCCACCTTCATGATCAACGACGATGAGGTGGACCGCACCAGCGGGCCGCGCATCAACAAGACCTATTTCCTGTTTGGCCAAACCTTTCCGCTGTGGGGCAAGCGGGATCTTCAGCATCAGGCCGCGTTGCAGGCACTGGAAGCCATGCGCGGACAGGAGCGCGCGACACGCGACCAGCTCGACGAACGGATCAAGGTTGCCTTTGCGCAGTACTATGCCGTGAGCCGCAGCATCGTCATCAATGCCGACATCGCGCGGCTCGCACGACAGATAACTGGGGCGGCGACCAGCCGCTACAGCCAGGGCCAAGGCTCGCAGGCCGCTGCCATCCTGGCCGCGGCCGAGGAGACACGCACCGCAACCGAAGCGGCGCGGCTCGACGGCGAGCGTCATGCAGCGATTGCCCGCACCAACGCGCTTCTGGCGCGGCCGGCAGAAGCTCCCCTCGCAGCACCGATCGCACTGCGGCCGATGCCGGCCAACCTGCCGCCAATCGCGAGCCTGGTTGACCAGGCCAGAGCGGGCAATCCGCAGTTGCTGTCGGTGCAGGCCGATATCCAGCAGGCGGAGACGCAGCGCCGGCTGGCGGGCAAAGCTTGGTATCCCGATGTCACCATCACCGCAGGACCGATCCAGCGCTCGAACGGCCCGACCGGCTTCTCCGCCACGATGTCTTTCTCGATCCCCTTGCAGCAGGGACCGAAGGAAGCGGGCGTGCAGGAGGCCGCCGCCAACCTCGGGGCTGCACGCCTGCGGCTGGACGCCACCAGGGCGCAGATCGAAGGCGATCTCGGCCAGGCCGTGGCGTCACTGACTGCCGCGCGGAAGATGGAGGCGTTGCTGCGCACGCGGCTGCTGCCGCAATACGACGCCGCTTATCGCGGGATGCTGGCCGGCTATGGACAGGGGCGCGGCGATCTGAGTGCTGTGCTCGAAGCCGAGCATCGATTGCACGACACCAATATCGATATCCTGCGCAACCAGCTCGACGAACAGACCGCGCTCGCCGCGATCGAGCGTTTGATCGGAGGCGAGCTGTGAGACGCCTCTCCCTGGTCATCGCCGTCTTCATCGTCTTCGGCGTGGCGGTTGCCGCCGGACAGGAGCGCACGCCCCTCTTCCACCAGGACCCGAGCGGCGCACCATTCTATGCCGCCGGCCCGAAGAAAACGCCCGACGGGCACGACTACGTTCCCGTTTTCGAGGACCAGCCGGCGCCGGGCGTGCGCTCCGCGACGGCCGCCGCGCCAGGCCCTACTGCCGCCGGCAAGCGGCGTATCCTCTATTACCGCAACCCGATGGGCCTGCCGGACACCTCACCCGTGCCCAAGAAGGATCCTATGGGCATGGATTATCTGCCCGTTTATGTCGACGAAGACAGCGCAGGCGAAGCGCCCGGCACGGTCCGCATCAGCCCGGGCCGATTGCAGACGCTCGGCGTGCGCACGGCCGAGGTCGTGTTGCGCCCCGCTCTCACCCGCACAGTGCGGGCGACCGGAAGCGTGCAGTTCGACGAGCGTCACCTCGCCACCGTCACTACCAAGGTCGCGGGCTGGATCGAACATCTGGCGGTCGCCGCAACCGGCGATCCGGTCCGCCGCGGCCAGGTGCTGACGGAGATTTACGCCCCTGAGCTGGTGGCGGCCGAGGAGGAATACCTTGTCGCCGCGCGTATGGGCGGCGCCATGGCGGGCAGCATAACGCACGGCAATGCCGGCGCGCTGGCTGCCGCTTCGTTGCAACGCCTGCGGGCGCTCGATGTTCCCGAAGACGAGATCGCGCGGTTGCGCCGCACCGGGCAGGCTGCCCGTCGCATCGCGGTGCGTGCGCCGGCCGATGGCGTCGTGATCGACAAGCCGGTGCAGGAAGGCATGCGCGTCGATGCGGGTCAGCCGCTCTACAAGACGGCTGACCTGACCGATGTCTGGCTGATCGCCGAGGTGCAGGAACAGGACCTCGGCGCGGTGCAGCCGGGCGCGAGCACCGAGGCCAGTTTCGTGGCCTTTCCTGGCCGGCCATTCGCCGGCACGGTCGATTTCATCTATCCCGCGCTGTCCGCCGAAACACGCACAGCGCGCGTGCGCATTGTCATACCGAATCCGGATCAGGCTCTGCGCGCGGCGATGTATGCAAACGTGCAGATCGCCGCACCCGCTGCCGGAGGGCCGGTGTTGGCCGTTCCCACCTCGGCCGTCATCGACAGCGGCGCGCGCCAGGTGGTGCTCATCGATCGCGGCGGCGGCCGGTTTGAGCCGCGCCCGGTGCGCCTCGGTGCGCCGGCGGACGATTGGGTGCAGGTCCTCGCCGGCGTGAACGCCGGCGAGAAGGTGGTGACGGGCGCCAGCTTCCTGATCGATGCCGAAAGCAATCTGCGCACCGCCCTGCAAGGCTTTGCCGTACCGCCTGTGAGCCCGGCTCCCGCCGGCACGCCGGGAAGCAATCCATGATCGCCCGGCTCATCGCGCTGTCGGCGCGCAACCGGATGCTGGTCATTCTCGCCACGCTGATGCTGACCGGTCTCGGCATCTGGTCGCTCGCCAACACGCCGCTCGATGCTCTGCCCGATCTGTCGGATACGCAGGTGATCGTCTACACCGAGTATCCCGGCCAGGCGCCGCAGGTGGTCGAAGACCAGGTGACCTATCCGCTGGCAACCGCCTTGCTCGCGGTGCCGCATGCCAGGGTAGTGCGAGGCTTCTCCAATTTTGCCGTGTCGTTCGTCTATGTCGTATTCGACGACGGCACTGATCTTTATTGGGCGCGCAGCCGCGTCCTCGAATATCTCAACTTCGCCGCAAAGCGCCTGCCTGAAGGCGTCACGCCGACGCTTGGCCCGGACGCGAGCGGCGTCGGCTGGGTCTATGAATATGTTGTGCTGGGCGCGCAGCGCACGCTCGCCGAGCTGCGCAGCATTCAGGACTGGCTGGTGCGCTATCAGCTCGTCACCGCCAAGGGCGTCGCCGAGGTGGCGAGCGTCGGCGGCTTCGAGCGGCAGTATCAGGTGGTGGTTGATCCGCAGAAGCTGCAAGCCTTCGGCATCCCGCTTGAGCGCGTCAGCGATGCCATCCGCGCCAGCAACCAGGATGTCGGCGGCCGCACGATCGAGATGACCGAGACCGAATATATGATCCGAGGCCGCGGCTACCTGCGCGGCACGGACGATCTCGGCAGCGTCGTGCTCAAAGCCAGTTCGTCCGGCGTGCCGGTTCTGCTGCACGACGTGGCGCGCATCGAGCTCGGTCCCGACGAACGGCGCGGCATCGCCGAGATGAACGGCACCGGCGAGGTGGTTGGCGGCATCACGGTCAAGCGCGACGGCGCCGACGTGCTGACCACGATCGACAACATCAAGCAGAAGATCGAGCAGCTTAAGCCCGGCCTGCCGGAAGGCGTGTCGGTTCAGCCGGTCTATGACCGCTCGGAATTGATCGGGCGCGCGATCCACACGCTGACGCGCACTCTGATTGAAGAGAGCGTGATTGTCGCCGCGGTGTGTGTGCTGTTCCTCTTGCATGCGCGCAGCGCTCTGGTCGCGATCCTCACGCTGCCGATCGGCGTTCTGATGGCGTTTGCCGCCATGCGCGCGCTCGGCATCGGTTCGAACATTATGAGCCTCGGCGGCATCGCGATCGCGCTCGGCGCGATGGTGGATGCTGCGATCGTCATGATCGAGAACGCCCACAAGCATGTCGAACGGCTGCCGCCGGGAGCACCACGCGGGCCGGCCCTCATCGCGGCGGCGCAGGAAGTCGGGCCGTCGCTGTTCTTCAGCCTTTTGGTGATCGTCGCCTCGTTCCTGCCGGTGTTCGCGCTGGAGGATCAGGAGGGGCGGCTGTTCAAACCGCTCGCCTACACCAAGACCTTCGCCATGATGGGCGGTGCCCTGCTGTCGGTCACCCTGGTACCGGTGCTGATGCTGTTATGCGTGCGCGGCCGCATCATCCCGGAGCGCAGGAACCCGATTAATCGCGTGTTGATCTGGCTTTACCGCCCGATCATCGGTGTGGTGCTGCGGGCGCCGGTGCTGACCGTGCTGCTCGCTGTTGCGATGCTGGCCGCCACCATCTGGCCAGTGTCCCGGCTCGGCAGCGAATTCATGCCGACCTTGAACGAAGGCACGCTGCTCTACATGCCGGTGACGCTACCGGGCCTTTCGGTGACGAAGGCCGCCGAGCTGCTGCAGACGCAGGACCGCATCATCAAGTCCTTCCCCGAGGTGGAATCAGTGTTCGGCAAGGCGGGGCGCGCCAACACCGCGACCGACCCCGCGCCGGTCGAGATGACCGAGACCGTCATCGATCTGAAGCCCGAGAGCGAATGGCCG
>JBGPND010000170.1:0-11503 GCA_041487355.1 Acetobacteraceae bacterium | reverse complement strand
TGCGTGCACGTCGAAGAACTTCCGCCGCGCATGCGCCCAGCAGGCCGCCTCGGTCACGCCGCGGTCATACAGACCGGCATATCCCGTATACCCGTCCGCCTGCAGGATGCCGCGGAACCCGGCCAGGTGCTGCCGCGGATGCTCGCCTTTCCGATCCGGGCTGTAGCAATACAGCACCGCCGGCGCCGCTTGGCCGCCCCCCGGATCAAGTCCGGGGGCAGGCTCCCGGCCGATCATCGCGCGCGTAGCACCACAGCCGCCCGGTCTTGGTCTTGCCGCGACCGGGATCCAGCACCGGCACCGTGGTATCCCTCGGGTCAAGCCCGAGGGCAGGCTCTGGCGTGCACCCGCTCCGCCGTCATGACATGCAGCCCGACCGTCTCGACCAGCGGGCGCATCAGCCGTGCTGTCTGCCCCACCCAGTCGGCCAAGGTGGAGCGGTCCAGGTCGATCCCGGCACGCGCGTAGATCTCGGCCTGGTCCTCGGGCTTGACCCGAGGATCTGGCGGCAGGTGGTCAGCGTATTTCGCCACCAGCACATGCGCCAGCAGCCCTGGCCCGGCCAGGCCGCGATGGATTGGCAGGCTGGGCGCCTGCGCCTGCGCGATCGCCTCGCAGCCCCGGCACGACAGCTTCGGCCGCACATGCCGGATGACACGGAACGAGCCCGGCACGTAGTCCAGCACCTCGGTCACGTCTTCGCCCAGCGGGCGCAGCGCGCCACCGCAACGCGGACACGCGCAAGGCGCGGCATGCTCCACCACATCGCGTGGCAGCGTCGCGGGCAGTGGCTTGCGCGCCGGCCTGCGCCGCTGTGTCTCGCTCGCCGCCGCGGCGGGCTCATCCGGCTCGGGCGGCGTCGCTTCCGCCACCTGCTCCTCAGACTCGCCGAGCAACAGTTCAAGCTGTTCGATCTCTGTCCGCAGCTTCTCCGAAGACGCACCGAACCGCTCGCGCAGCAACTTCGCAAGGCGCAACTTCAGCAGCTCGTTCCGCAGCACCTGCTCCTGCAACCCGTTGCGGGCTGCTATCAGGTCGGCCACGTGCCGCTCCAACTCGGCTGCATGCTCGTCCTCGCGATGCAGCAGCAACCTGCGCAACGCGATCACGTTGTTCGGCAGCACAGCAGGATCGAGCGGCGTGGGCATAAGCGAATCGTCCATCAATGATCCGCGTCGCGCCAAGCACTATCTCGCATTATCCCGCCATCTCCGGACGCCAGGTCCGTACCGGCATTCGCCGGTCAATGCCTTCCAGCAGCATCGACAATTGCGCTGCCGTCAGCGACACCGAGCCGTCCCTCGCCTGCGGCCAGACGAAGCGGCCTTTCTCAAGTCGCTTGGCATACAGACACAGACCTTGGCCATCTCAGCTCAACACCTTCACCAGATCGCCGCGGCGTCCGCGGAAGGCAAAAAGCTGCGCGCTGAACGGGTCCTGCCCGAGATGCTGCTGCACCAGCGCGGCAAGTCCGTCGAAACCCTTGCGCATGTCGGTCACGCCGGCCGCCAGCCACACGCGCACACCAGGTGGCGGCGTGATCATCCGCGCAGCGCCGTCATGACGCGACGCAGCGCCGACAGACTGACCTCGTTGCCAACGCGCAGGCGACAGCCGTCCGGCAACAGGATCTCGATCGTCGCCGCGCCATGCTGATCGGCAAGTGATGGCGATGCTGTCGCAGCGGTCTGTGCTGCTGCCGCCACGCGCACCGGCACAAACCTCGCCGCTGGTGCCGCAACAAGCCGACCCTCACGCTCCTGGCGCCGCCAGTTGTGCAGAAGGCTCGGGTAAACATCGTGCCGCGCCGCCACCGCGCGCACGCAGGCGCCAGGTTCCTGCGTCTCGGCGACAATCCGCAGCTTCTCTTCCCGTCCCCATCGGCGTCGCCGCTCCCTGCCGCCGATGATCTCCACAACGCCGTTCAACATCGCCTTAAGCTCGACCTTACAGTGCGCCTTAAGGTCACAACATCGGCACACCCGCCGCGGTCAAAGCAAGGCCGTCCTCACCAGACGCTTACAGTAATGGGTAACCCACGGGCTGTTCAGGGCTTCCTCGATGCGACGGTGGCGAGCCTTGATGACATCGGCGGGCACGGCGCTGACAAAGGCGTAGAACGTATTCGTACGGATCGCGTCCACCACGCGCTCTCCCACCTTCTTCGGATCAAGACCCGTGGTGGCGAGGCGTTCGGCCAGCACCGCTTCGTCATTGGCGCGGACCTGTGCGCCGCCCATGTGGTCCGGGCGATTGCGGGCGCCGCGAGCGATGTTCGTGGCGGTCGGCCCTGGGCATAGGACCGAGACGCCGACATTGGTGCCTTCCAGTTCATGCTCCAAAGCCTCGGAAAGTGAAAGGGCGGCGTATTTGCTCATCGAATACGGCCCCTGGTTGGTGCCGCGACGATTCTGGAAGCCGGCGACCGAGGCAGTGTTGACAATATGCCCTTCCTCCCCGTGTCTGAGGATGGCGGGGACGAAGTGGCGGATGCCGTGGATGATCCCCCAGATGTTCACGCCAATCACGAACTCCCAGTCGCCGGGCGGCACGTCGATCATCCTGGTGCCGTGCATCGGCACGCCGGCGTTGTTGCAGGCGATGTGGAGCTTGCCGAAGTTGCGTTCGGCTTCCGCCAGGGCATCGAGAACGGATTGCTCCTGCGTCACATCGATCCTCACCGGCATGACGCGCTTGTTGGTGCCAGAGAGGCCATGGGCCGCCTGCTCGACCGCGTCCTTCTGGATGTCAGCCATGACCACGTTGGCGCCGGCCTCCGCGAGCGCGGTCGCGATGCTGAGGCCGATGCCGGAAGCGGCGCCGGTGACGATGGCGGTCTTGCCGGAGATGTCCATATGCGGGGGACCTTTCTATTTCGGCGGATCGATCTGTTCCATCAGCGCCAGGCCTTCCATCGCGAGCCCGTAACCAAGCAGGTCCTGCATGCGCTTCTTCAGATATTCGGTGAACATCAACCGCGTATAGCGCAGCAGAAGGGTGGGCTTCGCCGCCAGGGCTTCAGCGTGTTCCCAGGCGCGCGCCAGGACCTTGTCGGGCGGCAGGATCTCCGCTACCAGACCGAGATCCTTCGCTTCCTGAGCCGACAGTGTCTGACCAGTGAGCAGGAAGTAGCGGCCGCGGTTCATGCCCATCAGCAGCGGCATGACGATATGCATGCCATCCCCCGGCACCAGGCCGTTCGGGAAATGCGCGGAGTCCTGGAACGCCGCCGTGTCCGCGGCGAGCACGATGTCCGACAGCAACGGAATTTCACCGTGCCGCCACGCCGGGCCGTTGATCGCCGAAATCACCGGCACCTCGATGTTCAGCAGGTTCATCAGCAAGGCGCGGCCCTCCCAGTGCACACGGTCGAACGCATTGGATGTCAGGCCCGGGCCGATCGCGCTCTGGCCCGGGGTCGCGCGGACGCCGGACCATTCGTCACCCGTTCCGGTCAGGATCACCACGCGGTTGTCCCGGTCGCGTGCGACATCGGCGAAGGCGTCGGGCAGCTCGCCATGCGGACCGAGCCCCCAGCGCAGCGGACCATTGTCGGTGTGAAACCGCATCTCCAGAATGCCGTTCTCGCGGCGCATGTGGATGCACGAGTATTTCGTCGCGTAGCTGTCGAACCGGCTCATCGCGATGTCTCCGTGGCGAGAAGGGTCAGGGCACGGTCAACCGATAGACCCGCGCCGCGGTGCCGCTGTAGAGCGCGGTCTTTTCGCTCGCCGATGCGTTGGCGGTGATGCGCTTGAACGCGTTCCACAGCTCGGTGTAGCCGCACGACTGCTTGTCCGGCGGGAAGTTGCTTTCGAACATGCAGCGATCGACCCCGAACGCTTCAATGCAGGGCTCGACGTATTGCCGCCAAGCCGCCGCGAGATCCTCGGACGAGGGGGGTTCGTCACGCTCATGGAAGTCGAAACCAAACGACACCATGCCGATACCGCCAAGCTTGCAATAGACGTTCGGACATTGGGCCATTTCGTTGATGTCCTTGCGCCAGCGGGCCAGGATCTCCTGACGGCGGCCGGAATAAGGCCCGACGCCGAGCACGCCGCCAACATGATTGAGGATGATGGTGGTGTCCGGAAACGCACGCGCGAGGTCGATCGCATCCGGTAGTTGCGGATGATACTGCCACGACTCGAAACTCAGGCCCAGCGGTGCCAGTTGGGCGAAGCCCTCGCGGAATTTCGCGTCGAGGACCAGATGCGGGGGAACGACCCGGGAGGCGAACCGGCCGACGGCTTCGCTGCCATACCATGCTACGCCGTGCCGGAGGCCGCGAAGACGCCCTCCGGCCGCGGCCATCTCGGCTTCCAGCAATTCGCGCACGCGCGCGCCGACGCTGAGGTCGCCGCCGCCAACGATGCCCTCGGCGACGCGGCAGGGTCCGTAATTGCCCGAGGCACTCATCGCCGCGATGCCGTTGACGAACTCGACCTCGCCCAAAGCCGCCATCTCCGGCGGGCCGCTCTTGCGGTACATCGCGCGGCATTCGAGGAAGACGGTCGAGACGATGGTGTGCCCGCCGCCGATATCGGCCAGGAGTTCGGGGAGCAAGTAGTGGCCGCGCTGTGGCGTGTCCCAGAAATGGTGGTGCGGATCGATGATCGGCAGGTCCGGCACCAGCGCCGCTTCGGTGGGTCGCTTCGCCAGCCATGCGTTCAGGGCGGCGTCGTCGCGGTAGGTGGTGCCGCGGTATTCGCCTTTGGAGGCTCCGACCTGGGGCATTCTTGTCTCCTCCGTTGGTGTTATGGCGTGCTTCGTCACCTGGCCGCGCCGGCGGCGTCTCGCGTCTTGGAGACCTTCGATCAAGGCAAGACTTCCCTGGCGACCAGCTTAGGCCCACCTTCGGCGATCTCAAGCTGTGCCCCGCGTGCAGAATGCCCGGATGCAGATCCAGCGAGACGATCGGCCCGTCAATCAGCCTGGAGACGCAAACGCGCATCAGGGCGCATCACGCCACATCTTCGGCCGCGCCCGCACAGGGTCGAGCAGCGACCAATCCCCCTGCTCGAGCGTGTGCCCTTTCGGGAACGGCGCCCGCGGCTCCAGGCCCAGAGAGCGCACCACCCGATCGTCGCGATAGTAGCATTGCAGGATCACCCGCGAGAGCGTCGCCACCTCCGCCCCGCCGCGCGCCCGGAACGAAGCCGCCACCTCCTCCCGCCGCGCCGCGTCCAGGTCGGCGAAGGCACCGCCGGCGAGTTCGGAAAACCCGCCGAGAGCCTTCCGCACGTCGCCCAGGTCGCGGCCCAGGGACTTCACGATGTCGGCGAAGATGATCGCGTCGTCGGCACCGGGCACACCGAATTCCGTGCTCGCCGGAATCATCATGCCAGCGATGCAACGCAGGTCCCGGGCCTCCGCCGAGGAAAGGCCCGTTTCAGAGTCGTTCTGCATGTCTGCCTCAATCGAACAGGGTCGCCAAACGCTGCTTCATGCTGTCGGCGATGTAGAGCGCCAGCGCCTGGATGGTGCAGGTCGGATTCACACCGCCGGAGGTGACAAAGATGCTGCCATCCACGATGAACAGGTTCTTCACGTCGTGGCAACGGCCCCATTCGTTCACCACCGACCGTTCCGGATCCATCCCCATGCGAGCCGTACCAAGCAAATGCCAGCCGCCATTCAAAATCGGGCTATGCACCCCGACATTCGTGGCACCCGCCGCTGCCAGCACTTCCTTCGCCCGCGCAATGCCATGGTCCATCATGCGCAGTGAGTTCTGGCTCAGAGTATAATCGACCTTCGGCGCGGGGATGCCGTGCCCATCCTTCAGGACAGGATCGAGCGTCACCCGGTTGTGCTCCTCCGGCAGGTCCTCGCAGATCGCAGACAAGCCGATGCGCCGTCCCACCAGCCGGCGAAAGACGCGATGGTGGTCCACGCCCCAGGGCAGGCGCCCGTCCGCATCGCTGAAGATCGCCTCCGTGACCGGTCCGATGCCGCGGCCGAACTGGAAGGCGTAGCCTCTGACAAAATCGCGGCTTGGGTCGGTCTCATAGAATTCCATGCTCCACAGGCACAGCGGTGGTCCGCGATTACTGTCGAGCGGCTCCTCCACATACCCGTAGACCTGGGCATACGGATGAAACATCAGATTCTTGCCGACCAGGCCGCTGGAATTGGCCAGCCCGTTGGGAAAGCGTCCCGACACCGAATTGAGCAGCAGGCGCGGCGTGCCGACACCGTTGCAGGCCATGATGACGACTTCAGCCGGCTGGAACTGCTCAGCCCCGTGGGCATCGTAGTAGATCACGCCCGAGGCCATGCCGTGCTCGTTGACAGTGATTTCGCGCACCCGGCAGCGCGTGCGCAGTTCTACCCCGGCGCGAATTGCTGCCGGCCAATAGGTGATGTCCGTGCTCGCCTTCGCCCCCTGCGCGCAGCCGGGCGTGCAATGTCCGAGATTGATGCAGGGCGCCCTGCCTTCGTACTCGGTCGTGGCGAGCGCCGTGTCCGACGGCCACCAGTGCCAGCCGAGCTTGTTCATCGCCTTGGCGAACCTTGTGCCGCTCTTGCCCAGAGGCAGCGGCGGCATGGGCGGCTGCTTCGGCGGATACGCCGGATCGCCGGCCAGACCCGAAACACCGGTCATGCGGTCGTTATCGGCGAAGAACGGCTCCAGCGTCGCGTAGTCGATCGGCCAGTCATCGGCGACACCATCGAGCGTTCGCACCCGGAAATCCGACGGGTGCAGGCGCGGATAATGCCCCGTGTACATGATGGTGCTGCCGCCAACACCATTGAAATTCACCACCTTGATCGGCGAGTTGTCGTCGTTGATCGGATAGTCGGTCGGCCGCGCTCGCCGGTTCGGGCTGGTGGCGAAGTCGTTGTACAACCGCGCTTCCCAATCCCGCCCGTTGGTCGGGTAGTCCGTGGGTTTCATCCAATCGCCCTGTTCCAGGCAGAGGATTTTCATCCGCGTGTCGGCCAGGCTCCACGCCACCGCGGCGCCCGAAGCGCCGGAGCCGATGATCAGCACGTCCACCGTTTCGTTCATCGCTAACTCCTTGGACCGCGCAGACCACTGCGGACCGATCCGTTGAGGCTCGGTACGTGACATTCAAGCCGGCCCACTAATCCACCGATCGACTGCCGGCATCTGGATTCGCGATCAGTGACAATGTCGGATACGGCCTATCATACCGCGAGGGTTCGCGGCAGTATGCCAATTCGCCAAGAGAACTCATCGCGGCAGGCAACAACCATCGCCGAGTCAACCAGCTTGCGTGCCGCTCCGCTGGTTTCATCACCGCGCACAGGGAGCATCCCCAATGATCGACCTCTACTTCTGGCCCACCGGCAACGGCAAGAAAATCGTCATCCTCCTCGAAGAACTCGGCCTCCCCTACACCTTCAAGCCCATCAACATCGGCCGCGGCGACCAGCTCACCCCCGCGTTCCTGAAAATCTCCCCCAACGGCCGTATGCCAGCGATCGTCGACCACGAACCGATGGGCGGCGGCGAGCCGATCCCGATCTTCGAGTCCGGCGCCATCATGACCTACCTGGCCGAGAAAACCGGAAAATTCTGCCCCACCGACCCGCGCGGAAAATACGACGTAGCCCAATGGGTGAGCTGGCAACTCGCCAATCAGGGCCCGAAGCTGGGCGAGCAAGGCCATTTCCGGCGCGCGCTCGCCAGCGGCAAGAATGGCGACCTCTCCTATGCCATTCGCCGCTTCGACAATGAGGCGCATCGCATCTTCGGCGTCATGAACCTCGGTCTGTTCAACAAGCGCTATCTCGCCGCCGGCGAATACACCATCGCCGACATGATCTGTTATCCCTGGGCCTCAAGCTGGGCCACCCGGAACATCGACATCGAGGAATTTCCCAACGTAAAGCGCTGGCTGGAAGAAATCGGCGAGCGTCCGGCCGTCAAGAAGGCGATGGCCCTGGGACCGGAGTTCCGCGAGGACCCGGCTTCGATCAGCGCCGAGGAG
The DNA here is from genome assembly GCA_041487355.1 of Acetobacteraceae bacterium. Classification (GTDB taxonomy): domain Bacteria; phylum Pseudomonadota; class Alphaproteobacteria; order Acetobacterales; family Acetobacteraceae; genus JAMXLO01. Next base: position 3,539 of record JBGPND010000170.1, on the reverse strand, counting down.
CAGGCCCGCCGCCAGAAACTGGTCGCGGACCAGCGGGCGCAGCCGATCCCGGCGGAATGGATAAGCACGGCGGCGGGATAGGCGGGCCGACGCGCCGGCGTCATGCGCGGCTCGCGTCGAGGCGACCTCAGTTACACTAACCGTCTGAATGATTGACTCACCGGCCGCCCCTCCACGTCATGGCAGTCCTCGGGCTTGACCCGAGGATCGGCCCTGCCATCCACGTCTTCGCCGATTGCAGCAAGGAAAAACGTGGATGGCCGGCCTGCGCCGGCCATGACGATGGAGAGAGAAGTTCGCCCGCCGCGCTGACTCCCGGTATGCCAGGTCAATCGGCGAACCCGACCGGCCAGAACCTTCGGCCACCTAACCGACGGGATCCAACACAACCACGGGGATCTCGCGCTCCGTCTTGCGTTGGTAGTCGGCGTAGGGCGGCCAGAATTCCAGCGACCTCTCCCACAACCGCGCGCGCTCCTCACCAGCCGCGGTCCTGGCCCGCGCCTTCATCTTCGCGCTCCCGACCTGAATTTCGACGTCCGGATTGGCAAGGATGTTACGATACCAGCCGGGGTGCTGCGGCGCTCCACCTTTCGACGCGACGACAAAATAGCTGTCACCGGCTTTCCCATAAAACAGTGGGAACACGTACTTTTCTCCGGACTTCCGGCCAATTGTCGTCAACAGCAACGACGGTACCGTCATCTCCGGCCGGCCCGGCTGGGTCATTTTGTACATGTGACCATCGGTGCCGCCGCTGGAAAGGTAGCGGTTCGCATGGTCCTGCATCCACCCCGGAAGGTTGGGAGCGAGCTTGGCCTCGGTCATCGTTTCGATCTCCCTCTGAACCCAAAGAGCATATCACAGATGGTCTATCAGCCCGGCAACCGCAGCAACCGGTCCGCGTTGCCATGGGCGATCTTCGCGCGATCGGCCGGTGAGACCGGCAGCGCGTCCAGGAACGCCCGGGCGCGGGCGTTCGAGGCGAACGGGTAGTCGACCGAGAACATGATGCGGTCCACGCCGAATGACATCAGCGCCGCCATGAACGGGACCATGGTGAAGAACCCGCTGGTCGTGATCCACACCTGATCGAGGATCGTCTGCCGCACCGAGCGCCGGAGCCGCGCCTTCGCCTCGGCGGTCGTGGTTTCGTCGATACGGTCCAGCATGAACGGCAGCGCCTCGCCCAGGTGGCCAATGACAAGCTTGAGCCCAGGATGGCGGTCGAGGGCGCCGCTGAGCACGAGGCGGAGCGTGTGGATTGCGGTGTCGGCGTGCCAGCCCCAGGCGGACAGCGCCATGGTGAAGCTGAAATTGCCCGGCAGCCCGTCATAGTAGGCGTTCCGCACGGCCTGTGTCGGGATGCCGGGGTGGAGGTAGATCGGCAGGTCGAGTTTTTCAGCCCGCGCGAGGATCGGCTCGAACGCCGGGTCGTCGAGGAAGCGCCCGTCGGTGGCGCCGTTCACCAGCACGCCGTGGAAGCCGAGCTCCTTGACCGTGCGCTCCAGCTCGTCCGCCGCCGCCTCGGGCGCGAGCATCGGCAGGTGCGCGAAGCCGCGGTAGCGGTCCGGATGGCGGGCGCAGGCCTCGGCCAGCGCATCGTTATAGGCGCGCGCCAGGTCGATGCCCGGCTGGCCCGGCACGAGGTCGGCCCCCGGGCCGGCGACCGAGAGCACCTGCAGGGTGATCCCGCTGGCGTCCATGTCCGCGAGCCGCGCGGCGCCGAGGTCGGCGAGTTCATTGCGTTTGGTGGTCTGCGCCCAGACGAAGTCAGGGCCGGGAAAGCCGCGGCGGGCGATTGCGTCTCGGGAGATGCCGGCGACGATGCGGGGAACGGTGTAGTGTTCTTCCAGGGCAACGATGCGCATGTGGTCTTTCTCCCGTGCGATTGGGGCGGGAGAGTTGCATGTTGGGGGCGTGGGCACCACGCGGCGATTGGAGCAGGTTCGGGTTTGCTTTATCGATGCATCGCGGGCCGGAGGTCCACCGGGGAGTCCGGCGGCTACCAGCGCCGGCGCTTCACGCCGAGTTCGGGGGATGGCTATGAACGCTTCAGCATCATCTGAAAGTTTGTCATGGGATCGATGATTACTCTACGCCTCGGGCGTCTGGAAGTGGACTGGGGCAAGAATTTCTTTTTTCGCAACCACTCTCCACTGTTTAGCAAGACGGACCTCGTCCTTGCGGAGTATTTCTACGCAGATAATGAGGTCATAAAGCAACCAGCCTACGTGAGGAAACTCCACCGTGTGATCGGACGGCTTGAGCTGCTTGGGTACAGCCTTGATGGATGCAGGAAGGCTTATCCTACTGCGCTGAGCCATGTTCCGGACTACTATCTGAAAGTCACAATAGACTTCGACGTATTCCGCAAAGCGCTTTGCGCTGCCAATCTCGATCAGGTTCGCAATGAGGGATATGACTCGGATTTCGACCTTGGAGAGTTTGCGCGCTACATCTTGCAAGACCCAGAATTCAACCGAGTTACTGGCGAGTTTTCATCCATCGTTACCCGTGACGATGCGACCTTCTTTGAAAACCTCGATGCTTATGTGATCTTACGGCTCCTAGGTGAGAATGCGGATAATCTGGACCGGGATTTGGTTTGGGGTTTTCATGACGTAGTGGAAGGGGGATATGTCGAGCATGACGAAGTATTTGAACCGCTGTCAGACGAAAGCAGGTTCCTGATCGTCGCCGAAGGCTCTTCGGATTCCGCCATCTTGAAGGCTTCTCTGCCGATCGTGGCACCGGATGTCTCGGACTTCTTCGATTTTGTGGACATGAAAGACAACTACCCGTTTACCGGCACGGGGAGCCTAGTCAATTTCTGCAAGGGCCTTGCTGCGATAAAGGTGCAGAACAAGATACTCATCATCTTGGATAACGATACGGCCGGTCATGCCGCCTTTCAGCGGCTGCAAAGTCTGAAAATGCCTCGCAACATGCGGGTTATAAAATTGCCGTATCTGGAGGAATTTAGCAGATTCACGACGCTGGGGCCGTCCGGGAGTTCGACGGAAGATATGAACGGCCGCGCCGTCGCCATCGAGTGTTTTCTGGATTTGACCTTCGGGCCGGAGGAGGTTCCGGCGATACGCTGGACCAGCTTTAACCAAGAACGTGGCGCGTATCAGGGTGAGTTGGTTTTGAAGGAAGAATACACAAAACGATTTTTCGATAACGTCAACAAAGGTGGCTACGATCTGGACAAGCTAAATCTGCTGTGGGGGCATATACTCCAAGCGTGTGCGTCAGAGGCTAGCTCTACATAGCGCGTCGTCTCTGCGGAACTGACTCAACCTCGGTGCAGCTCGGAATAGGAATCTGACAGTCACGACGGGGGGCCGCTCGGCATGACCTGGGAGGACGTCGAACTGCAAGCCTGGCGCGGCGGCTAGAGCATTTCCATCCAGACTGGAATCCCAGCCATGCGCTGGCGGGGGTTCCGAAACGCCCCCGATGTACGATTCGTAGGCCTCCGGTTGACCATCACCGGAGGTGTCCATGCTTTGGCAGCGAGGCAAAGCCTACTC
>JBGPND010000169.1:0-11604 GCA_041487355.1 Acetobacteraceae bacterium | reverse complement strand
TCTGGCCTCGCGCCGCCGATCTGCGCAGGATGCGCCGAACCAGGAGAGGAACGCCATGAAGATCACCGCGGTCGAAACGCACTGGACGCGCATCCCATTCGACATGGGAGGCAAGCCCGCGCAGGTCGGCGGCCTCAACTGGCAGTCGATGAACACGGTATGGCTGCGCATCGTCACCGACCAGGGACTGGAAGGCTGGGGCGAAGCGTTCGGCCACGCCTCCGCCGCAACCACCAAGACGGTGATGGACACCCAGCTCGCGCCGGTGATCCTTGGCCAGGACGCGCGCGACATCGGTGGCCTGCGGCATCGCCTGTCCAGGGCGTTCCACGGTTTCGGCCGCAACGGCGCGCATGTGTTCGCTCTGTCGGCGCTCGACATCGCGCTGTGGGACATCGCCGGCAAGGCGGCCGGCCTGCCGCTGTGGCGGCTGTTCGGCGCAACGCCAACCGCGCAACTCACCTGCTATGCCAGCCTGCTGCGCTACGGCGAGGCCGGCATGGTCGCGTCGGCCTGCGAACGTGCCATCGCGCGCGGCTATCGCGACATCAAACTGCACGAGATCACCGTGCCGGAGGTGCGCGCCGCGCGGCAGGCGATCGGACCGGACGCCCGCCTGATGGTCGACACGAACTGCCCCTGGACCGTGTGGCAGGCGATCGACATGGCGCACCGCCTGCGCGACTGCGACCTGACCTGGCTGGAGGAACCGGTCTCGCCGCCGGGCGATCACGCCGGCCTGGCGCGCGTCCGGCGCGAGGGCGGCATCCCGATCGCCGCCGGCGAGAACGCCGCTGGGCTGCATGACTTCCACGCCCAGTTCGAAGCCGGTGCGATCGACGTGGCGCAGCCGAGCGTCATCAAGATCGGCGGGCCGTCCGCGATGCTGGAGATCGCCGCGCTGGCGAAAGCGTTCGGCGTCCGAGTGGTGCCGCACAATGCCTATTTCGGCCCGGGCTTCCTCGCCTCGCTGCATGTCAACGCCACGATCGCACCGGATGCGCCGTTCGAGCGGCTGTTCATCGACCTGGAGGCAAGTCCGTTCCATGATCTGGTGATCGCGAAGGACGGCAAGGTGACGGTGCCCGACGGCCCAGGGCTTGGCCGCGATCCCGACATGGATGTGCTGCGCCGCTACCAGCTCGCCGAACCGACCGTCCACCGCGCCTGAAGGAACGCACCATGAAGATCACCCGCCTGCGCACCCAGGTCGTGCATCTGCCGATCGGGCCGCCGATCCAGACCGCCATCCTCGGTGCGATCCGCTCCGCGGATTGCGTGCTGAGCTTCCTCGATACCGATGAAGGACTGACCGGCGAAGGGCTGGTGCTGACCATCAACAACCGCCGCCTCACGGTCATCCACGAGATGGTGCGCAACCTCGAAGACCTGGTGATCGGTCTCGATCCCCGCCTGGGCGGCAGCGTGAATGCGCGCGCCTGGAAGGAGCTGAATTTCCTCGGCTACGAGGGTGTCTCCATCGTCGGCCTCGCCGCGATCGACAACGCGCTGTGGGATCTGCGCGGCAAGGCGGCGGGCCTGAACGTCGCACACTTGATCGGTGCGTGCCGACCGGCCGTGCCGGTCTACGCCAGCGGCGGTCTGTGGCTGGGCAGCTCGATCGACGAACTGCAGAAGGAAGCGCGCGGCTTCGTCGAACGCGGCTTCCGTGCCATGAAGACGCGCGTGGGACCGACCGAGCCGGAGAAGATGGTCCATCGCGTGCGCGCCGTGCGCGAGGCGGTGGGTCCCGACATCGCCCTGATGGTCGATGCCAACCAGCAGATGAGCGTGAAGCAGGCGATCCGCATCGGCCGCATGATGGAGGACCTGGACCTCACCTGGTTCGAGGAGCCCGTCATCTGCCACGACCATGAAGGCGAGGCGCAAGTGGCCGCGGCACTCGACACGCCGCTGGCCTCCGGCGAGACCGTCTACACGCATCGCGGCATACTGCGGATGCTGGAGGCGCGTTCGGCGGATGTGCTGATGCCCGATCTGCAACGCATGGGCGGGCCGACCGAATTCCTCAAGGCCGGGCATCTGTGCGAGGCGTTCCACATTCCCTGCGCCTCGCATCTGTTCCCCGAGATGAGCCTGGCACTGCTCGCGTCGCTCCCGGGCGGCTACTTCCTGGAGCACATGCCGTGGTTCGAGACGATCTATCGCGAGCGGATCGAACTCGACGCGCAGGGTAACGCGATCGTGCCGGACCGGCCCGGCTGGGGATTCAGTTTCGATCCGGCTGCGATCAAGCGCTTTGCGGAATGAGCGACTTCGACCCGTACACCGGCTCGTGTCCCGCGACACGCGCATCTGACTCGACTTGCCGGTGGCGGTGGTGATTGATCCGCTTGCACCGCTGTTCGGAAAGATGCCGTCACGCCATTTGCTCGCACTCGCCATCATGTTGCTGCTGCCTCGGCCCGGCAACGCGACGTCACTGGCGAAGACCGAAGCGACACTTCTGCCGCCGGTCAGTTCGGCGTGCATCTCATCGCCGTTCGGCCCGCGCATCCTGCCCAACCGGCCGCTGGCGGGCACCTACCACTACGGCGTGGACATGCCGGCGCCGGCGGGCGCGCCGGTGCATGCGACGGCCCCAGGCAAGGTGATCCGCATTCAGCACAAGGGTCCCGGTGGGCTCGAAGTGATGGTGCAGCACGACGGCTTCGTCGGCATCTACAGCCATCTGGGCATGGTCACGCCAGCGCTGGCCCAGGGAAAAACCGCAGTCGCGGCGGGTGAAAAACTCGGCGTCGTCGGTCACTCCGGACTGACTTACGGCATGCATGTGTATTTCGAGATGCTGCTTTCCGGCAAACCGGTGGACCCCGCGCCCTATCTCGGCGTGCCGCGATGCAATGGCGGGGTTCATCGCACCCCGGCCGACATGCTCGCCGCCGACGGCAAGATCCCACCGACGCGACACTATGCAGGGCTAAATTAGCGTTCCTCTGTCATTGCGAGAAGCGCAGCGACCCCCGGGTCAGGCCCGGGGGCAGGCTCTGGCTCGGGATTGCCCCGGCCTTCGCCGGGGCAGGCTTTCGCCTGCGCCTCGCAATGACATGTACGCAGGGAACGGCACTACGCGGGGCCGAACTAGGCATCCTGCTCGGCGGCGGCGAACAGGCGCTCGGTCTCCTGCAGGATCGCCGCGGCGAGCCTCTCGCCCTCGGCCCCGGCGAGGCGCGCGAGGCCCAAGGCGCGCCGCTCCTCGGCCATCGTCGCCGCGGCATCCGGCCAGGGCAGGCGTTCGGCCGCGCGAAGCTGCGCGAGCAGCGCGGCGAGCTCGTCGAGCGGCGCGCTTGGAGGCGCCACGGGCGGCGCGGCGGCGGGGGCGAACAGGTCGGGCTGGCTGGGTCCGAATCGGCGCATGACAGCAGTATAGCGGGACCGCACCGCCGCCGTCAGGGGGCCTCTCCCGCGGGTGGGCGACGCAGCGACAAGCTGCCGGATTGCTTTCGGCAAGGGCGTGTGGTGGCACGGCGGCAGCAGGCCGTGCTGGGTGCCCTGGTGGCCTGGGTCCTCCACGGCGCTTTCATCGCGGGGCAGGAACGGGTTGCGAAACTGTCCCGCACGCGGCCAGGATAGCGGGTGGTGAAGCAAAATATCCTGCCCGACTACCTGGAGGAAATCGCCCGCATCCGCGCCACCCGCGCCGGCACTGGCGAGATCAGCTACTATGGCGCGCTGACGGGGGCGCTGAACGCGGCGGGCGAGCAACTGAAGCCACGCGTGTTCTGTGTGCCCAACTTGCGCAACCGGGGCTCGGGCTTTCCCGATATGGGCCTGTTCGTGGTCGCGCGCGGGCAAGCCCCGGAGGATTGGCCGGAGGCTGGAGCCCCTGAGCGTGGCGTGGTGGAAGTGGACGACATTCCGGCGGAGCTGTCGGTCAAGTCGGGCAGCGCCCAGGTGCGCCGCTATCTCGCCGCCTACGGCCTCGCGCTCGTCACCAACTACCGCGACTTCGTGCTGCTGGGCCGTGACGCAAAGGGCCAGCCTGAGCGGCGGGAAAGCTTCAGCTTCGATTGCAACGATGCCGCTGCCTTTTTCGCCCTGGCGCGCAGCCCGCGCCGCCCGACGGGGCTTGCGGCGCGTTTTGCCGAGTTTCTCGAGCGCGTGCTGTTGCACCAGGCGCCGCTCGCCCGGCCCGAGGATGTCGCCTTCTTTCTCGCTTCATACGCGCGCGATGCCCTCGCACGGGTGGAGGAACAGGCAAACCTTCCCGCCTTCGCCGAGCTGCGGAACGCGTTGCAGGAGGCGCTGGGACTCAAGTTTGAAGGACCGAAGGGCGAGCACCTGTTCCGCAGCACCTTGGTGCAGACGCTGTTCTACGGTCTGTTCAGCGCCTGGGTCGAGGTGGCGCGCGATGGCCAGGCGAACTTCGATTGGCGCGCCGCCGGCTGGAGCCTGCACGTACCCTTCGTCGATACGCTGTTCCAGCGCATCGCCACGCCGCAATACCTCAAGCCGCTCGGGCTGGAGGAGCCGCTGTCCTGGGCGGCGGCGGCGCTCAACCGGGTAGACCGCGACGCTTTCTTCACCCGTTTCCAGGAGGCGGATGCCGACCGTTATTTCTACGAACCGTTCCTGGCCGCCTTCGATCCCGAGCTGCGGAAGCAGCTTGGGGTCTGGTACACGCCGCGCGAGATCGTCCGCTACATGGTCGAGCGGGTCGACCAGGTGCTGCGCAGCGAACTCGGCGTGGCGGACGGGCTGGCCGATCCTTCAGTGTGGATTCTCGACCCGTGCTGCGGCACCGGCTCCTACCTGGTCGAGTTGCTGGCCCGGATCGCGCGCACCTTGCGCGCCAAGGGCGAGGACGCATTGACGGCGGAGGATCTGAAGCAGGCGGCGATGACGCGCGTCGCCGGGTTCGAAATCATGCCGGCGCCTTACGTGATCGCGCATTGGCAGGTGGGTCACGCGCTGCGCGCCGCCGGCGTGCCGCTTGGCACGGACGAACGCGCGGCAGTCTATTTGACCAATGCACTCACCGGCTGGGCGGCGCAGCGCGGGCTGCGCTATACCTACCCGCCGCTCGCCGAGGAGCGGGACGAGGCGGCGCGGGTGAAGCAAGAGCGGCCGATCCTGGTGGTGCTTGGCAACCCGCCGTACAACGCCTTCGCCGGCACCTCGCCCGCCGAGGAGTCGGGGCTGGTCGAGCCCTACAAGGAAGGGCTGCAGCGGGACTGGGGCATCCGCAAGTTCAACCTGGATGATCTCTACGTGCGGTTCTTCCGGGTGGCGGAGCGGCGGATCGCCGAGGGCACCGGCCGTGGCGTTGTTTGTTTCATCAGCAACCATTCGTGGTTGCGGTACCTGTCCTATGTGGTGATGCGCAGGCGGTTGCTGACGGAGTTCGACCGCATCTGGGTGGACAATCTGAACGGATCGAAATTCGAGACCGGCAAGGTTGCGCCGGATGGCAGCCCCGATCCGTCGGTGTTCAGTACCGAGACCAACCGTGAAGGCATCCAGGTCGGCACGGCGGTGGCGCTGCTGGTGAAGCGCGATGCCGGTGTGGGCGGACGGGTGCTCTATCGCGATCTGTAGGGGCCGGCGAAGCGCGCGGCACTGCTTGGCAGTCTCGATGCCGGCGATTTTGACGCGGCATACACGCGGACATCGCCCGCGGCTGCCAATCGATTTTCACTCCGGCCGGTTGCAGTGGCGATCGATTATGGGTCATGGCCGGCGCTGCCGGAGATTTCCGGTCTCGCACCGTTCAGCGGCGTGGTGGAGAAGCGCCGCGGTGCTCTTCTCTCGCTGGACCGGGCGGAGATCGCGGATCTGATGCGACGATATTTCGATCCGCAAATACCGTTCGCTGAATTGAAGGCCGCGGGCATTGGGCCAGTGGAGGACATGGCCGAATTCAAGGCGTCCGATGCCCGCACGCGCTTGCTTCGTGGGGAGTCGTTCTCAGAGGAGAGGTTGTGTCGCGTCGTGCTGTATCCGTTCGAGGTCAGATGGGCGTATCACACGAACTTCCAACCGATGTGGAACAGGTCTCGACCCGAACTTGCGGCGCGCGCATTTCCGGGAAACGGGTTTGTTGTGATGCGTCTCCGTTCCCGGCGACCGGAGGAGGGGTTGCCAATCTTCTGGACGCCCTTGCTTCCCGGCGATCACCTTCTCGATCCCAACGCCCATCCGCTGCCCGTCCTCGCGGATCCCGACAAGGCCAACCTCTCCGCTGCCGCCCGCGCATGGCTCGCCGCGCTCGGCCTGCCTGACCCCGACAAAGACCGCGACATCGCCGCACTCCCCTGGCACCACGCGCTCGCCATCGGCTACGCGCCCGCCTGGCTCGCGGAGAACGCGGACGGCATCCGCCAGGACTGGCCGCGCGTGCCGCTGCCGGACAACGCCGCTCTATTGCGCGCCTCCGCGGCACTCGGCGCCCGCGTCGCCGCCCTGCTGGACCCCGACACGCCGGTTCCGGGCGTCACCGTCGGTGCGATCCAGCCCGCGCTCGCGGTCATCGCTGTGCCGACCAAGCGCGGCGGCGGCGCGATGACAGAGGCGGACCGCACGCTCACCGCCGGCTGGGGCCATTCCGGTAAGGGCGGGGCGGTGATGCCGGGCCGCGGACGGATCGTCTCGCGCGACTACGCCCCCGACGAAGCGCCCGTCCAGGCAGAAGCCGCGCTGCTTGGCGCCCGCACGCACGACGTGTTCCTCAATGCGGATGCCTATTGGCGGAACATCCCCGAGACGGTGTGGAGCTTCACCATCGGCGGCTATCAGGTGCTGAAGAAATTTCTGTCCTACCGCGAGCAGCCCCTGCTCGGCCGCGCGCTCGCCCCGGGTGAGGTGCGCTAGGTGCGCGACGTGGCACGTCGCCTCGCCGCGCTCCGCCTGATGGCACCGGAGCTGGACGCCAACTACCGCGCATGTGCCGCCGCCCACCGCCCGTTGGACGGGGCGGTGCAGGGCTGACGATGAGCGTAGCCGAACCGCATGCCGCGGGGCCGATACAGGTCGTCGTCGCGCATGGCAAAGCGGCCGCTTCTGCCGCGCCTCCGACGCGGCACTATTCGGACCTCGACTGAGGCTGACTCGACTCCCCGGTCAACTTCCTGTTACCTGCTTGGATGCGTGCGGCAGCCCTCCTCCTTGGACTGTGCCTCGCCTTTCCCGCCCATGGGGGCCCGAGGGGGGACTCTGCGTGTAGCGGCATGCTCATGCCGCCCCAGCAGCTCAGGGAAATCTCCCGCGGCTTCGGCCATGGCCATACCGGCATCGACCTCATGGCGGCTTATGGCTCGCCGATCCGCGCCGCCGCGGGCGGTTCCGTGATCTATGCCGGCTGGTATTTCGCCTATGGCAATATCGTGGACATCCGCCACACCGACGGCCTGATCACCCGCTATGCCCACATGTCGGAGTTCGCGCCTGGCATCGTGCCCGGCGCCCCGGTGGCGGCGGGCGCGGTGATCGGCCGGGTCGGCATGACCGGGCGAGCGCATGGCCCGCACGTGCATTTCGAGGTGCGGGTCGAGGGCCATGCGGTCGATCCGAAACCCTATCTGGCGCTTGCCCCATGCCGCCAGCCGGCGCCCGAGCCACTGGAAGAAGCCCGCGCGCCGGACGAGGGACGACGCGACCGGTAGATCGCCTACCGAAGCCTCAGGGCAGCAGGGTCGCCGTTGGCAGACCTTGGACAAGAGGAGCGGCGATCAGGCCCGTGCTCCAGCCCAGGCTGCCGACCGCGAAACAGTCCGGGCAGGTCGGATGCCATGACGCGTGCGCGGTATGGCAGGCGCTGCAACGCCACTGCGGATCGGGATCGGCGGTCGCGGCATGCCGCAGCGCATCGCGCTGGGCCAGCCGGCCCGCCTCGGTGTCACCGCCCTCCGCCTCCTCGATCTCCGCGAGCAACAGCCACAGCCGGCGCTGGTTGAGGCCGGCGGCGTGGGCGGCGTCGGCGTGGCGGCGTGCCTCGCCGGTCAGTCCGGCTTCCAGTGCCGTGCGGGCAAGCAGCAGGCGGCTTTCGGCATGCTCGGGATTGGCCTCGGTCAGGCGCTGGGCGGCCTGCATCCGCCCCAGCGCGTCCTCGACCGGCGCCAGGGCAAACGCGGCAAGGTCGGGATGCGGTGCGATGCTCCAGCTATGCCGGATCGCGGTAAGGGCCCGGCTCTCGCGCCCCGCCGCGCGCAACCGGCTCGCATAGGCCAGCGCCGCGCTCGGCAGCGAGGGATCGTCCTGCCAGGCCTGTTTCGCCAGTCGCAACGCGCGGGACGCATCGGGTTCGGCCTCCGCAGCCGCGGCGGCCAGCGCGGCCTTGGGCGCATCGGCGTCGGCCAGCGCCAGCGCGTCGGACCAGTTGCCGGCCCGCACCGCCAGCCGGGCACGCTCGTGGCGCAGCCAGGCCGCACCCGGCTGCACCGTCTCCGCCTGGCGCGCCAGTGCGGCGGCCTCGGCCCAGTCCTCGCGCTCGATGGCCTGCCGCAGCAGGCCGCGCAGGCCGAGGAACGCCCCATCCTGACGCGCCGCCAGGGCACGGAATGCGGTCTCCGCCTCATCGTCGCGGCCGGCAAGCCGGCCTGCCTCGGCGGCCAGCAGCAGGGTCTGCGGCGTGTCGCCCAGCAGGCGCCGGGCGCGACTGGCCTCGCGGCGCGCGTCGCTCCGATCGCCGGCGGCAAGCGCCAGCAGCGTGCGGGTTACCGCGGCATCGCCCCCGCGCCGGCGATGTGCCGCCCGCCTGGCCGCCAGCGTGCGCGGCAGGCGGATCGCGGCGCCGAGCAGGCGTAATGCCACGTAGACCACGGCGAACAGCAGCAGCAGGCCGAGCGCCACCACCGGTGTCGCGGCCTCGAAGGTCGTGTCGCCGATTTGCGCGGTGACGTGCCCGGGCAGGCCGGCCAGCGCCCATGCAAGGGCGAGCACCACGCCGCCGACCAGCAGAACGAGCAGGACGCGAAGCATCAGGCGTGCGCGGCCCATTCGGCGAGCGCCGCCCGCGCCTCGAGCAGCGCACGCGCCTCGGCGAGCCAGCTGGCCATCGCCTGCGCCGGGGCGCCGGTCAATGCGGCGACCGCGGCGACCGCTCCGGCGAGATCGCCCGCATCGAGGGCGGCGCGAGCCCGATCGAGCACACCGGCAGCAGGATCGCCGACCAGGACGCGGTCGCCCTGCCGGACGGTGACGAGGTCCTGCGCCTCGGCCCAGAGGCGGCCGAGCAGCGGCCTGCCGTCGGTGGTGGGACGGGCGGCGGCGAGCGCGTCGCGCGCAGCCTGCGGAAAGGCCAGCCGCAACCCGGCCTCGGTCGGCGGGGCGGTATTTCCGAAGCGGGCGAGTGCCGGCGGCGCCCCTGGGATGTCACCGAGCTTCTGCCCGGCGTCCAGAGCCAGTTGGGCTGCCTGGACCCGGGCGACGCGACCCGCCCGGTCGGCCAGCGCAGAGATCTGGCTCGCACTGTGCTCGATCGTCGCGAGGCGTGCCTCGTCCGCGTCGAGTCGGCGCGCCAGATCGGACTGCACCGCGCGCTGGGCGGTTTCGAGAGACTCGGCCCGCGCCGAGAGAGCATCGATCCGCCCAGCCAACTGGCTGTCGGTCGGCTGCTTTGCATCGAGCGCGGCGATACGCGCTTCGAGCGGCGCGAGGTTGGGATCCTGGCGTTGCTCCAGCGCAGCCACGCGTGCCGTCAACGGAGCGAGGTCGGGGGCCTGCCCGGACGGCGCGGGTGTGGCGGCCGGACGCTGCTCCAAAGCGCCCACCCGCGCCGTCAGCGGGCCCAGATCCGGCATCTGCGGCACGGGTCTCTGCTCCAGCCGGGACATCCGCGTTTCCAGCGCGGCGAGTTGCTGCGCCTGGGCATCGGACTGCGCGGTGGCCGGCGGCTGGCTGACGGGATGCAGCCACACCCAGACGAGCGCCGCTGCCAGAACCAGAAAGCCCGCGCCGGAGAGCCAGGGAAGCAGGTCATGCCTCGCAGCTTGGTGCGGCGGCGGCTGCGGAGCAGGTTCGTCAGGTGTCTCCGGCGGCGGTAGGGCAGGAGGTTCGGTCATCGCAGCAGCGCCAGCATGGCATCCTGGGTAGGCCGTGCGGCGACGCGGATGCGGCGCCATGGCAGCGCCTGTAATGCCACGGCGGCGGGCTGGCCGATAGCCAGCGCGTCCACGGTGCGGACCGCCTCATGCAGTCGTGCGCGCTGGACCAACCGCACGCAATGGCGCGCGCTCTCGGCGGAGAAGAACAGCGCTGCGGTGACGTCCCCGGCCGCCAGGGCCTGACGCGCCGCTGCGGGCAGGACCGGAACGGGTATCGCCGCGTAGACCGCCCGCCGAAACACCCGGAAGCCGCGCGCCCGCAGATCGGCGGCGAGCGCCTCGCCCTGGCTGCGACCGGTGGCGAGCAGCAGCGGCGCGGCCGTCCTGTCGCAGCTTTGCCCCGCCAGCGCCGCAAGCGCGCTGGCATCGCCGTCGGCACTGCTGACCCGGGCAAACCCGGCCGCGCGGGCGCGCAATGCCGTCGTCTCGCCGACGGCTAGCAATGGCAGGTGATGATGGCTCGCCGGCAGTGCCGGGATGGCATTGCCGCTGGCGGTAAGAATGGCTTGCAGGCGCCCGGCCGGCGGCAGGCGGCACGGTAGAATACGGATTTCCAGCACCGGCGCGACGACGGGTCGTAATCCCAACGCGGCCACGCGCGCCGCGGTCTCGCTGGCGCCCGGTTCCGGCCGGGTGATCAGGACGCCCGGGCCGGCCTCAGGCAAAGATGTCGCACGGGCTGTCGGCGCGCAGGCTGGCACCCAGTTCGCTGCCGATCCGTTCGGCGTCCCTGGCCGCGCCGTGCAGGCTGCGTTTCAGCAGGAAGGAGCCGTCGCCGCGTGCCACCAGCCCGGTCAGGTGCAACTCGCCATTCGGCAGCAGCCGCGCGTGGCCGCCGATCGGCGTGCGGCACGAGCCGTCGAGCCGCATCAGCATGGCGCGTTCGGCGGTCGACACCGCCTTCGCCTCGGGGTCCTCGATGGCGGCGAGAAGTTCGAGAAGTTCGGTGTCGTCGGCCCGCACGGTGACGCCGACGATGCCCTGGCCGGCGGCCGGCACCATCGCATCGGGATCCAGCACCACAGACGCCCGCTCGGCCAGGCCGAGCCGCTTCAGTCCGGCATAGGCGAGCAGCGAGGCAGTGCAGGCACCGGCGGCGAGCTTGTCGAGCCGGGTCTGCACGTTGCCGCGCAGAGTGGTGATCGCGAGATCGGGGCGGGCGTGCAGCAATTGCGCCTGTCGACGGATGGAAGAGGTGCCGACGACGGCGCCGGCAGGCAGGCAGGCGAACGGATCGGCAGGATCGGCATCGTCGCAGGCTTCGCCGAGGATCAGCGCGTCACGCGCATCCTCCCGCCTCAGCGTGCAGGCGAGCACGATACCGGGCGGCAGCTCGGTCTCGAGGTCCTTCAGGCTGTGCACCGCGAAGTCGATGCGGCCGTCGGCCAGGGCCTCGTGGATCTCCTTGGCGAACAGCCCCTTGCCGCCGATCTCCGCCAGGCGGCGGTCCTGCACCGCATCGCCGGTGGTGCGGATGGCATGCTCCTCGAACACATCCATATTGCGCAGCACCGGGCAGAACCGGATCAGCACGTCGAGGAAG
>JBGPND010000168.1:0-11620 GCA_041487355.1 Acetobacteraceae bacterium | reverse complement strand
GAGCAGGGCGGCGATCACGGCCGCCTCGAGGCGCGCGCCGAGCATGAGCTGCAGCACCACGGCGGCTTCGAGCATCCAGGGGATGGGTGCCCAGAACTTCGCCAGGAAAGCCCGCCAGTGGGACGGCGACGCTTCCGAAACAGTGTTCGGACCGAATTCAGCCAGCAACCGCGCTGCTTCGGCGCTGGACAGACCGACGGGCAATTCTGGGCGCACACCCGCCGGCGGGGCGATCTCGGACCTGGTGGTTGCCTGCTGCACGATGGCGTCCTGCCGGCACTGTCGGTCGACGGGCCGGATTGCGCCTTGATCTATCTCAATGCGCGCAGTGGCGCGCAGGTCCCAGATGCGTGCTGCCGGTTGTGGAGGTAGGCCGACATGGCGGTGATGCGTCTCGAAGAGCCCCGCCCACGCATCGAGATGCCGATCCCGGTGCGGATACCGACTGCGCATGGTGCACAGCCACCCTCGGGGCCATCGCGCCGGGCGCTCGCCCTGGCGGCGCTGATCGCATTGCTTGCCGCACTGGCCGGGTTCGTCGGCTGGCGTGTCCTCTTGCGTCCTGTGACGGTGGAGGTCGCTTCTGTCGGCACCGACGTGCCGGTGCAGGTGTTCGGCCTCGGCACCGTTGGCGCGCGCGTGCAGTCCAATGTCGGCTTCAAGGTGGCCGGCGTGCTGGTCGCCCTGAACGCTGATTCCGGCGACCGCGTGTCAGCCGGTAGCGTACTGGCCCGGCTCGATGCACGCGAGGTTGCGGCACAGCTCGGCCAGGCCAACGCGGGTGTGCTCCAGGCCCGGGCGAGCCTGGTCAAGGCGCATGCCGACGTGGCGGCGGGCGAGGCCAACCGGGCGAACGCGACCGCGGTGGCGGGGCGCCGTAGCGAACTGGCGAAAAGCGGCCATGCCTCGGTGGAGGAGGCCCAGACCACCAGGACGGCCGAGCTGACTGCCGTGGCCAATCTGGGCATCGCACGCGCTGGGGTCGATGTCGCCGAAGCGGCCCTGACTGCCGCCGAGGCGCAGGTGACGTACGCGCAGGCAACGCTCGACAACTACACGCTGCGCGCGCCGTACGATGCGCTGGTCGTGGCCCGCAACCTCCAGCTCGGCGCCATGCCATTGCCGGGACAGGTGGTATTCACGCTGATTGATCCGGCGACCATCTGGGTGCTTGGCTACGTGGACGAGCGCCTGGCCGGTGGTATCGCGCTGGGCCAGCCCGCGGAGATCACGCTGCGCTCCGAGCCAGGCCGGCACTATCCCGGCCATGTGGCGCGGATCGAGATCCAGAGCGATGCGGTCAACGAGGAGAGGCTGGTCGAAGTCGCCTTCGACAACATTCCGCGGGATATCCATCTGGCTGAGCAGGCGGAGGTCGTGATCACGACCGGCAGCCTCGACCGCGCGGTGCTTGTCCCGCAGACCGCGGTAAGCGGGCTCCGCGATGGCCACGGCACGGTCTGGACGATCGAGGACGCAAGGCTTGCGCGACGCGATGTGACAGTCGGTGCCCCGTTGCTCGATGGGCGGCTGCCGATCATCGACCGGCTGCCGGAGGGCACCCAGGTCGTGGTCTCGCCGGCCTCGGGGGTACGCGTCGGGCGTGCTGCGGTGATTGCGGAGACGGCGTCGAAATGAACCTTGCGCTGCGCGACGTACGGCACAATTCGCTGCGCTTCGCGCTGACTGCGCTCGGTCTCGGCCTGTTGTTCGGCGTGGTCATCTCGATGACCGGCATCTACGAGGGCGCCCTCGACGATGCCCTCCGTCTGCCGCGCGCGGCCAGTCCCGATCTTTGGGTCGTGCAGCCACGCACACACGGGCCGTTCGCTGAACCGTCGCGCATACCACGCGATACGCGCGACCTGGTGCGCCGCATCCCTGGCGTGGCGGCAACCGGCGCGGTGACGTTCCAAACGGTGCAGACCGTGGCGGACGGCAAGCCGCTGCGCATGTTCATCCAGGGCTACGAGCCGGGTCGGCCTGGCGGCCCGCAACGGTTGGCCGCCGGTGCCGACATCACCGCGAGCCACTTTCAGGTTGTGGCCGATGTCTCCTCCGGCCTGACACTCGGCCAGCAGGTTCCGCTGGGTCCGTTGCGTCAGCCGTACACCGTTGTGGGCCTGACAAGCAGCATGGTGACCTCGTCAGGCGACCCGGTGGCCTGGGTCACGCTGCCCGATGCGCAGTCGCTGCAGTTCGCCCTGCCGCCGGCGCTGGAGCGGCGCGAGCAGGCCGCCGGGCGGCCGCCGCCACAGACCGGCGACATCAACGCGGTATTGGTCCGACTTGCACCTGGCGTAGCCGCTGCCACGGTCGCCGCCGAGATCGAGCGCTGGAAGCATCTGGCGGCGGTGTCCCAAGTGGAGCAGGAAAGCTTCCTGACCGAGTTCGTCATCGACAAGATGCAGCGCCAGCTTGGCATGTTCATGGCGATCCTGATCACCGTTTCGGCGGTGATCCTGGCACTGATCATCTACACGCTGACCATGGACAAGCTGCGCGCGATCGCGACGCTGAAGCTGATCGGCGCGCCGGACCGCGTGATCGTCGGGCTGATCCTGCAGCAGGCAATGGTGCTCGGCGTCGCGGCCTTCCTGTTCGGCCTCGGACTGATCGTCGCCGTCAAGGACCACTTCCCTCGCCGCGTGATGCTTGAACCGCGCGACGTCGGCGTGGTGTTCGCCGTGGTGCTGGTCGTCTGCCTGCTCGCCTCCGTCCTCGGCGTGCGCACTGCGCTGAAGGTGGATGCGATCAAGGCGCTGGCGGGCTAGCGCCATGCCGTCGGAGCTGCCGCTTCGGGTCGAGCTGCACCGGATCAGCAAGCACTTCGGCAGCGGGCCGACGCGGGTCGATGCGCTGGTCGATATCGACCTCGATGTGCGTGCAGGCGAGATTGTCGGCCTACTCGGCCCAAGCGGCTCCGGCAAGAGCACCCTGCTCAATGTGGTGGGCTGCATCACCGAGCCGTCCGCCGGATGGATGCGGTTGGACGGCGAGCCGGTCTACGACGGTGGCTGGCTGCGTCGCGATCTGCGCCGGCTGCGGCTGGAGAAGATCGGCTTCATCTTCCAGTTCCACAACCTGCTGCCGTTCCTCGACAGCACGGAGAACGTCGTCGAGGCGATGGAACTGTTCGGCACACCGGCGCGCCTCGCCCGCCAACGGACAGCCGCGCTACTCGATTATCTCGATGTCGGCCATCGAAGACACGCAATGCCTGGGCAGCTTTCCGGCGGCGAGGCGCAGCGCGTGGCGATCGCCCGGGCGCTCGCCAACAGTCCGCGCATCATCCTCGCCGACGAGCCAACCGCCGCGCTCGACTCGCAGCGGGCTGCGGTGGTGATGGACCTGCTGCGCCGGGTCGCCACTGACCATGAAGCAGCGATCCTCGTCGTCACGCACGACGAAAAGATCTTCGGCCACTTCGATCGCCTGGTCCGGTTGCGCGACGGACGGATCGAGGCGGAGGCGCCCTACGCAGCGGATTCAACTGCCGACAACGCGACTACATCTCGCCTTTCGCCATCATGAGATGATGCATCTGGTGGTGAGCGCCGCTCGCCATCACGCCGATGAAGCCCAGGCCGCGGATGATTGTCGTCTGTTTCGGATCGGCGGCGGTGACGGTGAGCGTCATGCCATCCGGCCGCGGTTCCGCTTGCATGACCCAGCCGCTCTTGCCATTCATCTCTCGTGCGTGTTCCGGCAGCATGCGCTGGATGGCCACCAGGGTCCGACCAGTGCCGGTAACGGCGATGCGGATGCCGCCATCGATGCGCTCGACGGCTGCGGCGGCGTGCATCGCGACCTCGTTCATGTCGATCAGGTGCTCGCGCAGTGCGTCGAGGTTCACTTTCGACCAGTCGGTAGCGGGATCGGCTTGCAGGATGCCGACGATTTCCTGCACCGCACCGAACGCGTCCTGGCCCGGCAGCGTCGGCAGCGCGCCGGTCGAGGCGGGCATGCCGTTCCGGTGCATCGGCATGGCCCCCTGCATCCGGTCATGCATCGGCATGTTCTCGTGCATCTGCTGCATCTGCGCTCGGTGGTCGATGCTCTGCCCGGACGCCGCAGTACCCGCCAGCGATACCGCGAGCACTGTCAGGATTACCCACCTCATAGCTGACCTCCTTGCGGGATATCGACGCGATACTAGGCCGAGGGCGGCACCACCCCATATGATCTCGATCATACGGGGTAACGCGGAATGAACGCCGATCCAGGCCAGCAGCCGAACGCCAGGGCGCGCCTTCGCCGCCTCGAAGCGAGCGAGGTGCTGTTCCGTCAGGGCGACCCGGCCGCGGCAATCTTTCGTCTGGAGAGCGGCCGGGTACACTTGCTGCGCCACACGGAAGACGGCGCCTCGGTCGTGATGCATGTGGCGAGGCCCGGCGAGACGTTTGCCGAAGCAGCCCTGTTCGCCGATGTGTACCACTGTGATGCCATCGCCCAGGCGCCCTCGCGGGTTACCGTGATCCGCAAGCGCGATCTGCTGCGGGATGTGCAGCGCGACGCCGCGGAGGTGCTGAAGCTAGCGCGTGTGATGGCGGGCCAGGTGCGAGACCTGCGGGCCCGGCTGGAAATTCGCAACATACGCGCCGCGGATCAGCGGCTGCTGGCGTGGCTCCGCCTCAAGGCTCGTGGCAACCCGCCCAGCGTCGAACTCGATCGCACCTGGATTCAGGTCGCGGAGGAGATCGGCCTGACGCGGGAGGCCACCTATCGCGCTCTGTCGGCGATGCGACGGGCGGGGCGCATCCGGATCGAGGGGCGCCAGGTCCGTCTTGCATGAGGCGCACCGTGGCATGATCCTGGCGGCCCAGCATCCGGGCGAACCGGTTCAGGAGGAGCGATGTCCGACAACATCCGGCTTGAAGTCCGTCCGCTCGGACCGACGATCGGCGCCGATGTGGCTGGCGTGAACCTGGCAGCGCTCGACGATGCGAGTTTCGCCGCGATCGAACGAGCCTGGCACGATCACCTCGTGCTGCGCTTCCGCGGCCAGAGTCTCACCGACCGCGAACTGATGGACTTCAGCCGTCGGTTCGGACAGCTCGACCGCGTGCCGATCCGTACCGCCAACGTGCTGGCGAATGATGATCCGCGCCTATCCATCGCGCCGGAGGCTCGCGACTACGTCAACATCATCTCGAACGTGAAGGTCGACGGAAAGCCGGTCGGCGGGCTCGGCAACTACGAGGCGCACTGGCACACCGACATGTCGTACAACGACGTTCCGCCGATGGCGAGCGTGCTCTACGGCATCGAGGTGCCGCCCGAGGGGGGCAACACGTCGTTCGCCAACATGTATGCGGCGTATGAGACGCTGGACGACGCGACGAAGCAGCTTATCGTCGGCCTCATCTGCATTCACGACGCGTCGCGCAACAGCGTCGGCGAGTTGCGCCGCGGCTTCACCGACGTTGCCGACCCGTCCCAGACGGTCGGCGCGCGGCATCCGATCGTGCGCACGCATCCGGTGACACGTCGAAAATGCCTGTTCCTCGGCCGCCGGCGTGCCGCCTATGTGGTCGGCCTGCCGCTCGCCGACAGCGAAGCGCTGCTCGATCAGCTCTGGGCGCACGCAACGCAGCCGGCGCTCTGCTGGACCCAGGTGTGGCGCGAGGGCGATGTGGTGGTCTGGGACAATCGTTGCGTCCTGCACCGGCGCGACGACTTCGATGACAGCTATCGCCGGGTGATGCACCGCACGCAGATCTGTGGCGACAGACCGGTCTGAGATTACACGGAGGCGTTGATGAAGCAGGACACGCTCCGGCCGCGGATCGAAGGCCCGTCGGCATGGATCGGCGCCGATCTGGCGAAGCGACCAGAGGAATGGATCCATCGGCTGTCGGCTGCGGAGATCGCCGAAATCGGGACGGCGACTGCCGACATTCGCGCCCGTGGCCTCGACATTGCGGAGATCAGGCGTGCCGACTTCCGGTTGCCGACCCTTGGTCCCGTCATGGACAGGCTGCGCGAGGAGGTGCTGAACGGCAGGGGCTTCGTGCTGATCCGCGGATTGCCGGTCGAGGGCCGGCCGATCGCCGAAAGCGCCACCGCCTATTGGGGCATCGGCACGTATTTCGGCAATGCGCGGTCACAGAATGCCAAGGGCCACGTGCTCGGGCATGTGCGCGATCTCGGCCTGTCGTCGAAGGATCCGAACGTGCGGATCTACCAGACCACCGAGCGGCAGAACTTCCACACCGACTCGTGCGACATCGTCGCCCTGCTCTGCCTGAAGACGGCGAAGTCGGGCGGGCTGTCGTCGCTGGTGAGCTCCATGACGATCTACAATGTCATGGCGACGCGGCGTCCCGACCTGGCGTGGCGCCTGTTCCAACCGATGCCGACCGACCGGCGCGGCGAGGTGCCGGAAGGCAAGCGTCCCTGGTTCGAGACACCGGTATACAACGACCACCGTGGCTTTCTGTCGGCGATCTACGCGCCGCACTACGTCCGTTCGTCGCAACGGTTCCCCGAAGCGCCGCGGCTGAGCGCCGAGGATATCGCGGCGCTCGACTATTTCGATGCGCTCGCCGAGGACGCCGAACTGCGGCTCGACATGGAATTTCGCCCGGGCGACATGCAGTTCGTGCACAACCACACGGTGCTGCACGACCGCACCGCCTTCGAGGACTGGCCGGAGCCGGAGCGCAAGCGCCATTTGCTCCGGCTATGGCTTGCCGCGCCGGGCGCCCGTCCATTGCCGCCGGCGTATGCCGAACGCTACGGCAGCGTGGAGGTCGGCAACCGTGGCGGCATCATCTGCAAGGGCACGCGGCTGCACGCGCCACTCGAGGCGGTGTAGGCGTCAGACAACCGCCTCGCGACGCAGTGCCGCCACTTCTTCCGTCGTGTAGCCCGCCTCCTGCAGCACCGCGTCGGTATGCGCGCCGAGCGGCGGGGGCGCATGGTCGAGTTGGCCGCCGCCATGGGCGAGCTGGAACCCGGAGCCCATCAGGCGGAGCGGGCCGTAGTCGGTCTCCACCGTCTGCATCACGTTGCGCGCGACGATCTGCGGATGGTCGATGATCTCCTCGATCCGCCAGATGCTGGCGCAGGGCGCGCCGGCGTCGTTCAGCCGCTTCTCCCAGGTCTTCGCGTCGTCGCTCGCCAGCGCCGCCTCGATGATCGCACGCAGCGCCTGCTCGTTCTCCTTGCGCAGGAACCAGTCGGCGAACCGTGGATCGTCCAGCACGTCGGCGCGGCCGAGTGCTTTCATCAAGGCGTCGTATTGCCGGTCGTTGTTCACCGCCAGGAGGAGGAAACTGTCCTTGGCGCGGAACAGGTTGGCGGTGACCTTGCGGCTGATCGCCTGGTTGCCGAACTGCTCCTGCCGATGGCCCGCCACGGTGAAGTCGGCCACCTGGGTGGAGAGGAAGCTCAGGCTCGCCTCCAGCATCGAAACATCGATGAACTGGCCTTGGTCGGTGTGCGTGCGTTGGAACAGTGCGGACGAGACGGCGAAGGCGGCGGTCATGCCGGACAGCACGTCGCACACCGCGAAGCCCGCGCGGGTCGGGCCCATCTCCTTGTGCCCGGTGAGCGACATGATGCCGGACAGCGCCTGGATCTTGCCGTCGTAGCCGGCCTCGTTGCGGTAGGGTCCGGTGGAGCCGAAGCCGGAGACCGTGCAGTAGATCACGCGCGGGTTGATGGCGCGCAGTGCGTCGTAGCCGATGCCCAGGCGGTCCATCACGCCGGGCCGGAAATTCTCCATCACCACGTCGGCCTTGGCGGCGAGCCGCATCACGATGTCGATGGCGGCCGGTTTCTGCAGATCGAGCGTGAGGCTGCGCTTGTTGCCGTTGATCGCGAGCCACGAGGGCGCCATGCCGCGGTCGGCCCATTCGCGCGACAGCGGCGTGCGGCGCATGTCCTCGCCCTCGCGCCGCTCCACCTTGATCACGTCGGCGCCGAGCAGCGCGAGCTGGTAGCTGCCGTAGGGCCCCGCGAGGACCTGGGTGAAGTCCAGCACGCGGACGCCGGTGAAGGGACGGGTCATGCACCCCCTCCCCGACCCTCCCCCGCTTCGCGGATGGTCCGCGCCGCCGCCTTCTGCTCGTCGAACTCGCGGCGGCGACGGGCCAGCTCCTCGGGCGGAATGCGATCGAGGTTCAGGTAGTCGAGCTTCCACGACGCATCGTCGGCCCAGCGCAGCGGCGACTGCATCGTGGTGCGCGGCCCAGGTGCGGACTCCAGCACGCGCAGCGCGAGCTCCAGCGTCAGCGCCTGCGACGCCGGGTCGTGCGGCTTGCCGGCGCTGTTGCCGAGCGGGAAGTCGCTGAACAGGAAGCGCGGCACGGCGGCGTGTTCGACGATGTCCTTGGCGCAGCCCATGACCACGGTGGCGATGCCGTTGGCCTCCAGGTGGCGCGCGACGAGGCTGCATGTCTGGTGGCAGACCGGGCAGTTCGGCACCACGATCGCGACGTCGGTGCCGTCTTCCCGGCAACGTCGGAGAATTTCCGGGGCGTCGGTTTCGACCGTGACGCGATGGCTGCGGTTGGTGGGCGCGCCATGGAAGCGCGCGGCCACCGCGCCGATGCGGCCCTGGTCGCGCAGCCGGAGCAGTTGCGGCAGCGGGAACCAGGTGCCGCTGTCCTCGGCGCTGGTGTGCACGCGGTCGTAGCCGATATGCGAGATGCGGAGGTCGTGCTGTTGCGACGTGTCGCCGGAGTAGACCTGGTAGAACTTCGCGCCGCCGTTGTATGCCGCGCCGGGTCCCTGGTCGCCCTTGTCCGGCCGGTACGGTGCCGCCGTGGTGACGATGGTCACGCGTGACTGGGCGAGCGGCTTTTTCAGCGGGTGGAACGGCGCCTCGATGTGGTGCGCCCAGCGATAGGGCGTGGTGTAGCCGATCGCCCGGTAGTAGTCGCGCGTGCGCTGCATATAGGGGATCGGCGCATCGTAATCCGGCGCGAAGCCGAGCAGGGCATCGAGGTCGCGGTCCATGTGGTGTCTCCCTTGTGGGGGCGAAGCGTATTGGAGGCGGGGGGTGGTGGGCAAATCTTTGGCGCAGCTTTCCCTCCCCCCGTCGTCATTCCCGCGCAAGCGGGCACCCAGAGGCACCGCGACATGCCTTGCGGCCCAGGATTCCCGCTTGGGAGCGTGTGAAGAAATCGACGAGCAGCACGTCCTCAAGGCTGGGGTATTTGGTCAGCGAAGCAAGTAGGGATTTTAACACGGAGAAGCAGGGAGGACCACGGAGGGCCACGGAGGGCCACGGAGGGCCACGGAGCAGAAATTTCTTGGCGCTTCGCGCCGGAAGGCAATTCATCCCAGCGCGAAGCATGCCCCCGAGCAGTTGACCCGACAGCGCATGAACGCCTTCTCCGTGGCCCTCCGTGGCCTCCCTGCTTCTCCGTGTTGAAATCTGCTTACTTCCTTTGCCGGCCCGTGACGGCGCGTAGCTGCCCACGCATGGCACTGGTGCCAAATGCGATCAGGCCGCCCGTTTGTGCCCGAGCGCACGCAACGCCACTTGCGGCTCGCGGGCCAGGATCGTCATCAGCGCCCGCGCGCTCGGGTCCATCGGCGTGCGGCCCTGTTCCCAGTTCTGCAGCGTCGCGACGGGCACATGGATGGCCGTCGCGAACTGCCGCTGCGACATGCCGAGCCGCTTGCGGATCACCGCAGGCGAGATGATGGCTTCGTCGCGGATGGCTTCGTCCGGATCATGGCCTTCCTCGCGCATGTGACGGCGGATGTCTTCCTCCGCCGTGGCGTCATTCCTGGCGAGATCGACGTCCGGCTTGCGCGCCATGATGGCACTGAGGGTCATTCTCTGCTTCGCCATGTCCTGACATCCTTGCCGCTCGCCTTCCACGCACTGATGATCCAGCGCATGCCGGGGCGGTCCGTATAGATCACCACGTAGATCCGGCCGTCGATCTCACCGGTGGCCCTGATCCGCTCTTCGCCATAGTCGCGTCGTCGGTCGACGGCCTCGACGGTGGGATCTGCGAAGATCCGGGCGGCGTAGTCGAATCCGAAGCCACGCTCCCGCCGCGTCCTCTCGTGCTTCGTCAAGTCCGAGCCAAATTCCACGCCCCGATATAGGGCACAGGTCTGTCCGCTTCAAGCGGATAGGGCGCGGAGCCCTGCGGTGAGGATGGTTACGCTTGATTGGGCCCGCAGCTTTTGGGGCGCCGGCACGGCAATGACGGACTCAGCGAGAGATATCCCCGCTGGATATTCCGTGCACAATGGAACCGAGTAGTCCGGCCGCATCGCGACCGCTAACCTCGTAGCAGAATTCGCTGACCGTCATCTCCACACTAATGCCGATCCGAGGATTGACGAGGCCTACAAGGTTTATGGCGTAGCGTCGGCTCGCGTGATTTAACGCCAGATATGTGACAAGCTGCTTTACGTCGATCGACCGGAACGCGCGAGCGCCCGCCTTAATCTCGAAAAGAATTTCGCCGGCGAGCACGTCACCGTGGCATGTGTCAATTGTGCCACAGTCGGGGAATTGCGGTCTGAGCACGAACTGTGTCAGGGGCGAGGCGGATAGCAGCCTCTGGATCAATCTGCGGACCTGCTCTCGTACGTCATCGCATTCCTCTTGGGATAGGTCCGCGTCGTAGTCACCTTCACGAAGCATTCGGGTAGCTGCTTCTCGCACCACAGCGGCTGCGGACCGCAGCATATCGTCCAACAGCTGTCTCTCTTCTCCACGTTGTGCGGCAGCAACCCTGCCGCAAAAGAGCTCGAAAGCAACTTCATTCACAAACGATCTGCGATCTGGGGCAGTGGCGGCCCGTAGCGGCCCGAAGTCGCGGTCGTATAGCCCGCTGTTCAAACGGCGGACAAAGCCCTCGATGGTAGGCGTGGTGATCCGCCAAAAGGACGAGAAGTCGCGCGCAAAGACGATTTCGGAAATCACAACGGGATTACCCAATCGGGACGGTTCATCCGCGGCGCAGCCCAATCCCGGACAAGCTTCTCGAACGGGCTGAACTCGTCTGCTATGCGGTGTCGCCAGTGCCTACCCTCCTCCTTGAGCATGAAGGAGGCGATGATAAAAGCGCGCCGCTCGGCTCGGCTCATGGCCCTAAAGCTAGCACGCCGGTCGGACAGCCAGGGCCAAGCCTTTGATCGGGCCAGAGCAAGAATAATGTCGCGTCGGACCAGGGGCGTATGTGCGGGGCTATTGTAGAGCGCGACAAGGGTCTCCTGCACGCTGGCGGATGGGCGGCAGGCCAGGAGACGGATAGCGTACGCAAGGTTCAGCTCCACCCTGAGAACGTGCGAGCCGGACCGGATCATTGAGAGAACTCGATCTATAATCGTGGCCTGGCCAGCCTCTGACAGTTCAGCAAATACCTGCTTCGCGACCATCAGGACGCTGGCGAAGAGTAACTGCTCAACCCGGCTGGAGCACTGATCCGCCGCGTAAGATGGCGAGAATGGCCTGATAGGCATCGATGCCCCGTCGCGCCGCGGTGCCGACGACCGATTTGATGTCGGCGAACAGGTCAGCGCCCCAGTTGGAGCGGAATCCGCCGGTGACCTTGCGGTAGGTAGCGGTGGGCCGCAGTTCCCTCTCACTGCCATTGTTGTCGGGCGGGACATCGGGATATTCGAGGAAGGTGAACAAGTG
>JBGPND010000167.1:0-11671 GCA_041487355.1 Acetobacteraceae bacterium | reverse complement strand
GATACCGTGATCTACGAGGCGCATCTGCGCGGGCTGACGATGCTGCGCGAGGACATCCGTCCGCCCGAGCGCGGCACGTTCGCGGCAT
Organism: Acetobacteraceae bacterium; assembly: GCA_041487355.1. Classification (GTDB taxonomy): domain Bacteria; phylum Pseudomonadota; class Alphaproteobacteria; order Acetobacterales; family Acetobacteraceae; genus JAMXLO01. The sequence goes on along the minus strand of JBGPND010000167.1, from coordinate 11,583 downwards.
TGGCCCATCCGGCACTGATCGACTACCTGCGCCGGCTCGGCATCACCGCGATCGAGCTGATGCCGGTGCACGCCTTCGTGCAGGACCGCGCGCTGCAGCAGCGAGGGCTGCGCAACTACTGGGGCTACAACACGCTCGGCTTCTTCGCGCCGGAGCCATCCTATCTCTCGGACGGCTCGCCGAACGAGATGCGCGTCGCGGTGCGCCGGCTGCATGCCGCCGGCATCGAGGTGATCCTGGATGTGGTCTACAACCACACTGCGGAAGGCGACGAGACCGGCCCCACCCTGTCGTTCCGCGGCCTCGACAATGCCAGCTACTACCGGCTGGAGGCAGCCGATCCGCGCCGCACCGTCAACGACACGGGCACCGGCAACACGGTGAACCTGTCGCATCCACGCGTGCTGCAGATGGTGATGGATTCGCTGCGCTACTGGGTAAGTTCGTTCCATGTCGACGGGTTCCGCTTCGACCTCAGCGCGACCCTGGGGCGCGAGCAGCATGGCTTCGACCCGGGTGCGGGTTTCTTCGACGCATTGCGTCAGGATCCAGTCCTGGCCGGCGTGAAACTAATCGCCGAGCCGTGGGATATCGGGCCGGGCGGGTATCAGCTCGGCAACCATCCACCCGGCTTCGCCGAATGGAACGATCGGTTCCGCGACGGTGTGCGGCGCTTCTGGCGCGACGAACCCGGCCAGCGCCCCGAGATCGCCGCAAGGCTGGCTGGTTCAGCCGACATCTTCGCACGACTTGGCAGGCGTCCCTGGGCGTCCGTCAACTTCGTCGCTTCGCATGACGGGTTCACGCTGCAGGACGCGGCGAGCTACGTCGAGCGCCACAATGCGGCGAACGACGAAGCCAATCATGACGGGCATCCCGCCAATTTCTCCAGCAACTGGGGTGTGGAGGGGCCGACCGACGATCCCGCGATCAACGCCGTGCGCGACCGCGTTCGGCGCGCCATGCTGGCCACCGTGTTCTTTGCCGACGGCACGCCGATGCTGCTTGCCGGCGACGAGTTCGGCCGCACGCAGGGCGGCAACAACAATGCCTATTGCCAGGACAACGAGGTGTCCTGGCTCGACTGGCAGATGGCCGCTTCGCCCGCCGGGGCCGCGCTGATCGCCTATGTGGCGCGGCTCACCGCGATCAGGCGCGAGCATCCGGTGCTGCGCAGCCCAGTCTTCCTCCACGGCAGGGTACATCCCGCGCCGGGGATCGCCGACATCGCCTGGTTCGATGAGGACGGGGGAACAATTTCAGCAGATGCCTGGAACGATCTGGACCAGCGGACGTTGGTGCTGCGCCGCGCCATGGCCAGTCCGGAAGGAAAAGTCGCAATTCTCACTCTGCTGCTCAATCCGACAGATGAGCACAGGCACTTCCGCCTGCCCGCGCCGCATCTGCCGGCGCGTGTCCTGCTCGACAGCGCGGCACGGGAAGCCGATGAGCGCGAGGTCCACGGGAGCGGCCTGCCGGTCGCCGCTCACAGCGCGGTCCTGCTCTACGTCGAATACGAAGAGGAGACCGGATGAGCGATCGCTTCGCCCGCGATCCGGCGTTCGGCGTGAACCTGCTGTCAGACGGTCGCGCGCGCTTTCGTCTTTGGGCGCCAGCGCAGGAAACCGTGAGTGTGGCGCTTGAGTGTGGTCCGCTGCTGCCGATGGCGCGCTCGCCGGATGGCTGGTTCGAAGCGACCGCGCCGTGCGCCGCCGGGGCGCGCTACCGCTACCGCCTGGCGGACGGCACGCTGGTGCCCGACCCGGCCGCACGCGCGCAGGCCGACGACGTGCACGGGCCGAGTGTCGTGGTCGATCCGCGCGCCTATGCGTGGCGCAATCCGGAATGGCAGGGGCGGCCGTGGCGCGAGACCGTGCTGTATGAGCTGCATGTCGGCACTCACGACGGGTTTGCCGGCGTGGCGAAAGAGCTGCCGCGGCTCAGGGAACTCGGCATCACCGCCGTCGAACTGATGCCGATCAATGATTTCCCGGGCCGGCGCAACTGGGGCTACGACGGAGTGCTGCCCTACGCGCCCGATGCAGCCTATGGCACGCCGGATGCGCTGAAGTCGCTGGTCGACGCGGCGCACGAGCTTGGTCTGATGATCTTCCTCGACGTGGTCTACAATCACTTCGGACCCGACGGAAACTACCTGTCGCTCTACGCACCGCAGTTCTTTCGCCAGGACCACAAGACACCCTGGGGACCGGCGATCGATTTCCGCAATCCGCAGGTGCGCAACTTCTTCACCGAGAATGTACTCCATTGGCTGATGGAGTACCGGTTCGACGGTCTGCGCTTCGATGCTGTGCACGCGATCGAGGAGCAGCACTGGGTGGACGAGATGGCCGCCGCCGTGCGCGCCTCGGTTGAACCCGGACGCCACGTCCACCTGGTGCTGGAGCATCACAACGACGCCTCGCATCTGGCAAAGGATTGCGACGCACAGTGGAACGATGACGGTCACAACGTGCTCCACGTCCTGCTGACCGGCGAAGACGGCGGCTACTATGCCGACTACGTGGACCAGCCGGCGGAGAAGCTGGCACGCTGCCTCGCCGAAGGCTTCATCTACCAGGGCGAGCATTGCCAGTATCTCGGTGCGCCGCGCGGCAAGCCGAGCGCGCATCTGCCGCCGACCGCCTTCGTGCTGTTCCTGCAGAACCACGACCAGATCGGCAATCGCGCCTTCGGCGAGCGCCTGACCACTCTGGCGGACCCGACCGCGCTCGAGGCGGCCATCGCGCTGCTGCTGCTGTGTCCGCAAATTCCGCTGCTGTTCATGGGCGAGGAGGACGCGAGCCGCACACCGTTCCTGTTCTTCACCGACCATCGGCCGGAACTGGCCGATGCCGTGCGCGAGGGACGAGGCAATGAGTTCGCGCGGTTCCCGGGATTTGCCGATCCGGCAGCACGGGACCGCATCCCGGATCCCAACGCGTTCCGCACGTTCGAGGCATCCGTCCCGCATGCCGATCGGCAGCCTGGTCCCGCGCGCAATGCGCTCTATCGGCGATTGATCGCGTTGCGGCACGCGGAGATCGTGCCGCGGCTCGATGGAACGCGCACGCTCGACGCGCGTGCGGTTGGTTCCAAGGCTGTCCTCGCACGTTGGCGGCTTGGCGACGGCGTGGTGCTGACGATCGGGACCAATCTCGGCGCGGAACCAGCGTCGATTCCAGCTCCCACCGGCGAACTGCTGTTCGCGACCTCGACCGACGCCGCGCAACAGGCGCAATCCGGGTGGCTGCCACGGCACAGCACTGTTGCCTTCCTCGATCGCGGACCTGGCGATGAATGACGAGGCGGTGCGAGACCTGGCACGCCGTGCCGGCATCGCGGTGGAGTGGCACGATTTCGCCGACCGTCCGAATGTCGTCGCACCGGACGTGCTTCGCCGCATCCTTGGCGCGCTCGGGCTGCCATGCGCGACGCGCGGCGACTTCATGGCAAGCCGCCGCCAACTCATGCGCAACGCGAGCCTGCAGGCGCTGCCGCCCCTCGTCACCGCAACCGCGGGCAGGCCGACGCGCCTCGATGCCGGAGCGAGCGAACCGCGCCGGGCGCGACTCGAATTCGAGACAGGCGGCGGGCGCGATATCTCATTATCGCCTGTGCGAGGCCGGCTGCGCGTGCCGGCGATCGCCGAGACCGGCTACCATCGGCTGCTGATCGGCGATCGGGACATCGTGCTGGCAGTGGCGCCGAGCCGCTGCCGCATGATCGACGATGCGGTGCCGGATGCGCGCCTGTGGGGCCTCGCGGTACAGGTCTACGCGCTGCGGCAGTCCGGCGATGCGGGCATCGGCGACGCCGCCGGCATCGCCGCCCTTGCGGAAGTGGCGGGACAGCGCGGCGCCGACGCGCTGGCGCTCAGTCCGCTGCACGCATTGTTCACCGCCAATCCCGCACGGTTCGGCCCATACTCGCCATCCAGCCGGCTGTTCCTCAATCCGCTGCATGCGGCGCCGAGCCTGGTGTTCGGCGCGCAACATGTCGCGCAGGCGATGGCGGAAGCAGGACTCGATCAAACGTTCGCCCGGCTTGAAGCACTGAAGCTGATCGACTGGCAGGAATCCGCTGCCGCCAAGCTCGCGCTGCTGCGGGCGCTGTTCGACCGCTTCATGGCCCACCACGAACCCAGCAGCGCGCTCGCGACCGACTTCGCACGGTTTCGCGCGGATGGCGGCGATCTGCTGGCGCGGCATGCGATATTTGAGGCGCTGCATGCGGAACAATCGACCTGCGGAGCAGGCGACTGGCGGCGCTGGCCGGCGGATCTCCGCGATCCGGCGAGTGCCACGGTTGCGGTGTTCGCCGCTTCGCGTCGGGACGCGGTGCTGTTCCACACATTCCTGCAATGGCTGGCCGATCGCTCGCTCGCCGCCGCGCAGCAGCGGGCCCGCCAATCCGGCATGCGCATCGGTCTGATCAGTGACCTTGCCGTCGGCATGGACCCCACCGGCAGCCATGCGTGGAGCCGCCAGGGCGACGTCCTCGGCGGCCTCTCGATCGGTGCGCCGCCGGATCTGTTCAATCCACGCGGGCAGGATTGGGGTCTGACGGGATTCTCGCCGCGTGCCCTGATTGCAGGCGGCTTCGCGTCGTTCCTTGCAACGGTGCGCGCGGCGTTGCGTCACACCGGCGGCCTGCGCATCGACCATGCCATGGGCCTGACCCGACTCTGGCTCGTGCCGGAAGGCGCATCGCCGGCGGATGGCGGCTATCTCGCCTACCCGGTGACCGACCTGCTGCGCCTGCTCGCCCTGGAATCCCAGCGGCATCAGGCGATCGTCGTCGGCGAAGACCTCGGCACTGTGCCGGACGGCTTCCGCGACATGCTGGAAACGGCCGGCGTGCACGGCATGCGCGTGCTGTGGTTCGAGCGCGAGGGCCAGGCATTTGCCGCGCCGGATCAGTGGGACCACAGCGCCATCGCGATGACCTCGACGCATGACCTGCCGACCGTCGCGGGCTGGTGGCATGGCACCGACATCACGACGCGCGCGGCATGCGGCCGGCTCGGCGAGGGTGTGAGCGAGGCCGATGTGATCGCCGAACGCGCCGCCGACCGTGCCGCCTTGTGGCAGGCCTTCGTGCGGGAGGGCGTGGCCGATGGTGATGCATCGCCACCGGAGGATACGCCGCCCGTGGTGGACGCAGCACTTGCATTCGTCGCGCGGACAAGCGCCCCGCTCTGCCTGCTGCCGATCGAGGATGTGGTGGGACAGGAGGAGCAGCCGAACCTGCCTGGCACGGTGGACGAGCATCCGAACTGGCGGCGGCGGTTGCCAGGCGAAGCGGGGTCGATCCTGGATGCACCGCGCGCCGTTGCGCGTGTGGCGAAACTGGCGGCGAAGCGGCCTCGGCAATGAGTGCGCCGCGCGCAACCATGCGGCTGCAATTGCATCGCGGCTTCACCTTCGCCGATGCGACGCGGCTGGTGCCGTACCTTGCGTCGCTGGGGATCAGCCATCTGTACGCATCGCCGATCCTCGCCGCGCGCGCGGGATCGATGCACGGTTACGACGTGGTGGACTTGACGCGGGTGAACCCGGAGCTGGGCGGCGAGGCGGGTCTGCGAAGCCTGGTCGCAGCACTACGCAGTGCCGGGCTCGGCATCATCGTCGATATCGTGCCGAACCACATGGCGGCCGGCGGCATGGAGAACGCCTGGTGGGGCGATGTGCTGCAGCATGGCCAGGCAAGCCGCTTCGCGACTTTCTTCGACGTCGACTGGAACAGTCCCGACCCGGCACTGCGCGGCAAGGTGCTCGCGCCGTTCCTCGGTGAACCCTATGGCGAGGCGCTGCGTTCCGGCGCGATCACTCTGGCGCGTGATGACGACGGCGCGCCGGTCATCCGGTATTTCGACAGCCGGTTTCCGATCCGTTGCACTGATCATGCCGAGATCGCGGCGTCTTCGCCAGGTGCATACGACCCAGCAACGGAGGCGGGCAGGGCGCGGCTACATGCTCTGCTGGAGCGCCAGCACTACCGGCTTGCCTGGTGGCGCACCGCGGGCGACGAGATCAACTGGCGACGCTTCTTCGACATCAATGGCCTCGCCGCGCTGCGGATCGAGGACGATGCGGTGTTCGAGGCGACGCACGCGACGCTGTTGCGTCTCTACGCGGAAGGTCTGATCGACGGCGTGCGGGTGGATCATGTCGATGGCCTGGCCGATCCATCCGGTTATTGCCGGCGGCTGCGCGCACGGCTGCAGAGCCTGCCCCCGGGCTTGACCCGGGGGAATGCTCCGTCAGGCCCGGCCTGGTTCGTCGTCGAAAAGATCCTGGGCCCCGGTGAGCGCCTGCCGGGCGACTGGGGTGTCGATGGCACCAGCGGCTACGACTTCATGGATGACGTGAATGCGCTGCTGCACGATCCATCGGGCGAGGCGCCGCTGAGAGAACTCTGGGCTTCGGTGAGCGGCCGACCAGCGGATTTCGCCGTCGAAGAAGCGGCAGCACGGCGCGACATGCTGGATCGCAGCTTCACCTCCCAACTCGACGCGACGGCGGCTTCACTGCATCGCATCGCCCGGCTGCGGCTGGAGACCCGCGACGTGACATGTGCCGTCATCCGTCGCGTGCTGGTCGCCCTGCTGGCGCATTTTCCGGTCTATCGCAGCTATGGATGTGAGCGGCGATCCGCAGCAGACGATGCCGCGTTCGCCAAGGCGGTGGCGGGAGCGATGGCGGATTGCCGCGCGGCCGATCGCCCGATCGTCGCTTTGCTGGATCGTTGGCTCGGTGGCGAAGCGGCAAGCGCGCTCGATCGCGAAGCACGCTGCACGGCGATCGTCCGCTTCCAGCAACTGAGTGCGCCGCTGGCGGCAAAGGCGGTGGAGGACACTGCGTTCTATCGTCACGGCGTTCTGTTGTCGCGCAACGAGGTGGGCGCCGACATCGCACGGTTCAGCATGACGGCCGAGGAATTTCACGCGCGATGCCTGGCGCGGCGCGAATGCTTGCCCGATGCGATGTTGGCCACCGCGACGCACGACCACAAGCGTGGCGAGGATGTGCGCGCGAGGCTGGCTGTACTGAGCGAGATGCCGGAGGAATGGGCCGAAAGCGTGCGCCGATGGCTGGCGTTGAACGCGCCGCATCGGCGCATGGGAGGCGGTCCGATGCCGTCACCAGGCGACGAGGCGATGCTCTACCAGATGATCGTGGCGGCGTGGCCGACACAACTGGACACGGCGGAAGCCGAAGGTCTGCAGGAATACACCGAACGTCTCGCCGGCTGGCAGCTCAAGGCGCTGCGGGAGGCGAAGCTGGCGACGGACTGGACCGCGCCGAACCTGGAATACGAGGATGCCGCGCGATCGTTCCTCTACACGATCATGGCGGACCGCGATGGATTTCTCGCGCAGGTTGCGCAGTTTGCCCACCGCATCGGTCCGGCCGGCACGGTGAATGGCCTGGCGCAGACGCTGCTGAAGCTGACCGTTCCGGGCGTCCCCGACTTCTTTCAGGGCAGCGAATTCTGGGACCAGAGCCTGGTCGACCCGGACAACCGCCGGCCAGTGGACTTCGCCCGGCGGATCGATGCGCTGAACGCGGCCGAGAAGCCGGATGCCCTCGCGGTGCATTGGCGCGACGGAAGGGTGAAGCAGGCCATGATCCGGCGGGTGCTTGCGCTGCGCGGCACGCTGCCGGAGCTGTTCGCGCGCGGCACATATCGTCCGCTGGACGTGGCAGGTCCCCTGGCGGCGCACGTCGTGGCATTCCTGCGCTCGCACGAGGGTGCGCATTGTCTGATCGCCGTGCCGCGTCTGCCGGGCAAGCTGCTCGGCCGCGGCAATTCGATTCTAATTTTGCCGGCCGCCTGGCGGGACACCGCTCTGCGTCTGCCCGAAGACCTGCTTGGCCGCGGGATGTACGATGCGATCAGCGATGTGCGCATCGAACCGCGCGACGCCACCGTACCGCTTGGCGGCCTGCTTGCGAAGGTCCCTGTCGCGTTGCTGGCAACGGAGTGACCCATTGGCGCGAGATTGCTTCGTCGCTGCGCTCCTCGCAGCGACGAAGCAATCTCGCTGAAACGACCCCCTCAGCCCCCGGCCATCGCAGGCCGCGCATCCTGCTGCGCGCGCTTCGCCGCGGCTGCGGCGGCGCTTGGCACCTCCACATCGATCTCCAGTGTGGAGACGGTATCGCCGCGGTCCAGCTTGATCTGCACCTTGTCGCGCTCGATCGTCACATGCTTGGCGATGACCGCGATGATCTCCTCCTGCAGCACGGCAAGCAGATCGGACTTGCCGACGAAGGCGCGCTCGTGCGCCAGCAGCACCTGCAGCCGATCGCGCGCGACCGGTGCCGAACTGTTGCGGCGGAACAGGCTCAGCAAATTCATGCGACGGCCCTCCGGCCGAACAGTCGTCCCATCAGGCTCCTGTGTTCAGCCGGCACAGTGACGACAAGCGTCTCGCCCCGGAGCCGCCGCGCCGCCTCGAAATAGGCCCGCGCCGGGGCGCTGTTCGGGCTGCCAAGCGTCACCGGCGTGCCGAGGTTCGACGAACGCAGCACCTCCTCGCTTTCCGGAATGATGCCCAACAGCGGGATCGACAGGATCTCCAGCACGTCCTCGGTCTTCAGCATCTCGCCGCGCGCCGCCCGCACGGGATCATAGCGGGTGAGCAGCAGATGCTTCTCGATCCGCTCGCCCTTCTCAGCCTTCAGGGTCTTCGAATCGAGCAGGCCGATGATGCGGTCCGCGTCGCGCACCGAGGACACCTCGGGATTGGTCACCACCACGGCGGCATCGGCGTGGCGCATGGCGAGCGTGGCACCGCGCTCGATGCCGGCGGGGCTGTCGCAGATCACCCAGTCGAACTTCTCGCGCAGTTGGTCGATCACGCGCTCGACGCCCTCGGCGGTCAGCGCATCCTTGTCGCGCGTCTGCGAGGCCGGCAGCAGCGACAGCGTGTCGATCCGCTTGTCGCGGATCAGCGCCTGGGGAAGCTTGGCGTCGCCCTGCACCACATTGATCAGGTCGAACACCACGCGCCGCTCCGCGCCCATCACCAGATCCAGGTTGCGCAGCCCGACATCGAAGTCGACGACAACCACGTTCTGGCCCGACTGCGCCAGCGCGGCGCCTAGCGCCGCTGTCGATGTCGTCTTGCCGACGCCGCCCTTGCCGGATGTCACGACGAGAACCGTGGCCATCGCTTTCTCCTCTGTCAGTCGAGCGTTGCCAACATCATCGCCTCGCCGGCGAGCCAGGCCTGCACCGGCCGGCCACGCAACGCAGCGCTCATGTCGTCGGCAGTCTGGTAGACGCCATCGATCGCCAGCAGCTCGGCTTCGAGCCTGCGGCAGAAGATGCGCGCGCGATTGTTGCCGGTGAGCCCGGCGATAGCACGGCCGCGCAGCGCACCATACACATGGATGGAGCCGCCGGCGATCACCTCGGCGCCCGAAGCGACCGAGCCCACGATGGTCACGTCGCCCTTTTCGAACACGATGGACTGGCCCGATCGCACCGGCTGATCGATCAGCAGCGAGTTGCCCTCGTGCGCAGACGCCGTCTGCGTCTGTGCGGCACGGCGCTCATCCGGCACGTCGATCGGGCGCGCCGGGCGTGTGCCGTTGGCATGCAGCGGCGCCCAGGCTTCCAGACCCTGCCAGGAAGGATGCGCGCCCTCGGTGCCGATGATGCGGATGCCGCGCCCATGCAGCCGTTGCAACAGGCCCGCGACGTCCGGCTGCTCGCTCGGCAGCGCGCCGAGATCCAGCACCACGGGACGGCCCGCAAAGAAGGCAGGCGACCGCTCGATCTGCGCATCGAGCGCATCGAGCCAGTCTGCCACGGGCGGTTCCGGCGCAAGCACGAGCGCCATGAACGAACGGCCGCGGACTCTGATGAACGGACGCGAATCGGCTGTCGGCACAGATCGGGGGTACCAAGCGGACACCGTCGCGGTCAACCAGAACCGTCAGAAATTACGCTGCAAGAAGAAAGGCCTGTGGACAATTCGTCAGATGCTGTGGAAAACTCGTTCATTGCTGGGTGGCGGGCGGACTGTAGGCCGAGTCGCCCCAGCCTGCGCCGTCGGATCGCGACTCGCATGTGGCCCGAGTCGTCGCCCGCTCGGCACGCGGCCGTTGGCTTCCCTTGAGCCGGAATGATGGGTATCGCTGCGCTCAACCCATCCTACAGGCTGCGGCGTAGCGACGTAGGATGGGTTGAGCGCAGCGATACCCATCACGACAGGCTATAGAAGCTGCGCGAGCTCTGGCGCTGACCGCGGGGATCAGCCAGGCGAAAGCACGTGGATGACGCGGCTCGCGATCATGTCGCGGGTCTTGGCGCCATAGGCCGCCATGTGCGGCGAGGCGGCATGGGCCTTCAGTGCCTCCGGGCTCTCCCACTTCTCGATCACCACGAATGTGTCGTCGCCGAATTTCGTCGGAAAGCCTTCGGCGTCGATGGCCGGGCCGTATTCGATGCAGCCGTTCTCCGCGTGCACTGCCGGCATGTTGGCATGGAACTCCTTCAGGATCGCGGCCCGCATGGCTGGCTTGGCCGTGATGATGGCGAGGACGTGGATCATTGGTCGCTGCTCCCGGGTGTTGTGGACCGCCATCGGAGCCCAGACCGGGGCTTTCGGCAAGCACTCGGACGCTGAGCCTATTTTTTGATCAGAGATGGGTTCCCTGCCTGATTAATCCGCACCCAGGCGTCATGGCCGGGCTTGACCGGCCATCCGCCCCTGCCGGCGGTGCGCAGATGGCCGGGTGAAGCCCGGCCATGACGGTCAAGGTGCTGTCACAGCCACCCCTCAGAAGTTCGTGGCATGGCGGTTGCACTTATAACGGTGGTGACCCGAGGCAACCGCCTCGCCACGAAACACAACAGGGGGACAGGCTCATGGCACCTGCCGATTTCACGCTCACCCGCCGCCGGTTCGGCAGAATTGGCGCTGCCGCCGCCACGCTCGCCGCAATCGGCGGCGTCAGGGCGGCACTCGCACCCGCCAGCGCACAGGGGACCGGGCCGATCAAGGTCGGCATCCTGCACTCGCTCTCCGGCACCATGGCGATCAGCGAGACCACGCTGAAGGACGTGATGCTCATGCTGATCGAGGACCAGAACAAGAAGGGCGGCGTGCTCGGCCGCAAGCTCGAGGCGGTGGTGGTGGATCCCGCCTCCAACTGGCCGCTGTTCGCCGAGAAGGCGCGCGGCCTGCTGTCGGTCGACAAGTGCGCCGCGGTGTTCGGCTGCTGGACCTCGGTCTCGCGCAAGTCGGTGCTGCCGGTGTTCGAGGAGCTGAACGGCATCCTGTTCTATCCGGTGCAGTACGAAGGCCAGGAATGCAGCCGCAACGTGTTCTACACCGGTGCCGCGCCGAACCAGCAGGCGATCCCGGCGGTCGACTACCTGATGAGCGCCGAGAAAGTGCAGCGCTGGGTGCTGGCCGGCACCGACTACGTTTATCCGCGCACCACCAACAAGATCCTGCGCTACTTCCTGCACTCGAAGCAGATCGCCGACGACGACATCATGGAGAAGTACACGCCGTTCGGCCACAGCGACTACCAGACCATCGTGGCCGACGTGAAGAAG
>JBGPND010000166.1:0-11746 GCA_041487355.1 Acetobacteraceae bacterium | reverse complement strand
ATGATCACCTGCATGTCGGTATCCGTGGTGCCGGGCTGGAAGCCGAACACACGGATGCCGGCGGCGCGATGCTCCATGTCGATGGAGCGGGTCAGCATCGCCAGCCCGGCCTTGCCGGCGCAATAGGCGCTCCAGCCTTCCTGCGGGCGAAGCGCCGCACCCGACGAGACATTGATGATGTCGCCGCGCCCGCGTTCCAGCATGGCGGGCAGCACGGCGCGGATGGTGTAGTAGGCGCCGATCAGGTTGATCTCGATGCTGCGCGCCCATTGGGTGGGATCGGTCGCGCCGACCACGCCGATCGGCTCGATGACGCCGGCATTGTTGACCAGCACATCGAGTGGCCCGAAGCGGTGCGTGGTTTCCCGCACGAGGCGCTGGCACGCCGCGTAATCGGCGACATCGCATGCCATCGCCGCGGCCTTGCCGCCGGCCGCGTTGATGCGCTGCGCGTTCGCCTCGATCTGCGCGACATCGCGCGCCGCCAGCATGACGGACGCCCCTGCCTTGCCCAGGGCAAGAGCTGCGGCGGCGCCGATGCCGCGGCTCGCGCCAGTTACGATTGCAACCTTGCCGGCCAGACTTTGCATCGGCGCTGCCTCCAATGTGGAATTGTCCCTGCCGCTTTACGGCACGGGCGGGCGATTGGACAAGCGGGGCTACCGGTGAGTATCCTCCGTCTGAAGCAAGTGCCGTAGGGGGTCTGGATGCCGAGCAGCGTGACCTGGAACGAGACCGCGATGAACATCGCCGGGAACAAGCTGCACCTGACGCGTGGAGGCAGCGGTAGGCCAGTGCTGGTCCTGCACCACGACATCGGCACGCCGGATCGCCTGGCGTTCTACGACACGCTGGCGCAGAACTTCGATGTCCTGATCCCGCACCATCCGGGCTGGGGCAAGTCCGAGCGGCCGCAATGGCTGCGCAGCGTGCGTGACATCGCCGCGGTCCACACCTGGCTGCTCGGCGAACTCGGCGTCAGCGACGTCTCGCTGGTGGGGCTGGGTTTCGGCGGCTGGATCGCCGCGGAGATGGCAAGCCAGGCACCGACGGCGTTCCGCCGGCTGGTGCTGGTCGGTGCGATGGGCATCAAGCCGCCGGAAGGCGACATAGCCGACCAGGCCGTGGTGTCCTATCTCGACTATCCGAAGGCGGGGTTCCACGGCCAGGCCGCCTTTACGCGCGTCTATGGCGATGTATCGACCGATCAGCTCGAGCAGTGGGACATCTGCCGCGAGATGTGCTTCCGGACCGCGTGGAAGCCGTACATGTACAGCCAGACGCTGCCGCATCTGCTGGGCGGCGTGCGCACGCCCGCGCTGGTGGTGTGGGGCGACGACGACAGGCACGTGCCGCGCAGCGCGGGTGATGCCTACGTGAAGGCATTGCGCAACGCGCGGCTGGAAGTCGTCCCCGCGTGTGGGCACTATGTGGACATGGAGAAGCCGGACGAGCTGGCGAAGCTCGTGACCACGTTCGTCAACGCGAACTGATCAGCACAACGGGATCGAGGGGAGCATGCCATGCACCTGATGTATTTCACCGAGCAGCCGATGGGCGCCTACGACGCGAAGGAGGGGCTGAACTTCGGCGCGACCGCGCTGACCTTCTCCAACAAGCACTTCGATCCGGTGGCGGGCAGTCGGCTGTACAACGAGTACTTGGAGGAATACATCCTCGCCGACGAGTGGGGCGTCGACGGCATCATGCTGAACGAGCACCACAACGCGCCGTTCTGCATGCAGGCGAAGTGCAACGTGTTCGCCTCAATTCTGGCGGCGACCACCAAGCGGGCGAAGATCGTGCTGCTGGGCAATCCGCTGCCGTTGGCGGAGAATCCGATCCGGCTCGCCGAAGAGCTGGCGATGATCGATATGGTGTCGAAGGGGCGCCTGGTGTCGGGCTTCGTGCGCGGCGGTGGGCAGGAGCAGTTGGCGACGGGCGTGAACCCGGCGTACAACCGCGAGCGCTTCATCGAGGCGCACGACCTGATCCAGAAGACCTGGACGCAGCCGGGGCCGTTCCGCTGGGAAGGCACACATTTTCAGCATCGGGTGGTGAATCCCTGGGCGGTGCCGCTGCAGAAGCCGTATCCGCGCGTGTGGGTACCGGGCGTGCTGTCGCGCGAGACGGTGATCTGGACGGCGCAGCAGCGCTATCCGTACATCGCTCTGAACACCTCGATCGATGCCACGAAGGTGATCTGGGACACGTATTCGAAGGCGGCGGCGGAGGTCGGCTACACGGCGGGGCCGGAGAATTTCGGCTACCTGATCCGCGTGCACGTGCAGGACACCGAAGAGAAGGCGTTGCAGAACGCCCGGCAGTTCATGTGGATGCAGGGCGAGTTCACCGGGCTCGCGCATCCCGTGTGGGCGAACCCGTCGGGCTACTTCTCGCCATCGGGGCGGCGTGGATTCGTGGAATTCGCGGTGGGTCGCGCGAAGAATCCACGCGGCAACCCGACTTTCGAGGACCAGGTCAACAGCACGATGATCATCGCCGGCACGCCGGATCAGGTGATTCCAAGGCTGAAGATGCTGATCGAGCACACGCGGCCCGGCATCATGGGCATCTGGGGCAACGACGGAACGGTGAGCAAGGAAGATCGCCGCCGCTGCATCGAGCTGCTGGTGAAGGAGGTGATGCCGGCGGTGAAGGAGCACGGCAAGTCGCTGGGCCTGAAGGATCCGTGGGAGGCGAACGCGCCGGTGCATCTGCGGTACTCGACGGATATCCCGGTGCAGAAGGTGGCGGCAGAGTAGCAAGAAGAATTCACCACAAAGGCACGAAGGCACGACGCCTTCGTGTCTTTGTAGTGGGCCTTTTTGTTTAGCTGCGCACCCTCTCCCTGAGTTCGAACTTCTGAATCTTCCCCGTCGACGTCTTCGGCAGGGACCCGAAGGTGACGAAGCGCGGGCACTTGAAGTGCGCCAGATGCGTGCGGCACCAGGCGATGATGTCCGTATCGGTCACAGAAGTGGCACCGGGCTTCAGCGTGACGAAGGCGTGCGGCGTCTCGCCCCATTTTTCGTCGGGGCGAGCCACCACGGCTGCTTCCATCACGTCGGGATGCTTGTACAGGACCTCCTCGACTTCCAGTGAGCTGATGTTCTCGCCACCGGAGATGATGATGTCCTTCGCCCGGTCCTTGATCTCCACGTAGCCGTCCGGATGCATTACGGCGAGATCGCCGGTGTGGAACCAGCCGCCGGCGAATGCCTCCGCGCTGGCTGAAGGGTTCTTCAGATAGCCCTTCATCACCGTGTTCCCGCGCAGCATCAGTTCACCCATCGTGGCACCATCAGCCGGCACCTGCGCCATCGTCGCGGCATCCAGCACCGCCGCATCTTCCAGCGTCGGCGTGTTCACGCCTTGCCGCGCCATGAATGCAGACTTCTGCTCGATCGGCATCTCATCGAGGTCAGGCTGCCACATGCACACGGTGGACGGCCCGTAGCTTTCGGTCAGGCCATAGAGATGCGTCACGGCGAAACCCATCGCCTCCATGCGCGCGATGACGGTCGAGGGTGGCGCTGCGCCGCCTGTGGCGATCTGCACCGTGTGCGCTAATTCGCGGCGCGCTTCCTCGGGCGCATGGATCAGCATGCTCAGCACCACCGGCGCGCCGCACATATGCGTCACACCATGTTCTGCGATCGCGGCGAAGATCGGTGCGGGTTCCACGCGTCGCAGGCAGACATGCGTGCCACCGGCCAGCGTCACCGCCCAGGTGTAGGTCCAGCCGTTGCAATGGAACATCGGCAGCGTCCACAGATAGACGCTGCGCGGCGACAGGCCGAAGGTGAGCGCATTGCCACAAGCATTCAGGTAAGCGCCACGATGGTGCAGCACCACGCCCTTCGGATTGCCGGTGGTACCGGACGTGTAGTTCAGCGCGATCGCCTGCCATTCGTCATCCGGCAACCGCACCGGAAATCCCGGGTCGCCGCCGGCGATGAACGCTTCGTACTCCATCGCGGTGGCCGGGCTTGACCCGGCTATCCGTTCGCCGTCGACCGCAAGCGCATCGTCGATATCCACCACCAGTAGCTTGCGGCCGACCTGCGCCAGTGCGCGCGCCATCACCGCACTGAACTCCCGATCGATCAGCACGACCTTGGCTTCCGAATGCTGCAGGATGAACGCGACCGCCCGTGCGTCCAGCCTGATGTTGATCGGGCACAGCACCGCGCCCAGCATCGGCACGGCATAGTGTGCCTCCAGCATCTCCGGAATATTCGGCGCCATGATCGCTACGGTGTCGCCCTTGCCCACCCCCGCCTGTGCCAGCGACGACGCCAGGCGTCGCGCGCGCTCCAGGAACTGCGCATAGGTATAGTGGCGCTCGCCATGGATCACCGCGATGCGCGGTCCATACACGCGCGCCGCGCGCACCAGGAATGACACCGGCGACAGCGCCACATAGTTCGCCGGCGTGCGATCGAGATTCCGTTCGTAGATGGACAAGGCGATGTCCTTGCACGTGTGGTACCCTTCGCCTAGCGTAAGTCACGCGCAGCCGGAATGCCAATCGGGGAACAACCATGGCCGGATCAGTCAAACTGACAGTGCAGGACTATATCGCCACGGCGGTGATGGACCGGCCGCCGGTGAACGCGCAGAACTCGGAATTCCGCCAGGAACTGATCACCACCTTTGACTCGTTGACCGACCGAGACGATGTGCGCGTCGCCATCCTGACCGGCACAGGCAAGATGTTTTCCGCCGGCGCCGACATGAAGGAGCGGCCGGACCCGGATCATCCCGGCGAATACTGGCACTTCAACCGCCTGGCGCGCGAGTGCTTCAACTCCATCGCCGAATGCGCCAAGCCGGTGATCGCCGCGGTAAACGGCCCAGCGCTCGGCGCCGGCCTGGGCCTTGTGGCCTCCTGCGACATCATCCTGTGTTCGGACAATGCGCAGCTCGGCATGCCGGAGATCGATGTCGGCCTGGCGGGAGGCGCGGCGACGTTGCAGACGCTGTTCGGCCGCTCGCGCGCACGCCGCATGTTCTACACCGGGTGGCGCGTCCCCGCCGAGGAGCTGTACCGCACCGGCGTGGTGGAATGCTGCGTGCCTTTGGAACAGTTGATGCCGGAGGCGATGAAGCTCGCCACGGAGATCGCATCGAAGAGCCCGATCGGCATGCGCTACGCCAAGCAGTCGATGAACACCACGATGCATATGCCGGCGCGCGACGGCTACCGGTTCGAGCAGGGGATCACGGTGATGCTGAGCAAGACCGAGGATGCGCAGGAGGCGCGTCGCGCCTTCATGGAGAAGCGCAAGCCAGTGTTCAAGGGACGTTAAGCAGTGGATCTGCAACTGCGCGACAAGACGGCATTGGTCACCGGCGCCAGCATGGGGATCGGCCGCGCCATCGCCAAGGGGCTCGCCGCCGAGGGCGTACGCGTCGCCGCGGTGGCGCGCCGCGTTGAGCTGATGGCGGCGATGGCGGATGAGGTCGTCGCTGCCGGCGGCCCGCGCCCGGTGCTGATCCGCCAGGACATCATGGCGGAGGACGCGGCGGAGATGTTGCGCGACGCAGCCTATGCCGAACTCGGGCGTGTCGACATCCTGGTGAACAACGCCGGCGGCAGCCGGGTGCTGCCGATCGACGCGCCGGAAGAGCGCTGGGAAGAGGCGATGACGCTGAACTTCACCCGCCAGCGCCAGATCGCGCATGCGCTGTTGCCGAAGATGATCGACCATCGCTGGGGCCGTATCATCAACATCACCGGCAAGTCGGAACCGGACCATTTGAATGCGGCCTTCTCCGCCAAGGCCGCGCTGCATGCCTGGGCGAAGGGGCTGTCGCGCGAGGTTGGCCAGTACGGCATCACGGTGAACTCGATCCCACCCGGCCGCATCATGAGCGAGCAGATCCGCCGTAACTATCCCGAGGATTTCCGCAAGACATTCGCCGAGACGGAAATCCCGGTGCGCTACTGGGGCGAACCGGAGGACCTTGCGGTGCTGGTGGTGTTCCTTGCCTCACCGCTCGCCCGCTACATCACCGGTGCGGTGATCCCGGTCGATGGCGGACTACGCCGCTATCAGTTCTGAAAGGGTACGCCATGCGTCAGATGGTCCTGGTGGGTTTCCTGCAAGCGCAGAACTGCACGACTCTGGCGAGTTCCTGGCGACATCCGGAATCGCGCACCGACTTCACCTCGCCGGAATATTTCCAGCGCATCGGCCAGGTGCTGGAGGAAGGCAAGTTCCAGCTTGCGTTCTTCGACGATCGGCTGGCGATGCCGGACATGTATGGCAGCGACCACGGGCATACGGTGCAGCACGGCATACGCTGCGTGAAGATGGACCCGGTGGCTGTCATGATGACGATGGGCCTGGCGACCACCCGGCTCGGGCTGGGATCGACCTGCTCCACCACCTACTACGAGCCGTTCCATGTCGCGCGGCTGTTCCAGACCGTCGACCTGATGCTGAAGGGGCGGGCGGCGTGGAACGTGGTGACGTCGGTGAACGACGGCGAAGCGATGAACATGGGCCGTGAGGTGCATCCGGAGCATGACCTGCGCTACGACCGCGCCGATGAGTTCATGGAGGTGGTGCTCGGCCATTGGGATGCGTGGGAAGACGATGCGCTGGTGGTGGACAAGGCCAGCGGGCTGTTCGCGCATCCCGACAAGGTGCATCGCCTGGATCATCGCGGCCGGTTCTTCAATTCGCGCGGGCCGTTCACCGTGCCGCGCTCGCCGCAGGGCCATCCGGTGGTGATCCAGGCTGGTTCGTCTGACCGCGGCAAGCGCTTCTCGGCACGCTGGGCCGAGACGGTGTTCGTCGGCTATCCGAACTTCGAAGAGGGCAAGCGGAACTACGCCGAATTCAAGGCGGAGCTAGCGCGGCTGGGGCGCGATCCGGACCAGGTGACCGTCAATACGATTGCCTATCCGGTTGCGGCGGCGACGAAGGCGGAGGCCGAGGACAAGATGGCGGTGATCGACAAGCTGTATCACGAGGTGGATGGGCTGTCGCTGTTGTCCGAGGCTCTGAACTTCGACTTTGCCAGGAAGGGGATGGACGAGGCGTTCACCGACGAGGAACTGGCAGGCATGTCGGGAATGCAGGCGATGCGCGACCGGGTAATGCGCGTCACCGGCCGCAACCCGACGGTGCGCGACTTCCTGGAAGTGACCCGCCGCGGCCGCCCGCGCGAAGCGATCGTCGGCGGCCCGAAGGAGATCGCCGACCGGCTGGAGCAGTGGTTCGTGGAACGGGCGTGCGACGGCTACGTGGTGGCTGGCACGCACATGCCGGGGACGTTCGAGGACTTCGTGAAGTTCGTCGTGCCGGAGCTGCAGCGGCGGGGGATTTTCCAGAAGGACTACAAGGGTGCGACGCTGCGGGAGAATCTGGGATTGCCGTGGCCGCGGATGGGGGCGTGGAAGGTGGCGGCGGAATAGCACGACGCTATCGGAAGTTGCGCGTTGGCAGCGGTGGCGGCGGTCGGCGACCGCAGATCAGATTCCAGTACGCCCAGGAGCGCGGATCGAAAACGCCTGGCGGCGCATGATCCAGCACCTCGCGAAGCTCCTCACGCCCGACGACGTTGGATACCGCCGCAAGGTCCTCCGGCGTGCCAAAGGTCATGACGTGCGCAAGGAAATGAATCGGGTCGTCCAGCGTGACTTCGGGCGACTTGAACCAGACGACACGCTGCGCGACCCGCAACAGCTCCGGCGTTTTCGGCAGCGACCTCATGATCTCGCGCCCGCACTGCCCGGCCGTTCGCGATAAGGCGACAATCTCGGTAGCCGGTTCGGATCTGTCCCGGCGACCGCGTCGGTCAGCAGCTTTGGTATCATACCGACGAGCGCAGGTCTTGACCTGCGCTCGTCATTCCCGCGCAAGCGGGAATCCAGAGCTGCAAACAAGAGTGCTGGCCTCATTGGATGCCCGCATTCGCGGGCATGACGACAAAGAGTCATCGCCTCCGCTCGACGGCGTCAGAAGGGCCACGCGCAACTATAGCATGACTTCGTGCTTCGCCGCTCGTGGGGGCCTCCCTGACCGGACCGTGAAAGCTTCACACCCGCTCGAAAATCGCCGCGATGCCCTGGCCGCCGCCGATGCACATCGTGACCAGCGCATAGCGCCCGCCGATGCGCTCCAGCTCGTAGAGCGCCTTCACCGTCAGGATCGTGCCCGTCGCGCCGACCGGATGGCCGAGCGAAATGCCGGAGCCATTGGGGTTGGTCTTCTCGGGATCGAAGCCCAGGTCCTTCGCCACGGCACAGGCCTGCGCGGCAAACGCCTCGTTCGACTCGATCACGTCGATGTCCACCAGCGCCAGCCCCGCCCGCTGCAACGCCAGCCGCGTCGCCGGTACCGGGCCGATGCCCATGATCTTCGGATCGACGCCGGCGTGCGCGTAGGCCACCAGCCGGCCCAGCGGCTTGGCGCCGCGCTTCTCCGCCGTCTCGCGCTCCATCAGCACCACCGCGGCGGCGGCGTCGTTGATGCCGGAGGCGTTCCCCGCCGTTACCGTGCCGTCCTTGCGGAACACCGGGCGCAGCTTGGCCAGATCCTCGGCGGTCGCATCCGGCCGCACATGCTCGTCGGTGTCGAACACCGTCTCGCCACGCCGCGTCTTCAGTTTCACCGGCAGGATCTGCTGCTTGAACCTTCCCTCGGCGATCGCGCGCGCCGCGCGGCGATGCGACTCGACCGCCAGCGCATCCTGATCGCCGCGCGTGATCTGGTGGCTCTCCGCCAGGTTCTCCGCGGTCTCGCCCATGTGGATATTGTCGAACGGGTCGTGCAGCGCGGCCAGCATCATGTCGACCATCGCCGCATCGCCCATGCGCGCGCCCCAACGCACGCCCTGCGCCAGATACGGCGCGCGGCTCATGCTCTCGGCGCCGCCACCCACCGCGATATCCGTATCGCCCAGCATGATGGTCTGCGCCGCAGACACGATCGCCTGCAGCCCCGAGCCGCACAGCCGGTTCAGCGTCAGCGCCGGCGTCTCCTTCGCCACGCCGGCATTCATCGCCGCGACGCGCGCGAAATACATGTCCTTCGGTTCGGTGTGAATCACGTTGCCGAATACCACCTGGCCCACCTCGTCACCGGCCACGCCGGCGCGCGACAGGGCCTCGCGCACCACCTGCGCGCCCAGCTCGGTCGGCGCGACATCCTTCAACCCGCCGCCGAAATCGCCGATTGCGGTGCGCACGCCGGAAACGACGACAACCTCGCGCTGCATGGCCATCTCAACTCTCCCGTACTACCGGATTGCGCAACGTGCCGATGCCGCCGATCTCGATCTCGCAGACATCGCCGTGTTTCATGTTCGCGGTGGCACCCTCGGTACCCATCCACACCATGTCGCCCGGATACAACGTCAGGTACGTCGTCATCGCCACCAGGAAATCGACCACGCCGAAGATCATGCTGTTGGTGGGGAAGGTGATCAGCTCCTTGCCGTTCAGCCGCACCTTGGTGACGAGGTCATCCAGCTTCACGTTGGTCTCGATCCACGGCCCCATCGGCTTGAACGTGTCGGTGTTCTTCGCCCGCCACAGCGTGCGGTCGCTCTTCTGCCAGCTCCGCTCGCTCACGTCGTTGCCGATCGTGTAGCCGAGCACCGCCGACAATGCGTTGTCGCGCGTCAGGTGCTTGCATTTGCGCCCGATCACCGCGACCAGCTCGCCTTCGTATTGCACCAGCTCGGTCGCGTTCTTCGGGATCACGATCGCCTCGTCCTGCGCGATCAGCGCATTGTTGGCGCGGTAGCCGATATCCGCCTGCGTCGGCAGGTTGGGCTTCTGGCCGACCTTCTCGGCGATCTCGCGCACATGCTCCGGATAGTTCATGCCGGCGGCATAGAAGGTCGGCGGCACCACCGGCACCAGCAGCTTCACGCCGGCGAGCGGCAGTTTCGTCGAGGTTCGCTCCCAACTGTCGAACGGCGAGCCGCGCACCGGAATGATGTCATCGCCCTCGACCACGCCGTATGTCGGCGTGCCATTCTGCTCGAAGCGTGCCCAGCGCATGTGCCGTGTTTCCTCTTCTGCCGTTGCGTCACGCCGCCTTGGCGTCTTCCAGAATCATGGCGGCGGCCTTCTCACCGATCATGATCGTCGGTGCATTCGTGTTGCCCGCGATGATGGACGGCATGATCGACGCATCGGCCACCCGCAGCCGCTCGATACCATACACGCGGAGCCGCGGGTCCACCACCGCGTCCGGCTCCTTTCCCATGCGGCAGGTGCCGACCGGGTGGTGATTCGATACGCCGTTCGTGCGCACGACATCAGCCAGCTCGGCATCGGTGCCGAAGCGGACGCCTGGCGCAATCTCCTCCACCACGTAGGGTGCCAGCGCCGGCTGCGCGGCAATCCTGCGGCAGGTACGGATGCCGAAGATCAGCGCCCGCATGTCGTAGTCCGAGTTCAGGAAGTTGAAGCGGATTTCCGGCGGCGCGAGCGGATCGGAGCTTTTCACCCGCACGGTGCCGCGACCCTCTGGGCGCAGATGCACCGGGCTAAGCGTGATGCCCGGGAAGGGATGCGGGTGGATGCCGTCCCGGTTGCGCTCTGCCGTGCTCCACGCGGACATGTTGATCTGGATGTCCGGCCGCTCCAGCCGCGGGTCGCTGCGCAGGAAGGCGCCGGCGAACAGGCCGGTGGTCGACATCAGGCCGCGGCGGTCAAGGGCGTACTGCACGCCAGCGACGAGCTTCCGCGGCAGGCTGCGCGCGAGATCGTTCAGCGTGACAGGCTGCGACAGGCGATAGGCGCTGTAGGTGTTGAAGTGGTCGTGCAGGTTGGCGCCCACGCCCGGCATGTCGCGGACCACCTCGATGCCGGTCTCGCTCAGCAGCTCCGCGGGGCCGAGGCCGGAAAGCTGCAACAGATGCGGCGAACCATAGGCGCCGCCAGAAACGATCACCTCGCCGCGGACGCGTGCAACCTGCAATCTCTGTGGTGTGCGATATTCCACACCGACCGCGCGGCCGTTCTCGATCAGCACGCGTGTGGCATGCGCCTCGGTGAAGATCGTGAGGTTCTGCCGGCCCCGCGCCGGGCGTAGATATGCGGCGGCAGCGCTCCAGCGCCGGCGATTATTCGTCGTCGTCTGGTAGTAGCCAGTACCTTCCTTCTTGGCGCCGTTGAAGTCAGGGGTCCGAGGGATGCCGGCTTGCACGGCGGCCTCCACCATCGCCTTCGCCAACGGCCAGATCTGCGGCGGGTCGGAGACGCGCAGCGGGCCGCCGACGCCGTGAAATTCGTCGGCGCCGCGCTCGTTGTCCTCCGCCTTCCTGAAGAACGGCAGCACCGAATCCCAGTCCCAGCCTTCGCAGCCGCGCTGGCGCCAGTGGTCGTAGTCCGCGGGATCGCCGCGCATATACACCATGCCGTTGATGGAGCTGGTGCCGCCCAGCACCTTGCCGCGCGGCAGATAGAGCGTCCGTCCGTTCAGTTCCTTCTCCGGTGCGCTGTCGAACATCCAGTTGATGCGCGGATTGGCGTAGGCCTTGGTGTAGCCGATCGGGATGTGGATCCAGGGGTTGCTGTCCCTGATGCCGGCTTCGAGCAGCAGCACGCGGTAGCGGCCGGATTCCGACAGGCGCGATGCCACGACACAACCGGCCGAGCCGGCGCCGGTTACAATGTAGTCGAAGTCATTGCCCTCGGTCATTACGGTGCCTGTTAGATGTCATTGCGAGGAGCGCAGCGTCGCGGCAAACACCGCCGAAGTGCGCACGTGGT
>JBGPND010000165.1:0-11816 GCA_041487355.1 Acetobacteraceae bacterium | reverse complement strand
CTCCGAGGCGGTCGACGGCGCCGGTGCCGGGCAGGGCGTGGTGTTCGGCGTCATCCTCGGCACCGGCTGCGGCGGCGGTATCGTGGTCGACGGCAAGGTCGTGCGCGGCCGCAACCACATCACCGGCGAGTGGGGCCACAATCCGCTGCCCTGGCCGCGTCTGGATGAAGTGCCGGGAAGACAGTGCTGGTGTGGCCACTGGGGCTGCCTGGAGACCTGGGTTGCCGGCCCCGCGTTGGCACGCGATTGCGACGGCCCGGATGCACGCGACGCTTGGCAGATCCCGGCCCGTGCCGCCGCGGGCGATGCGGCGGCGCAAGCGGCGCTCGATCGCCATGCCGACAGGCTGGCGCGCGGGCTTGCGCAGGTCGTCAACCTGCTCGATCCGGACGTGATCGTGCTGGGCGGCGGCCTGTCGAATATGGACCATCTCTACACGGTGCTGCCGCCGCTGGTCCGCCGCCACGTGTTCAGCGACTTCGTGCACACGCCGATCCTGCCCAACAAGCACGGCGACTCGTCCGGCGTCCGTGGCGCCGCCTGGCTCTGGGCCGCCGAGGGATAGCGTGCCCGCGTTCTGCCGCGACTGCCTGGCAGTGGTCGATGGTCAGCGGTCGATGGTGAGATGTCCTGCGTGCGAGAGCACCCGCATCGTTCAGCATGCCGATCTCTTCAGACTGACCATCGCGCATATCGACTGCGACGCGTTCTACGCCAGCGTGGAAAAACGCGACCGGCCGGAACTGGCGGCGAAGCCGGTCATCGTGGGCGGCGGCGTGCGCGGCGTGGTCACCGCCGCGTGCTATGTCGCGCGCATTTACGGCGTGCGGAGTGCCATGCCGATGTTCAAGGCACTGAAGGCCTGCCCGGATGCGGTGGTGATCCGCCCCGACTTCGCCAAATACGTCGCCGTCGGGCGGCAGATCCGCGGTATGATGGCGCGGCTCACGCCGCTGCTGCAGCCCTTGTCGATCGACGAGGCGGTGCTGGACCTGGCCGGCACCGAGGCGCTGCACGGCGCGCCGCCCGCCGTTGTGCTGGCCCGTTTCACCCGCGAGGTCGAGGCCGACCTGGGACTGACTGTGTCAGTCGGCCTCGCGCCGAACCGCCTGCTGGCGAAGATCGCGGCAGGCCGCGACAAGCCGCGCGGCTTCGCGGTGATCGGCGCGACCGAGGCCGCCGCGCTGCTGGCACCCGAGCCTGTCCGGCTGCTGCCTGGCATTGGCCCGGCCCTGGCCCGCCGGCTCGCCGCGCAGGGCATCACGCTGCTGGGCCATCTGCAGGCCCTGAGCGATCGCGAGGCGAGGCGGCGTATCGGCGAGGACGGGCCGCCGCTGGTCCGCAGGGCGCGCGGCGCGGACGACAGGAAGGTCGATCCGACGCGCGAGACGAAGTCGATCAGCGCGGAGACCACCTTCGATACCGACCTGACGCGGCAAGCCGACCTGCAGGCGCATCTCTGGCGTCTGGCCGAGAAACTCGCACGGCGGCTGAAGGAGCATGAGCTGGCCGCGGGCGGCGTCGTGCTGAAGCTGAAGACGACCGACTTCGCGATCCGCACGCGCGCCGCACGCCTACCGAGCCCGACGGTGCTGCCCGACCGGCTGTTCGAGGCCGCCAGCGCGCTGCTGTCGCGCGAGGCGACCGGCAGCGCCTTCCGCCTGATCGGCATCGGCGCCAATCCGCTGCTGCCGCTGGCGGAGGCCGATCGCGGCGATCTGGCGGACACCGAGACGCCCCGCCGCGCCGCCACCCAGGCCGCGATCGACGCGCTGCGTCAGCGCTTCGGCGAAGGCGCGATCACCAGGGGCCGCGGCTGGACCCGTTCGCCCCGGGCCTGATCACGCCTCCGGCGGGGCGGCGGCGATGGGGATCGCCCTGGCTTCGGGCTGGTCGCCGGTGCCGGGCGCGCGGGACTCGCCGTCCTCGCCCTCGCCCTCGCCCGGCGGGCCGCCGTCCTCGACATAGGGACGACGCTGGCCGGCCTGCTGCTGGCCGTTCTGCTGGCCCTGCTGCGCCGCCTGGTTCATCGCGTTCAGGATGCGGAAATAGTGCTCGGCGTGCTGGAAATAGCTTTCCGCCATCACCCGGTCGCCGCCGCTGGTCGCATCGCGGCCGAGCTGCAGGTATTTCTCGAACAGTTGCTGCGACGTACCGCGGATACGGATGTCGGGGCCGTTGCTGTCGAAGACGTGGTTGCGGTTGAGCGGGATTCCGCCGCCGCTGCCGCCGTGGTGGCGGAGGCCGCCACCACCACCACCACCACCACCAGTTCCGCCGCCACCGGGTCGATGGCCGCGTCCACGCATGCGTTTCATGTTCATTATGTTGCCGTCGCGCCTTCTCAATTTGCTGGCCGGCCGGGAAATGCTGGACACGCGGGCCCTCCCGTCGGCGTCCCGGGGGCAATCCCCGCGGCCAGGCTACCATCCATCGGCATTGGTTCCGGCGAGCACCCCGCCCGCCGACCAGCGTTCATTGGACTCAACGCTGGTCGATTCGGCCAGGCTGCCTGGGGTAAGCCGCTGCGCGGCTGACCCTGCCGACGGCAAAGCTAGACCGCCCCCATCGCTCTGCCAAACGGTTTTTTCATGGCAATGCCGGATGCAGCACCAGAGCTCGTACGATTCCCGACAAATCTCGGCGCGGATCGCTGGTGAACCCGGCGTCCCGCGCCAGTCCGGCGACCATGGTCGCCTGGCCCGCGCCGAGTTCCAGCACCGCGGCGCCGTCGGGCGCCAGCAGGCGGGTGAGGTCGGGGATCAGGCGGCGATAGGCCGAGTACCCGTCCGCGCCACCATCGAGCGCCGTCCGCGGCTCATAGCGAGCCACCTCCGGCATCAGGCCGTCGAGTTGCGAGGTGGGGATATAGGGCGGGTTGCACAAGACCAGGTCGAAGCGTCCGTCCAGCGCGGCGGCCCAGTCGGCGCACAGGAAGGCGGCGCGGTCCGCCATGCCCAGCATGGCGGCATTGCGCGCGGCGAGGGCGGCGGCGGCAAACGAGCGGTCCACTCCGATACCGAAGGCGGCGGGGAATTCGGACAGGGCGGCGAGCAGCAGGCATCCGGTGCCGGTGCCAAGGTCGAGCACACGGCGGGGCGGATCGTGGCCGGCAAATACCGCGAGGGCCGCCTCGATCAGTGTCTCGGAGTCCGGGCGCGGGATCAGGGTGGCGGGCGAAACGGCGAAATCGAGGCTCCAGAATTCGCGTCTGCCGACGATCAGTGCGAGCGGCTCATGCGCAGCGCGCCGGGCAACAAGGGCCTGGAAGGCGGCGGCATCGACCGGGCGGGCGGGATCGCGCAGCAGGGCGGCCGACGTGGTGCCGAGCGCGTGTGCCAGCAGCAGCCGTGCGTCGAGACGTGGATTGTCGATGCCGGCCTGGTGCAGGCGCGCGGCGGCCTGGTTGAGCGCATCTTGAGCGGAGAGGGTCGGGCGGATCCGGCGCCCTGTTACGCTGCCTGGCTGGCCGCCCGCTTCGCCCGGGTGCGGAGCAGCCGGCGCTTCAGGGCCTTGGCGTCGACCGTGAGGCGTCGGTCGGGCGTGCCGAGCAGGTAGGCATCGATGCCGCCGTTGTGCTCGATGGTGCGGATGGCGCGGGTGCAGAGGCGCATGCGGACTGCCGCGCCGAGGATATCGGACAGCAGCGAGCTATCCTGCAGGTTGGGCAGGAAGCGGCGGCGGGTCCGGTTGTTGGCGTGGCTGACGTTGTTGCCAGACAGCACGCCCTTGCCGGTGATCTGACAGCGGCGGGACATCGCAGGGAACCTCGATCCGATCAGAAGGCGCGGGTTATGGCCAAGCGGGCGGGGTGCGTCAAGCGCGGCGGCGGCGGCGCGCCTGGCGAGCTGCCGTGCCACGGCCTGTCTAGGGCGACGCCCAGCAATGAACGAATCGGCTAGGGTTGCGCAGGCGGGTATTTCGGGGGGTAGATTCCGGCGCGGGCAAGTGGCGGGTAGGCTCGCCGGATGGTCGATGCATCAGCGATTCGCGAACGGTATGCGGCGGTTGGTCGTGGCCTGAACGAGCGGAACCGTCGTCTGTTCGCGGCGGCAGAGGCCCGAACGGCCGGTTACGGCGGGATCAGCGCGTTGTCGCGGGCGACCGGGATCGCGCGCAGCGTCCCCGCGCAGGCGGGGATTGGCCGTGGGCTGCGAGGTTCGAACGAACCCGGCTCGCTGTTGGGCGTGGTTCAGCGGCCCGGCAGCGGCCGACGGGCGCTGCCGGCGTTCTCGTCTCGCCATGGTCGCTTCTGATCCGCGGCATCCTCGCCGCTCTCAGGCAGAAATTCCACTTATCGCCCTGTCCGAATTTGCCCAGCCACCTCTTCCAATCCAGACGGCAACTTCTCTGACACAGGGGGCCGCCGCTAGGCGCCTTGCGCGGAACCGCTCGGCTGGTGAGGATGGCGGATGCGGCGTCGAACCCTGCTCCCGCTGGTCGGATCCGCGGTGCTCTATGCGACGCGGCTTGCCGCCGATGACCGGTTGCCGCCGCGCGCCGCCGGCCAGGCGACGCTCGCCTCGGCGCCGATCGAGGTGTACGGCGACTGGGGGGGCTCGCTGCCGCAATCCGCGCTCGTCGTCCTGTCCCGCATGCGGGAGGCATGCCTGGCGGGCGTGCACCTGGTGTCGGACCGCCAGCCCGAACGGCTTCGGGTGGACGACCACACCGCGGGCCCGCCGGCAATTTGGTTGCATTACGATGGCGCCCCGGTTGCCTGGATTATCGTCGATATCGGCGCGCGCGATTGGTCCAAGCTGGCCTACCAGTTCGGCCATGAGCTCGGCCATGTACTGTGCAACAGTTGGGGGCCGGACGCGCAGCCGCGGAACCCCTGCCAGTGGCTGGAGGAGGCGCTGGTCGAGGCGTTTTCGATCCGCGGCCTGGGGCTTCTCGCCGACAGTTGGGCGACGAACCCGCCGTTTCCAGGCGACTCGGCGTTTGCCGGCGCGATCCGGCAATACCGGGACGACCTGCTGACCAAGTACCGGACGGTCGCGACCGAACAAGGGGCAAGCGGCAATCTGGCGGCGTGGTTTCGGGCCTATCGCGGCGCGCTGAAGACCGATGGTGGTGTGGGCGGGGTGGCACGGGGGGTGGTGCCGGCCGTTCTGGCCGAGCTGACGGCCGATCCCGCCGGCATCGAGGGGCTGGGCGCACTGAACCGCTGGCCGGGGCGGAGTGGCGTGCCGCTGCAGGACTATCTGCGGCTGTGGAAGCGAAGCTGCGCCGAGCTGGCGGCGTCGCAGCTTCTGCCGATGCGGTTGAGAAATTTGTTGCTGCGCTGAGGCGGCACAATTTTCACGTTGTGTGGGGGCTTCCCTTCGTGATCGTCCCCCTTTGCCGGGCGGGCGGCCATCCTTGGCAGTGCCTGGGGTGCTGGCTGCATGACGCTGCCCTGGCCGCTCGGCCGCTGTGGCAGCCGGCCTGGTCGGCGCCAACTTCAGTAGCCAGGCAGCCTCCTGCGGGGGGTCTTGCTCCAGCCTGTTGTTCAGGTAGCCGCTGGTTCGGTGCCGCACTCCCTTGCCCAGCTCAGTCCGGATCGCCCGGGGTAGCCGTCGTGACCGTCCGTTGTGACCCGGTCCGGGATTGCGCCGGTCGCTGCCCTGGCGGAGCGCGGCGTTGGGCGCGCACCAGTTCAACCATCTGACGCCGGAACTCCGGCGGCTAGGCGGGATGAGTCTTCGGCATCGGAACACCTCCTGCTCAAGTGTCGAGGTGTCCACCGAACCGGGGCAAGACCATTTGGAGAATGGCCGGCCCATTCAGCGACGCCAAGAAAACCCACAGGTCTCCTCACAAGCGCTGCGGCAGCTTTCCCCCGACTACTACCAATTGTGAGTCCAATAGGTCACCATCCAGGACTCTGGAAACAGTTCCTTTTTCGTAGTCTCCGACAACAGCCCATGGTGTAGTATCTCTCTTCTAAGTATTTGATGAACCGGATCCGTCCAGTCGACCGCAAACCACTCACGGCTGGACAAGAGCGTGAGATTTGATGTCTGCGGGACAGGTTGCAGTTCCTGCGGCAAGCATTTGGCAACTGCTTGAATTGCGGATTGGACCCACTGAGGATCACGGGCGAGATACAGATCAACCGCTGACTTTATCAGGACTGGACCGGTCACATGTTCAGGAGGGCCGCCTCGCTTTGCCGCATCCATCAGCAGCCATATGACTAACAGCCAGAATTCCTGCCGCGGCTTGGACGCCATGACGGCGTTAGGGATGGAGTGAGGGTGCCCAGGATTACTTCCCATGCGGCCCAGCAGAACGTCACCGCGGCCCAAAAGTCCGTCGAGGGGGCGAAGACATTCGACATCCATATCGGCGTAGATACCGCCTAGTGCGTACAGGAAAAAATATCGGATTGCGTCAGCACGATAGATCTCCCGCGGGTAATCTCGATAAGTCTGCAAGAACCAGGGAAATTTTTCCGAGATGAAACTATAATTGTCACCATCATCCCATAGAATTCGTTCAAAGTGGGGGTTGTATAATGAAAACGTAGAACTCCAGACAGCGTAATTTCCCGGAAAATCATGTTTGGATTTCCAAGTTTGGAATATCCTTGCGGGGATAGGACCATCAACAACAACTTGCAAGGCGCTCAGTGGCATGTGCGACGGAGGCCGCCCAATGTAGTCGAGACCGAGTCTCTCGACCTGATAGCCCAATGACTCGATATAAGAGCGCGGCGAGAAATTCCGAACGTCTTCCCCGACCCCTATTGAGTCGAGTGTCGCGCGGTCCAGTCGCCGGTCCTCCCGGTCTTCAAAGAGAATGTGAGGAAGATCCCTCTGCAACAGCTTTTGCATGCCGTAGAAGACCAGAGGCTCGGCACCTTCCACGTCCACCTTGACGTAGACTACGTAAGGCCACACCCGTTCATCGATACAGAGCGCTTGGCAGGGCTGCCCGTCGACGCCAAGCTGCACACCCCCGAGATTGATGGCCTGTGCTCCCCCATACTCGACCAAGCGCCTCTCTGGAGCCTCTTCCACATCCACGGTTGCCGCAAGAGTGAGGCTCCCCGCGGCATTGCTAACGGCGACGTTGAGTAGCTCGAACCGATCTGACAGCTGATTCTCAAAAATATTCCTCTCTAACAAAAGGAACACTGAGCGCTGAGGTTCGAAACAAGTGAATCTCAAGTGTGGGTTCATCGCCGCCAAGGCGATGGAGTGGCTCCCTATGTGCGCGCCGATATCAAGGACCAGCCCGCGACAATCTTTAAGCCGCTTTGCAACCTCCGTCACGGTGTTTATCTCCCAATAATGCCCCTGGGAGAACGCAGCACCTATGTAGATATCGTTCTTGAAGTACGAGATGAAGCCAAACGGGGTTTGCGCTGTGGCGACTCCGGGCAGCAGATAATGTTCGGATTTCAGATATCGGCGACATTGTGGGTCTGACGGATGCCCTCGACCACCACGATAGCCGGGAGGCCTGAAGACGCTCTCGAGACTATTGACTTCTCTATCCGAGAGAAGATCTCTTCTGACCAGGAAAATGTTCACGCCCTGCGTGTCACAATGGACAACCTTATACCCAAAGAACTCCGCAAGTCGCTCAAAGGCGGCATACGATGCACCAAAGAAATCAGTATTATCCCAAGACTGATCGCGAACGCAGGGTACAACACAGTCAGCATCTGGGCCAAGTGATGCATTATATTCTGATACGACAACTCGTGGCGAAAACTCGGCTAGAACCGCGCGAAGCACGTGAAAATCGCAGAAATCTATGTCGATACTAAACAGATCAAATACCCGTGGGACTGCATACTGCCGCAACAGGCCTCCAACATTCTCAGGAGTGACTGTATGCTGATACAGCCCTCTCGTCGGATCGGAGTGCCTGTTGTCAATTCGAATTCCCGACCAGCCATCGACTTCGGACAACTTTCGTGTGTTACACTCGCTGGCATCCTCGCAGCCGACCTCCACGTAGAAGCGATTGGTTTGTCCAATTGCCTTGAATATCGACTCGATTATACCGTCCTCGCCGTTCTGCGAATACAATTTATCCTCTATTATCAACAATTGGCGACCCTTTCGCAGCGTAGCGCTTCCGCTGGGCCCGGTTGGCATCAACGCACCTGCGTCTGCGAGGATTGCACGCACCTCTCCCGCCTCAACGGTCGCGATCCAAGCCTCGCTAGCATCGACGCCGTAGGAGATCAGCAGCCGCCTGCCATCTGGATGCCAGGCCAGGCCCGCGGCGAACTCGAGCCCCGTCTTGTGGAAGTAGAACCGTCGGCTCACGCTCCGCAGGACCTTTTCCGCGTCGAACCAGACGAACCGATGCCAATAATACCGCTTCCGGTCCCGCTCGCTGGCCTCGTGGACCAGCGCCAGCCATCCGCCGTCGAATTCGATCGCCTGCGACCCGCCACGGAATTGCTCCGCCGCGATCGATGGCACCCCCTCCGCGACCGTACGTGCCTGCTCGTCCACCACCCGCGTCGGATCGCATGAATAGATGAAACGCAGGTCGTCGCCCACAACCAGCGGCA
Organism: Acetobacteraceae bacterium; assembly: GCA_041487355.1. GTDB lineage: Bacteria > Pseudomonadota > Alphaproteobacteria > Acetobacterales > Acetobacteraceae > JAMXLO01. The sequence goes on along the minus strand of JBGPND010000165.1, from coordinate 3,295 downwards.
TCCAGTTCTTTTCGTGCAGCCTCGGCCCCTCCGGCCGCAGCACGCGCCAGTCCACCAGCCGGCACGGCCCGGTCGGCGGGCAGTCGATGCGCGCCAGCACCTGCTCGCACCAGCCTTCTGGCGTCAGTTGGCGGACAGTGGAAATGCACCACAGTTCGCCGCGCCAGGCGAACAGCCGAGCATCCTCGAACCCCAGCACCAGATCGAAGGCGGGCGCGGGCAGGTCCGCGGGCGGCAGGATCTCCGTTGATGATTCGACCCCCAGGTCCGCGTTCAGCCGGAGCAGGAAATTGCGGGTGGTGATCGGCGATCCGTCCGGGGTCTTGTACTCGCCGTCCTCCGCCAGCGTGAAATTCACGCAACGCTGCACCATCACGATCTGCTCGCCCCTGCGCGCGATCGAGGGATTGATCGCCTTCCATCCATCCTGCGGCGCGAAGCCCACCGGGCGGGTGCTGAACGACGGCAGCAGCGCTCTCGCCGGCTCGGCGTAGAAGAACAGGTTGGACCGCGCCAGATCGCGCGACCTCTGCGGAACCTCGCGGCCCAGCGCCAGCCAGTCGCCGGCGGCATGGCCGCGGTCCTTGCGCGCCGGGTCGCGCGAATAGTTCGCGGCGATCGAGAACTCCTCGCGCAACCCCGCCGCATAGACGAAATCCTCGATGAACAGGATGTCCTGCTCCGGCCGCGGCAGTGCCAGCCCGGGCTTGGAAAACAGCATGCTCGCGTCGTTCATGCCGCGTTCGCGATAGTAGCGTGCCAGGTCGTACAGCGGCTCGGCGCGTTGCGGCCGCTGGTTGAACGCCGCCAATGCGGCACGCAGGAACCCGCCCTCGTCCCCCAGTGTGCGCAGGCAGCGCGCCTCCTGCAGCCGGGCGTTCCAGGCTTCCTCATCCCAGCCGCCCATCCCGGCCCGCTTGGCGTAGGCCTCCGCCGCCTCCTTCGTCCGTCCGGCGTCGCGGTAGGACTGCGCCAGATAGAACCAGTAGCGGTGATTCTCCGGCTCCTGCTGCAGCGCCTCCGTCAACAGCCTTGCATCCCGCTCGAACTTGTCCGCCCGGTTCGCGCCGCTGGCGTGGTCCTTGTACCAGACGCCTTGCAGCTTCTGCGTCCCCCCGGGCACGTCCAGGTATTCGTGCGTGACGCCGTGGTAGCGCACCCGCACGTCCCGCCGTGCCAGGCGCGTGTTCCAGTACACCAGGCCGGACGCGGCGCGCTGGACCAGTTGGTACCCCGGTGTCTCCAGCCTGGTACGGAAATCCGGATCCTCGACCACCAGTTCCATGTCCGCATCGTCGAACAGCAGGTAGTCGTACGCCAGCTTCGAGGCATACGCCCGCTCCAGCGCCTCATTCCGCGCCTGCTCGAAATTCACGAACGGAAAGCTGTGCAGCTCCCCCGGCAGGCCGCGCTCGGCGAAGAACGCCCGGATGAAATCCTGCGTCCCATCGGAGGACCCGGTGTCGCCGATCACCCAGCACCCGATATGATCGGCGACGGCACCCAGGCAGCGCGGCAGGTTCGCCATCTCGTTCTTGACGATCATGTTGAGGCAAAGCTTACGATCACGGGCTGTCATGCTCGGAGTGTTCCGGCGCGTAGAATCAGAACCATTCGGGGCCGTTCGGGTCAGGCTGGTGCCGCCAGCCAGGTGCATGCCGCAGTGACGCGTTCAGCGTCTCCAGATTGTTGGCACAAGCCTCGGCGGCTCGTAGTAAGGAAACTACGAGCTCAGCGTCTGGATAGTTCAGTTCCACCTTGCTCAGCGATGCATGACATACGCTAATGGGCACGGCTTGGTCCCGGACGTGAACCCCCGCCCGCGGCTCGTACCCTGTCATGGTCCGCCGTCCTTCGCCCACGTTCCACAAGCTGTCAGTCGAATGGAAAGTGTAGCGTGACCGCGGGTACCGATCGATTGCTGGGCTGATCACCTCGATCAGCAACTCCACATCGCCGCAGCATTTCCAGGAGGTCTGGTTGCGTGCCCCGGCCAGGCTGGGGATCGTGTGAAAGCCAGTGGCTGTGGCCGGATCAAGCGCGCCGGATCCGCAGGACGTGGCACCGTCGGTAACATCGAAAAGCTCGTGTGGCATGCTGCGGATAGTGTCTTGCGTGCTGTCCGATGGACCTTCATCCGCCGCGAGGCGGCAGCCAAAGAGCGGACGAACACCGTCGAGGCACCACTCGCTCACCTGTGCCTCGTCAGTATCGGTCTCGCAGCGATTGTTCGTCGTCACGAATTCTCCAACCGTTTGGCCGGAACTATGCCGAGCCAGCTTGAACTACACAGCGGCCGATGGTCACACACCAAATGGTAGGCGATCCGTCTAACTTCCCCGACCGATCATGAAGTATTATCGTAAATTTTCCGGCACCGCGCGGCCAACCCCCCTTTGTTCGCGTGCTGCACTGCGCCAGCGGCGACCAGCCCGGCACTGCGGGCCGGCCAACCGATATCCGGGCACCTCCGGCCGGCCGCGGAACTCCGCATGCTCCGCCACGAGTTTCATGGCCGCACCGTCGACCAGCGGGTGACCGAAGGCCTGTGGCCAGGCGTCAGCCCGGGATAGCGCTGCATTCCGCCTCTCTACGAAATCTGATGAATGTAAAACTGCATTGTTCTCCGCCAGGCCCGCCGGGTGAAGAAGGACTGGACGGGCTGCTGCGCCCCGTCGCAGGACCCGGTGTCGTCAATCACCCCACCAATCGACATGCCCGGTCCCGGTACCTCCCCACTCCTCGGGACACAACCTGTGGTCGATGCACGCAACCACGGGCTTATTCAAAGGCGAGTCCAAATAATGGCGAAAAAGACAACATTCTGACTGACAACGGTCCCGCCGCGACTGAAACTATTTCGTGAGGGCGAGGTGGCCCCCCAGGTGGGGCGCGGCTGTCTGTTTCTTCGACGGAAGGGACATCCATGCCGCAACGGCATGCCGGTTTCATGGCGAGTGACTGAGCGCCTTATGCCTCGGGCAGCACTTGGCAGTCTTGCGCCGTGTCGACCGACCTGCGTGGCCGCCTCCCGGGCCGCACCCGCCCCCACCGGGGTTGCGTCCTTGACTAGCAGCCTGTCGGACTTAGGGTCTGACCCAAAATAACCGCTTCAAGGTGGTTGTTTTGTAGGCGAGATGGTATAGTTCCACTCGGCGTGGAATTCGTCGCCCTTGATGTTGAGTTCGGCCATCTCCTGGTCGGAGACCCGCACGCCTTTCGGATAGAGCTTGCCATCGATCTCGCAGCAAACCTTGAGCCCCGTCTCGGTCGTGGTGCTGCCGATCAGTTGTGT
>JBGPND010000164.1:0-11878 GCA_041487355.1 Acetobacteraceae bacterium | reverse complement strand
CGCGGATCGCGCGCAGGTGCTTGGCGTGCCGATCCCCGCTCTGTCGGACGGCTCCATCGCCGAACTGCGTGTCGCACTGCCGAGCTTCGGCACGCCGCACAACCCGCTGGACATTACCGGCGGCGCCGTGCTGCAGCCCGATCTGTTCGAACAGGGCCTGCGCATCATGGGAAGCCAGCAGGAATTCTCCGCGCTCGCCTGCCTGTTCGACGTGCCGGTCGCCGAGGAACAGGCGACCGAGTTCGTTCTGGTGGCGCTGCGCCACATCGCCGCGGGATTGCAGGCTTCCACGGTGCCGGCGCTGATGATCAGTCACACGATGAAGCCGGTGAGCGAGACCTCCACCCGCATCATCGAAGAAATCGGTCTCCCGTACGTCAGCGCGGGCATTCACCACGGGATGAACGCGCTCGGCCGAGCGTTCTGGTGGTCGGAGCAATACCGGCGCCTCGCCGCCGCGCCGGCGTCTATGTCGGAGATCACACCCGCGACCGGGCGCCCGCGATCCGAGCGCGCCATGCTTGCATTCCTGGCGCAGCGCGGCGTCCCGGTGGTGCCGGCGACGCTGGCCAGGGACGCGGATCAGGCGGTCGCGGCGGCGCGCGCGATCGGTGGGCGCGTGGTGCTGAAGATTGCTTCCGACGACATCACGCACAAGAGCGACATCGGCGGCGTTGCGCTGAACCTGGAGGGGGACGTGGCGGTCGGCGAGGCGTTCCGGCGCATCATAGCAGCCGCGCCGACAGATACGCGTGTCGACGGCGTGCTGGTGGCGCCGATGCGGAGTGGCGGGCTCGAATTGTTCGTCGGCTGTACGCGCGATCCGCAATGGGGTCCGGTGATTGCGGTCGGTCTGGGTGGCATATGGGTGGAAATCCTGCAGGATGTCGCGCTGCGCCCGTTGCCGATCGACGCCGCTGAGGTGCGGCGCATGCTGGGCGAGCTGCGTGGCGCGAAGCTGCTGCAAGGCGCGCGCGGCATGCAGGCCGCAGACCTGGACGCGGTCGCCGCCGTTGTCGCGCGCATCGGCGATGCGGCAGTGGCGCTTGGGCCGGACCTGGAAGCGTTGGAAGTGAATCCGCTATGGGTACGCGGCGCCGATGTGGAAGCGCTGGATGCACTGGCGGTCTGGCGCGCGAAGCCATAGGCCAAACACTACGGCCGCCTGTCATTGCGAGGAGCGAAGCTACGCGGCAATCTCCCGTCCGGTGCGTACCGGGCAGGAGATTGCCGCGTCGCTTCGCTCCTCGCAATGACAGTGGGGATCGCCAGATCATCCTCGCGCGGATCGACCGGTGCGCCAACGGCACGCTACACTGGCCGGCAGGAGCGAAGGAGGACGCCATGGACCTGAGCCTGTCGGACAAGCATCGGGCGCTGCGGGAAGAGGTGCGCGCGTTCATCCGCCAGCACGGCCACAAATCGCCAAAACTCGGCGGCGGGCGGAAGCGGCCGGACGAGAAGGCGCTGGATTGGCAGAAGCTGCTGGTGGATCACGGCTATGTCGCCCGCACGATCCCGCGCGAATTTGGCGGCTACGGTGCCGAACCGGACGTGATGGAAGCGGCGGTGATCGCCGCGGAGTTCGCCGCCGCCGGCGTCTATGCGGGGCTGACCAACCAGGGGATCAGCATGCTGGTGCCGACACTGCTCGAGGTCGGCACCGATGCGCAGAAGAAACAATGGATCGAAAAGACGATCCGCGGCGACGTGATCTGGTGCCAGGGCTACTCGGAACCCGGTTCCGGCAGCGACCTCGCTTCATTGCAGACGCGCGGCGTGCTGCAGGACGGGCATTTCGTGATCAACGGCCAGAAGATCTGGACCAGCTCGGCGCACTATGCGGACATGATGTTCCTGCTCTGCCGCACCGAACCGGACAAGCCGAAGCACGAGGGGATTTCCTATCTGCTGCTGTCGATGAAGACGCCCGGGCTCGAGGTGCGTCCGCTGCGCACCATGACGGGACGTGCGGAATTCAACGAGGTGTTCTTCACCGATGTGCGCGTGCCCGAAGAACAGATCGTGCTGGGGCGCGGCAAGGGCTGGTACGTCGCGAACGTGACGCTGAAGCATGAGCGCTCGATGATCGGCGATGCCGGCAAGCTGACGCAGCGGCTGGAGCAGATCATCGCCTTGCTGAAATCTACCGAGATTGACGGCACGAAGCTGATCGCCATGGCGGAATACCGCGACCGGCTGCTGCGGCTGCAAGGCGAGATGCTGGCCTGGAAGGCGCACAGTCTGCGCCTGCTTACCGAAGCGGCGCAGGGCATCGATTCCGGCGTGAAGCGGATGATCATCAAGTATGGCGGCACGATGCTCGGCTTTCGCCTGGCCTCGCTCGCGGTGGACGCGTTGGGTGCCGCCGGCCTGCCGTTTGAGAGCCAGGGCGAGGATGCGGAGGACGACGATGCCACCACATGGAACATCGACTACATGTACGATGTCGGCCTGATGATCGGCGGTGGCTCCAACAACATCCAGAAGAACATCATCTCCGAACGCGGCCTGGATCTGCCGCGCGAACCGAAGGTCGCGAGGACATAGCAGATGGAATTCGCCCTCAGCGAGGAGCAGCGCCTGTTCGCCGATTCGCTGCGGAACCTGCTGGCAGACCGGCTGCCGATCGAAGCGCTGCGCCGGCATGCCGAAACCGCCAGTGGGTTCGATGCGGACCTGTGGGACAGCCTGGTTGAACTCGGCCTTCCCGGCCTGCTGGTGCCGGAACGTTTCGGCGGCGCGGGGCTCGGCGTGCTGGACGCTGTGGTGGCGGCCGAGGTGCTGGGTGGCGTGGCCGCGCCGGCACCGTTCGTCGGCAGCATCGTGATGGCGACACTGGCCTTCGTGCACGGTGCGACCGAGGCGCTGCAGAACGAGTGGTTGCCGCGCATCGCCGCGGGCGAGGTGCGCTTCGGCGTGGCGTTCGCCGGCCTCGCGGGGCAGACCGGCACCGCAGCCGCGTCACTGCGCGATGGGCGCATGTCCGGTCGCATCACCGGCGCAATCGATGCCGGTGCGCCGACGCATCTGCTGGTCTACCTGGCCGATGGCAATGCGGCCGTCGTGGCGGCGGACGAACCGGGCGTGTCGCGGCACATGCATCGCAGCATCGATCGCACGCGACCGGTGGTGGATCTGACGTTCGACAATGCGCGCGCGATGGTGCTGGATGCGGCGAATGCGCCGGTCGCGACGGCGCAGCGTGTGCTGGATGCGGGGCGGGTCGTGCTGGCGGCCGATACCCTGGGCGCTGCACAGCACATGTTTGATCACGCGCTGTCCTTCGTGAAGCAACGCGTGCAGTTCGGCCGGGTGATCGGCAGCTTCCAAAGCGTGAAGCACCAGTTCGCCGACATGGTGACTGTGCTGGAGCCGTGCCGCGCGATGGTGTGGTACGCCGCCTATGCGCAGGACGCCTTGCCCGATGAAGCGCGGCTGACCGCGCTGCATGCCAAGGCGCATCTCGGCGATGTCGGCCGCGACATCGCGCGCATGGCGACCGAGGCGCACGGCGGCATGGGGTTCACCGACCTGCTCGGCCTGCACTACTGGTTCAAGCGGATCAGCTTCAATCGGCAGATGCTGGGCGGGCCGGAGCGTTGCCGCGAGGAAGCCGCGCACCTGCAGGGCTGGGATCTGAACAAGGCTTCCGCATGATGCAGCAATTCACCGATTCGAGCGATCTCATCCACGACGGTGCCGCGCTCGCTGAGCGGATGCGTCGCGACGGATATCTGTTCCTGCGCGGATTACTGCCTCGCGCGGATGTCGCCGCTCTTCAGCGTCAGATCGGCGAGATCGCGCGCGATGCAGCCTGGCTCCGGCGCGACCAGCCGGTCGAGTCTGCCATTGCCGATCTGTCGGGCTTCTGCGTTGATCCTGATCCGACGTATTTGCAGACGCTGCGGCGGATCAACCGGCTGGAGGACTACCACGCGCTCAAGCACCATCCGGCGCTGATCGGCCTGTTCGAGCGCGTGCTCGGCGGACCGATCCTGCCGCATCCCCGCGTGCTGATGCGCAACATCTTCCCGGCGCGCGAGGAATACACCACCAAGGCGCACCAGGACTTCCCCAATGTCCAGGGCACCACCGAAGTCTACACAGCGTGGATACCGCTGATCGACTGCCCGATGGAGGTCGGGCCGTTGCAGGTCGCGGTCGGATCGCACACTGCCGGCGTCTATGACTTCGGCATCGCCGGCGGCGCGGGCGGCATCGAGATCAAGGATAAGCTGCAAGGACGCTGGGTGTCAGGTGCGTTCTCTGTCGGCGACGTGCTGGTGTTCCACAGTATGGCGGTGCACAAGGGCGTGCCGAACCGCAGCGACCGGCTGCGCATGTCGATGGATGTGCGCTACCAGCTTGTCAGCGAGCCGTTCAACATCGACAACGCCAACCCCGACGGACAGCCGCTGTCGTGGCAAGAGGTGTACGCCGGTTGGCGCTCCGAAGCGCTGAAATACTACTGGCAGCACCTGCCACTGACGCTGAAGCCGTTCGACCCTGTGTGGTTCGACAAGCGCGACGCACTGGGCTTCGATTTTGGCGAGGCAGGCGACCCGCGCGCGCGCTCGGTGTTGCAACGCATCGTGGCGCGCGACGCCAACCCGGAGAAGCGAGACCGTGCCCAACGCTTGCTCGACGCGCTCCCGTGATCGTATTCGACGTCCGGCATTACGACAGCATCGGTTCCACTAATGATGAGGCATTGCGCTTGGCTCGCACCGGCGCGGCGCATGGCACGGTGGTGTGCGCGCGCGAGCAGACCGCGGGCCGCGGAAGACAGGCGCGGCACTGGCATAGCCCGGCCGGCAATCTCTACGTTTCGATCCTGCTCCGTCTTGATCTGGCACCGGGCAAGGCAGCGGAGCTGAGCTTCGTTGTTGCGCTGGCGGTGGCCGATACCGTGGATCGATTGCTTTCCGATGGGGTCAGGGCAAGCCTGAAATGGCCCAATGATGTACTCGTGCGAGGCGCAAAGATTTCCGGCATCTTGCTGGAATACGCGGACGCGGCGGTGATCGTCGGCATCGGCGTGAACATCCGGCACGCTCCGCTGGATATGCCTTATCCGGTGACCAGCCTCGCTGCCAGCGGTGCCGTCGCAACTACGACCGACGCAACTCTGCAAGTATTGCTCGAGGCCGTCGTTGGCAGAGTTGCCGATTGGCAGGAAACCGGATTCGCGACCACGCGCACCGCCTGGCTGGCGCGCGCGCATCCGGCCGGCTCGCCCCTCCGCATTACCGTCGGCAGCGGCTCGATAGAAGGACGCTTCGCCGATCTCGCGCATGACGGCGCGTTGATCATCGAGACGGCAGATGGGCCGGCACGCTTCGTCGCCGGCGAGGTTGGTGTTGCCGGCAGCACGTTCGGCATAACTCGAACCTCACCGAAATGATGGGTTTCGCTCTGCTCAACCCATCCTACGCTGCTACCCGTAGCAGCCAGTAGCCCGTAGGATGGGTTGAGCGCAGCGATACCCATCACGATCGGCGAGGTTCGCTCGCGTTTCCGGTCACCCTCAATCCGGTGCGCTCAGCCGACGCCGGCGATGCGGTCGCGACGGAACAGCGCCAGCGCGTTTTCGCGCAAGATCGCACGCCGGTCAGCGGCATTCAGGAAGTCAGCGTGATCCCAGACATAAGTGAGGGTCTGCCGATAGGTGCAATAGCGCTCGACATTCGGCATGTCGGAACCCCAGACGAATCGTCCCGAACCAAACCGGTCGGTCAACTGTTGGAAATGCACGAGCGCCTTCGCGTAGGGATATTCGAACCGGCCGCCCCAGGAGATCGGATACAGCAGTTCGGCTGACACCGGCAGCTCGGTCATCAGCCGCTCAACAACGGGCGGCAGGATCAGCCTATCGTTCGCATCGGCATAGCGCGACGTCGGCAGACCGTGCACCAGCACGCTCCTGATCGTCGGGTGGCGCTCCAGAATACGCGCGAGGTCCGCCAGCTCGTCCTCGTAGCTGCCGACAGGGGATTTGTCGCGATGCACCCAGAACACCGGCAGGTCCAACCGCGCGACCTCGCGCCACAGCGGATCATACGTCGGGTCGCTCGGCAGCTTCGCATAGCCGTCGCGGAACAGGCCGCTATAGGTGAAGTAGAGCCCCGCCATGCCGAGCCGCTCCACCTGATCGACCAGTCGCGCGATCTGGTCGTCTTGCCACGCCCAGGCCTCCTGCACCTGCGCGAGACCGATGAAGCGGCCCGGATACCGCGCCATCGCGGCGGCGAAGTCCTCCGCCGAATCGCCGTAGATGTGATCGTTCTGCAGTATCGCGGTGGCGATCCCGGCGTAGTCCATCTGCCGCGTGATCACCTCGGCCGGTGCCGACATGTCGGCCATGTACGGCGGCAGAAACTGCACGTATTGCGCCTCGCCGCCGATCTGCCATTCGAAGCGGCCGCAACGTCCAACGCGGAAGCCGACAGCCCTGCGCCCGGCTTCCGACTGATCGGTCGGCGACCACAACGCACGCTCGGTCACGATGGCATCGTCGCGCAGGCGCCGATACGGCTGGTTGCCATGTTCGTGCATCGCGCGCTGCTGGTGCAGCAGATGTGTCGCCACATCGGGAAAGCCGCAAGCGCCGGCCAGCGGCGCAAAGATGTGCGCGTGCCCGTCGATGATGCCGAACTCCATGTGCGGTCTCCTCAATGCGTCGCGGTGGGATCGAGCCGGTCGCGCAGCCCGTCGCCGAACAGGTTGAAAGCGAGCACCAGCAGGCTGACCGCCAGGCCAGGCACCACCGCGACATGCGGTGCCACTTCCAGGAACTGTCGGCTGGCGCCGAGCATCGCGCCCCATTCCGGCGCCGGCGGCTGCACGCCAAGGCCAAGGAAGCCGAGCGCGGTTCCCACCAGTACTGCCTGGCCGGCCATCAGGCTCAGCTCGATGACGATGACGGATACCGCATTCGGCAGAATGTGGCGCAGCAGGATGCGCGGATGCCGCATGCCGATGGCGCGCGCCGCCTCGATGTAGTCGAGCTCACGCAGTTCCAGAACGCGCGCGCGCACCAGTCGTGCCAGGGACGGGATGAAGCTGACGGTGATCGCGGTCACCAGGCCCGCGGCGTTGGCGCCGATCGCGGACACCACGGCAATCGCCAGAACCAGACTGGGGACAGTCATCAGCAGGTCGGTACCGACCGTTATGATCCGGTCGAGAGCACCGCCGAAATGCCCCGCCACCAGACCAAGGCAAATACCGGCCGCGCCGGCGAACAACACCGACGCCGCGGCAATCGCCAGCGTGATGCGCGTGCCGACGATGACGCGCGACAGGATGTCGCGGCCGATCTCGTCGGTGCCGAGCCAATGCGCAGTGGAAGGCGGTTCGAGCAGAGCGAGCAGGTCCTGCGCGGTTGGATCGTAGGGCGCGATTGCGCTACCGAACAGTGCGACGAGCAGGAACACGAGCAGCAGCGTCGCGCCGACCGACAAGAACAGACCGGTGCGACGTGCACGCCCCGCTCGCGTCACCGAGGCGCTCATCACACTCAGCCGTCATGCCCGGGCTTGTCCCGGGCATCTGTACCAGCACGGTGCCGCCACGGATGGCCGGGAAAGGCCCGGCCATGACGATCAATCATCGCAGCCTCGGATTGATGATGCGGTAGAGTACTTCCACCAGCAGATTGATCAGCAGGAACCCGACGACGAACAGCACGGTGATGCCCTGCACCAGCGTGTAATCACGCAGCCCGACCGCGGTGAGCAACAGGTCGCCGATGCCAGGCCAGGCGAACAGACGCTCGACCACGACCGAGCCGCCCAGCAGGTAGCCGGTCTGCAGGCCAACCACCGTGACGATGGGGATCAGCGCATTGCGCAGCACGTGGCGATACAGGACGCGCGGCGTCGCCAGACCTTTGGCGTAAGCCGTGCGCACGTAATCCTTGCGCTGCTCTTCGATGACGATGCCGCGCACCAGCCGGCCGACCAGCGCGATCAGACGCGCGGCCAGGGCAATCGTCGGCATCACCAGCGAAGCCGGCCCGGTCAGGCCAAGGCTCGGCAGCCAATGCAACTGCACCGAAAGCACCGCGATCAGCATCATGCCGAGCCAGAAATTGGGCACCGCGAGCAATGCCACGACACCGGTTGATACGGCGAAATCCGGCCAGCGGTGCTGGAACGAGGCGGCGAGGATGCCGGCGGGGATGCCTGCTGCCACGGTCAGCGCGATCGCAGCTACGGTCAGCAGCAGCGTCGCCGGCACGCGCTCCAGGATGCGCGGCAACGGATTGGCACGGAACGTCGCGGAATAGCCGAGATCGCCGTGCAGCAGCCGAACGATGTGATCGGCGTATTGTATCGGTAGTGGACGGTCGAGGCCAAGCTGGTGGCGCACGACGTCGATCTCGGCCTGCGTGGCGGTGGCGCCGGCGATCATCGTCGCTTCGTCGCCGGGGACGGACTTGAAGATCAGGAACAGAATGGTCACCACGCCCAGCACGGTGAGCGGGATGAGGGCGAGGCGCCAGGCGAGCAGGCGAAGCATCGGGGTTGGCGGAATGCGCTGCGCTTTTCCGCCCTACGCGGGTGACGTAGGGCGGAAAAGCGCAGCGCATTCCGCCACATCGGCGCGGGACGAAGGCGCGTACATCAGGTGGCGGCGTGCCGGACGTTGGTGAACAGAATCGGCCACACCTCCACGCCGGTCACCTGCTTGCGGACGGCGGAGACATTCTCGTTGATCTGCAGCCAGATATACGGCGCATCGTTCCAGATCAGCGCCTGCGCCTTGGCAAGGTCCGCGGCAGCCTGCTTGCGATCGGCTTCGGTGCCCGCCGCGGCCAGCAGCCGATCGACCTCCGGATTGCGATAGCGCGCCATGTTCCACACATCGGGCCGCGCCGCATCGTCCGCATTCGACTTGAACAGCGATGCGAGATGATACAGGCCCGATGCATTCGCGGGATTGAAGCCGAACATGCCGATATCCCACTTGATGTTGGCGCGATCCTGCCGCATCGCATCCCAGTAGGAGCCGGCCTCGATCTTGGTGATATCCACCTTCACGCCGACCTGGGTCAGCGCGTTCGCGACCACCTCGCCCACCGACACGTCGCCCGGGAACAATCCCTGCGAGATGAACATCGCCAGCTCCAGCGGCTTGTCCGAACCGAAGCCCGCCTCCGCCAGCAATGCCTTCGCTTTCGCGGGATCGTGCACCAGCTTGGACACCGATGCGTAGCCGTCGGTGTTGAACGCCAGCGGCGAGTCCGGCGCGCGGGCGTAGCCGAAGAACACCTTCGACGCGATCGCCTCGACCGGCACCGCAAGGTTCAGCGCCTGGCGCACACGCAGATCGGCCAGCTTCGGGCGCGTCAGGTTGATCACGAAGCCGATCGGCCGCAGGCCTGGAACGTTGATGATCGCGACGTTGGGGTCCTGCTTCAGTTGCGCAACCAGCGCCACCGGAACGCTGTCGACGATGTCGGCGGCACCGGTGCGCAACGCCGCGACGCGGGTGGACGGTTCGGCGATCGCCTTCAGCGTCAGCCGCGCGGTCTTCGGCTTGCCGCCCCAGTAGAAGTCGAACGCCTCCAGCACCAGTTGCTGTCCGGGATCGAAGCTCGCCACACGGTACGGCCCCGCGCCGACCGGGTTCTTGGCGATCCCGGCGTCGCCGTATTTCTCGATCGCGGCGGGCGAGACCAGTGCGCCGGAGACATGCGCCAGCGAATTCGGCAACTGCGGAAACGGCTGCGCCAGCCGAAGGATCACGGTGCTCGCATCCGGCGTCTCGACACCGGCCACCGGGTCCCACAGCGGCCGGTTGGTGGGATTGCGCTGCTTGTCCATCAGCCGCTCGATGTTGAGCTTGACCGACGCGACATCGACCGGCGTGCCATCGTGAAACTTCGCGCCGGCGCGCAGCTTCAGCGTGCAGGACCGCAGGTCGTCCGACATCGTCCAGCTCTCGGCGAGCTGCGGGATGATTTTCATGTCGGGGGCAAAGGTCAGCAGCCCGTCGTAGATGCACAGCGCGGCCTCGCTGCCGGCCGGATACAGCGTGTAGGAGCCGTGCACCGGGTCCAGCGTCACCACGCCGACGCTCTGGCCATAGGTCAGGCTGGCAGCTTGCGTGCTCTGCGCATGCGCGCGCAAGCCGCCTGCCATCGCAAGCGGCGTGCCGGCCAGCGCGGTCAGGAAATCGCGACGATGCATGATGCTGGTTCCTCTCAGAGCCAAAGCGTGTTCCAGGTGAAGATCGACGGCGTCCCGCCGGTGTGCACGAACACCAGCACGTCGTCCTTGCCGTAACGGCCCTCGCGGACATGGCTGATCATGCCCGCCGCCGCCTTGCCGGTGTAGATCGGATCGAGGATCACGCCTTCGGTGCGGGCAAACAGCTTCGTCGCCTCGACCGAAGCCTCGCTCGGGATGCCGTAGCCCGCGCCGACGAAGCGCATATCGTTGGCGACCTCGTCCTCGCTCACCCGCATGTCGAGGCCGAGCACCCGCAGCGTTTCGTTGGCGATCGCCGCGGTGCGCGACGGCACGTGGAACTCGTCGGTCGCGGTGACGCCGTGCACGGCGAGGCCCGCGTTGGTCAGGCGTTTGCCGAGCACCAGGCCGGCCTGTCCCTTGCCGCTCGATGACATGTAGAACGCGTTCGGCTGCACGCCGGCGCCTTCCATCTGTTCCAGCAGCTCCAGCGTGGTTTCCAGATAGGCCAGCGCCGAGGCGACATCGAACATCGGGTTGTCGTTGAGGATGTGCGGCCGCCCGCCGGCCTCGCGCACCCGCCGCGCATGCTCGTCGAGCGCGGCGCGCTGCGCCTCACGGGTCGGCGCGAATACCACCTCCGCGCCGAGCAGGTAGTCGACCAGCAGGTTGCCCTGGATGACGTCCGGCTTGCGCCCCTCCAGCACCAGGATGGTCTTCAGCCCCAGCTTGTTGCACGCACCGATCGTCTGGCGCGCCGAGTTGGACTGGATGTCCAGGCCGACCACCACGGTGTCCGGCTGCTCGGCCATGGTGCGTGCCAGGCGAAACTCCAGGTTGCGCAGCTTGTTGCCGCCGAACGCCACACCGGTCAGGTCGTCGCGCTTGATGAAGATGCGCGGCCCGCCGAGCGCGCGCGACAGGTTGGGCGCCGCCTCGATCGGGGTCGGGGTCAGCGCGAGCTTCACGCGGGGCACCTGGGCGATGCGCTCGCGGATCCATGTGTGCTGGGCCGCGCCCACGCCGGCATCGTTCATTGTCTGCTTCCCCCCGTCCGCCCGGATCGGGCCATTGTCCGCCGGGGCTGCGTTAGCTTCAAGATGACGAAGTTTGTCGAAGGGGCTTTCGCAGGTGCGGCATAGGCCGCATGCTAGGCGCAACCAGAGCCCCGAGGCATGCATGGCTGAACCTGTCCGCTCCGAGCCGGAGCACAAGGCCGCCGAGAAGCCGCCGGTGGTGGTGAAGAAATACGCCAACCGGCGGCTCTACAACACGGAAAGCTCCAGCTACATCACGCTGGACAACCTGGCCGACATGGTGCGCCAGGGGCGCGATTTCGTGGTCTACGACGCCAAGAGCGGCGAGGACATCACCCGCAGTGTCCTCACCCAGATCATCGTCGAGGAAGAGGGCAAGGGCAGTGCCCTGCTGCCCACCGCGTTCCTGCGCCAGCTCATCGGCTTCTACGGCGGTCAGATGCAGAGCCTGGTGCCGCGCTTCCTCGAACAGGCGATGTCGGCGCTGACGCAACAGCAGGAGCAGATGCGCTCTGCCGTGCAGAAGACGATGGGCAACCTGTTCCCGTTCGGCAACATCGAAGAGGTCAGCCGGCAGAACATGGCGATAATGGAGCGGGCATTCAGCCTGTTCACCCCGTTCTATCGCGGCGCGGAAGCCGG
>JBGPND010000163.1:0-11948 GCA_041487355.1 Acetobacteraceae bacterium | reverse complement strand
GTGGTGACCGGCGGCAAGACCTACAATATCGGCTCCGGCGCCGGCAACGACACCCTGGTCGGCCTCGATGGCACCGGCACGCTGGCGGGTGGTGACGGCTCGAACCTGATGTTCGGTGGTGCCACATCGACCAAGGGCGGCACGACCATCATATCCACCGGCGGCAAGGACACCATTGCCGCACTCGGTGGCTCTGTCACCGTGTCGGCGTCCGGCGGCCAGTCGCTCACCTTCGGCACCTTCGACAGTACGGCTGGAGCCCTCAACCTGTCGGTTGGCGGCACGGCGGCCACCGTCTCGGCCGGCAACAGCGCGACCAACGTCACCACGTCGAGCAGCAATGCCATCGTGTTCGGTGACTATTCTAATGACTCCACCACTGGCAGCCTCAGTGAGGTGGACAAGGGCAGCAACACAACGATCTCCGCTGGCGCCGCCAACGCGGCGCTCACATTGAGCGGTTCGAAGGCGATCGCCTTCGGCGGCGTCACGTCACAACTCAGCGGCGGCTCCGCTGGGACGTTAACCGTGCTTGATATGGGTACCGGCGATACGGTCGCCGCGGGCGACAGCGCGACCACGGTCACCGCTGGCACCGGCAGCACTGGCCTCTGGGTGTTCGGCGGCTCGAACTCGCTGAACTTCGTCGGCGGGGCCGGTGGCGCCACCGTGGTGGCCGGCGCAGGGCCCGCCTCCGTCGTGGGTGACGGCGGCCCCTTGGTGTTCGCCGGTCTATCCAGCAGCAGCACCGTTGTCGGCGGTAGCGGCGGCACCACGTTGTTCGGCGGCGCAGGCGGCTCGATCAAGTACAGCGGCGGAACGATCGGCGGCGCGTTCTACGCGGCGGGCAGCGGCAACGAGACACTCGATGCCAGCAATTCGTCCACGGGCAACCTGGTGTTCGGCGGCTCCGACTCGAAGGGCGCCGATGTGATGATATCCGGCAAGGGCAACGACACCCTGGTCGCCGGCAAGGGATCGGAAACCTTCACTGGCGGTGGCGGTACCGACCAGTACTTCTTCGTGCACAGCCTGACCGGCGGCACTGCGAATGTCATCACCGATTTCTCGACGCTGACAGGCTCGGTGGCCCTGTTCGGCTACGGAACCACGGCGGATACGACACTGGCCACCGGGGTCTCGAGCGGCGGCAACACGACCATCACGCTGTCCGACAATACGAAGATCACGTTCATGGGCGTCGGTAGCGCGAGCAGCCTGACCGGCCACCTCACTTCATCCTGAGCCAATCAGGGTTTGGCTGCGGGCGGCTTCACCGGGGAGACCTGGTGAAGCCGCCGCCGTGTCTGGGACTCCTCAACAGGGCGCCGGCGCACGGATCCGTCTGGCGAGCTTCCGTGATGCATTGGCCGGGATTGACCCCTTTATGGGAAACCCCGAAACTTGCCGGCTCCCATCTCCGACGAAGCTATCATTGCTACAGCGGCAGGCCCTCCCCTGGGCCGGGCCGATAACCATCAGACCGATTCGCCATGAAGGCTGGACTGCAAAGGCTGCTCAACCGCGTTGGCTACTCGTTGCACCGGAAGTCCCGCATCGACGCCATGGCGATGCGGATCGAGAGGCAGAGGTACCTCATCGACTGGATGACCGGGCGTATCCGGGAACTGAACACGTTCGTGGAGCAGGATGACAGGAAAATTGCCGACCTGATGGGATCCGCGCATCCCGCCGCCAAGGAGGCGCGTTTCCGCCAGATCATCGGAACGGTCTCCGCCCGATACTTCATCAAGCGGGAGCGGACGCCCGACATATCCATTCCGTTCGATCAGGTGACGCTCGACAGCACGCCGGAATGGATTCCGTACCTGCTGGAGCGTCCGGAGCTGAGCGAGCCGGAATTCTCGGTGTTCCAGTTCTTCAGCAATCCGGACGAGACCGTTCTCGATGTCGGAGCCCATTTCGGTTACTCCGCGACCTCGATATGGCGGGCCGGGTGTCCGGCAAAGATCCTGTCTTTCGAACCGAATCCCTGGCAGCAGACGTCGCTCCAGCGGATCAAGGACCTCAAGCCGGGGCAGTTCGATTTTCTCGGCGTCGGTGTCGGCAATGCGCGCGGCTCGATGCGCTTCGTGATTCCGGTGGTGGAGGGTGTCGGTATCGGCGGCCTTTGCTCCGCGGCGATCGAGCGCGAGATGGACTGGGCAATCCCCGAGAATCTCCTTCGGCACATGCTGAAATATGCCGCGGATGTTCCATCACCACGGCTGCAGTTTGCCGAGGCTCACTGGGAGGTCGCACCGCTGGATGAAATACTCGAATCGGGCAGCTTCGCGGTACCGATCACGCAGATCGCGGCCATCAAGATCGACGTCGAGGGGCTCGAGGACGAGGCGATCGAGGGTGCCGCCCGCACCTTGCAACGCCACCGGCCGATGCTCATGGTCGAGGGCGCGAACCGCGTGCCGGCGGTATTCAACCGCCTCGCCCGGCTCGGCTATTGCTATGCGGAGTTCAACGATGGGACGGTCTACCTGACCGACGAGGCGTCAACCCGGATCGGCGGGTTCTACCTGCACGAGACGCGGTTGGACGAGTATCGCGACAGCGGGCTGCTTGTCGCTGCACCGCAGCGAGCCTGTGAGCGCGTGGCAGTGCGGGGATAAGGGAGCAGTACATGAAGACCGAGTCGCCCGTGATGGATGCTTACGAAGCCTGGGAGAAGGGGCCGAGGAGCCACTATGCCGGCACCTTCCCGACCGAGGTGTTGCGCGCCATCGAGCGGCTGCTGCCGAGTTCGGTGAAGGCCTCGGCGGAAACCGGATGCGGCAAGAGCACCATCCTGTTCTCCAACATCTCCAATGACCACACGGTGTTCTGCCTGGACGACCGGGACTACGGGGAGAAGTCGTCGGTCATTTTCTATACCGACTGTCCGCTGACCCGGATCGAGCGTGTGCGCAACGTGTTCGGCGCGACACAATGCACCTTGCCGAGCTACGAGCATCCGCACCTGTACGACGTCGTGATGATCGACGGACCGCACGGCTGGCCGTTTCCCGAGCTGGAGTATTACTTCTTCTATCCGCACATCGCGATGGGCGGACTGCTCATCCTCGACGACTGCCACATTCCGACGATCGGCCGGATGGCCGACATCCTGGCCGACGATGAGATGTGGTCACTGGAGGGATTCGCCTCGGTGACCGCGATCTTCCGGCGCACCGAGGCACCGCTGTTCAACCCGATCGGCGATGGCTGGTGGGAGCAGCGCTACAATCGCCGCCGAATCTCGCCCAAGTGGGAATTCCACCTCGCCGACGGCACACCGGTCGACCGTGTGTCCAGGCTTCGCCTGGACGCCAGGCTGCACGGCGACCCGGTCGATCCTGCCGAGAGCGCCGCAAGCTTCCCGGGAATTCCGGGTGGTGTGGCGCCGCCGCGACCCGCAGGCGCGGCGGCTGTGCTCGATGCACTGCGGCGCTGGCGCAGGCGTTGACGGGGCGGGGCGCGATAATGGGTCGCCGCTGATGCCCACCGCACTGATCACTGGCGTGACCGGTCAGGACGGCGCCTATCTGGCGCAGCTGCTGCTGCAGAAGGGCTACGAGGTTATCGGCCTGATGCGCCGCTCGGCTTCGTCCGACGTGATCGGCGAGCGTCTGCGCTGGCTGGGGATCCTGTCGGACGTGCACTTGGTGGAAGGCAATCTCATCGACCTGTCCAGCTTGGTCCGCACAGTGCAGCAATATCGCCCGGACGAAGTCTACAACCTCGGGGCACAGAGCTTCGTGGCCGCGTCATGGCAGCAGCCGCTGCTGACCGGCAGCGTCACCGGCCTTGGCGCGGTCAACATGCTGGAGGCGCTGCGCATCGCCCATCCGACGACGCGGTTCTACCAGGCTTCGTCATCGGAGATGTTTGGCAAGGTGCAGCAGCCGGTGCAAAACGAAACGACCAGCCTGCGGCCTCGTTCGCCCTATGGCGCCGCAAAGCTCTACGCGCATTGGATGACCGTGACCTATCGCGCGAGTTTCGCGCTGCACGCTTCGTCCGGCATCCTGTTCAACCATGAGAGCCCGCTGCGCGGCATCGAATTCGTCACCCGCAAGGTCACCGACGGGGTGGCCCGCATCAAGTTGGGCCTGGCGCGCGAGCTTGCCTTGGGCAACCTCGATGCCAAGCGCGACTGGGGTCATGCGCGCGACTACGTGCGCGCGATGTGGCTGATGTTGCAGCAGGACGTGCCTGATGACTACGTCATTGCAACAGGACGCTCGGTCACCGTGCGCGAGATGGTGGACATCGCGTTTCGTTGTGCGGGCCTGAACTGGCAGGACTACGTCACGCGGCGGGCCGACCTGATGCGTCCTGCCGAAGTTGACGCCCTGCACGGTGACGCATCGAAGGCGCGGCAGCGGCTGAACTGGCAGCCCACCATCACGCTCGAGGCGATGCTGGCCGAGATGGTGGAGGCCGACCTCGCGCGCCACACCGCGAGGCTGCGCAATGCCTGATGCCGCACAGTCGATGCCGCGCCGCATCCTGGTGACCGGTGCCGGCGGTTTCGTCGGCATGCACTTGCTGGCGGCGCTTGCGCGCGATTTCCCCGCGTGGGGGGTCGTCGGCACAGCGCACCGTCCCATGCCCGGCCTGGAGCGACTCGACGTCACCGACGCGTCCGCCACTGCGGCGCTGGTCGAGCGGATCGCGCCGGATGCCTGCATCCATCTGGCGGCCATCGCCACGATCGCCGCGTCTCGCAACGACCCTGACCTGACCTGGCGCGTGAACCTGCATGGCACGCTCGGGCTGGCGCGCGCGCTGCGTGCGCGGGTGCCGCATTGCCTGCTGCTGTTTGCCTCGTCGGCCGAAGTCTATGGCGCTTCGTTCCGCGCCGGCGAGGCCGTGGACGAAACTGCGGTGCCGGCGCCGCTGAACAGCTACGCGGCAACCAAGGCTAGCGCCGATCTTGCGTTGGGCGCCATGGCCGCGGATGGGCTGCGCGTGGTGCGGCTGCGGGCCTTCAACCACATCGGCCCTGGCCAGTCTGCCGACTATGTCGTCGCCGCCTTCGCGAGGCAGATTGCGCGCATCGAGGCGGGGTGCCAGGAACCGGTGATGCGGGTCGGCGCACTCGCGCCGCAGCGCGACTTCCTCGACGTGCGTGACGTCTGCGCCGCCTATGTCGCCTGTCTGCACCAGGCCGATCGCCTGTCGCCCGGATTGATCCTGAACATTGCATCCGGCAAGCCGCGACGGATCGGCGACATCCTCGACGCGCTGCTGGCGCTCAGCCAGGCGAAGCCACGTATTGAGACCGCGTCAACGTTGCTGCGGCCCAACGACATCGCCGTTGCCCGCGGCAACGCGTCGCGTGCGCGCGCGCTGTTGGCATGGCAACCGGCGATCGACTGGGACGTGACGCTGCGCGACGTGCTGCAGGATTGGCGGGCGAGGCTGGCGTCAGACCACTAGCTCTGCCCGACCAGCGGCCGGATCGGCGCTGGACGGGGCGCGTGCGCGCCGAGCGGGTCCGCGAGAAGCGGCGGCGGCGCAAGCTCGTCGGGCACGACCGGATCGTGCGCCTGCGTGACCTCGTCGGACAGCCGCACCGCGTCCATTGCCTCGGTGAGCCGCTCGTAGAATCCCTGGTCGCGCAGCAGCTGCGCGGCACGGCGCGAGCGATCGAGCCGCTGCTCGAGTAGATGCGGCGATCCGATCAGCATGCGGATGGCTTGGGCGAACTCCTCCGGCTGGTTGGCATAGCCCACCGTCTCGACGATCGCCTGCGGCAGGCCGCGCAATGCGTGCCGCGTGGCGAGCACCGGGCGTTCATGCAGCAGCGCTTCGATCGTCTTGATTGCCACGCCGCCGCCGGTGACCACCGGCAGCAGAACCAGATCGCAGCGCTGATAGTACGGTGTGAGGTCCTCCACGACGCCATGAAACTGCACACGGAGCCGCCGCACGTTGGCGAATGCCCCCTTGATGCTGCCACAAATGTCCAGTTGCGGCGCAGACTTGCCGAGAGGCGGCGATCCGGATGCCGCGTCGCCCTCGATCACCTTCGGCCAGACGTGCTGCAGGAACCAGGCAAGGTTGCGCTCGTTGCCCGGATTGCGTGCCGCGATGATCAGCAGGCGCGCCGGCATGGCGAACGGCTTCGGGGCACACGGCGTGATGTCGGGTAGCGGGATGATGAAGTCGAGCTTCTCGGCCGGGACGTGACGGGCGGCGAGAGCCAGCTCTGTCAGGCTGACGAAGGCGGCCCGGTGCGCCTTGGCGACGATGCGCATCTCTTCTGCCAGGAGCCGGTGAAACTGGTCGCCACGCCGGGTGAACAGGTTGCGCCCGGCATTGTGCACGACGTTGATCGCCTGGATATCGTGCGTATCCAGGAAGAACTTGCGGCCCGCGATCAGGTCCTTGGAGAACAGGTAGGTGAAATAGTGGAACAGATAGATGTGGGTCAGCTTGGCATGCCGCGCCACCTCGCGCACCAGCCGCGGCTTCGCCGCCAACGCGTTCTGCAACAGGACCTGGTTGCTGACGGTGCGCGGCCAGAAGGAGAACGCGTGCCGCAACTGCGCCAGCGCGTGGAACAGGCTCGTCGTGCGTCGCAGCGAAAAATACAATGCCGAGCGGATGTGGCGTTGCTGCTCCGCGACCTTGGCCGGGCGCTCCTTGCGGCGGAACGGCACCGCATAGGGCCAGATGCCGATATCGATCAGCAGCCCGTCGCGCCGACGGAAATAGGCGGCGAGGCTCTCGAAGAGCGTGCCGCTGCCGCAGTTTACCCAGTCCGGCCGGATGAACAGGACGACGTCGCGCACGCGGTCAGGCAGCCTCTGTTCAGGTCCGATCCAGTCGGCCCAGGATACCGTCGCCTCGATGTCGTTCATCTGGTACGGGTAGAATTCGGCATCCAGGAACGACAACGGCCGCGGCACGTCGAATGGCGTGGCAACCATGTTTCCTGACGCGGCGGGCATCTTCCTGGCCCTGACGAACCGCGCTAGCGCGGTGGGCAGGCGATTGGTGTCGGGTCTGGCATTGGTCGGCGGCACCACGCTGCCGTCCTGCAAGAGCTTCACCCGCAGCCAGCGCAGGTCGCGCACCGTGTCGGCGTCCGCCTCGTACTCCGGCGTGACCACGACGATATGCGGAACCTGGCGGGTCGAGAAGATATGCGCCAGGCGCGCGACCTTCAGGGCGAAGCTGGCATCGATGGTGAACACGATGACCGCACGGGTCCGCTCGACTTCGAACAACAGCCGCAGCAGGCGCCGATCGGCCGTATCGATGTTGGTCAACCACCTGGAGGGTGCGTCGCACATTCGCAACCGTGCGAGCAGACGGACGGCCCAGCCCGACGGCGTGCGCTCCTCGCCGATTGGCGAGACTCGACGGCTGACGACACGGACATCGCCAAGACGCGATGCGAAGCGCGGCCCGCGATAGCGCCCCTTGCAGAACACCCGGTACTCTGCCGTACCGCCAGTCTGCCGAATCAGGCCGCGTGTGGCGGCATAGACCACGTTGCCGTTGCTGCCGTAGTGCTCGTCGAACACGAGCAAGATCCGATTGCGCGCCTGCATCAGCAGGCCCACGCGTCGGGGGTGGGCTTACTCCCGTCGCTCATGGAAAGTCATCCCTGCCCCCGATCAGTTCGGCCGCGGCACAACGCGCACGCAGTCTGCTCTTGTACGGTGCGGTAGATTGCCGTGCAAGCCAAGCACGCCGTCTGCCGTGGTAACAACAGCGACATGCCGCGCCACGGCATTGTCGGCGTGTCGCATTCGCCCGATAGTCCGTCGTGTCATGCAACCGAGGTCGCAATGACCCTGCCCCGTACGCCGTCTCTGCGGCTCGACCGCCGCCGCGCGCTGGTCACCGGTGCGGGCCGCGGCATCGGTCTGGCGGCTGCGGCAGCATTGGCGCAGGCCGGCGCGCATGTTGTGCTGGTGGCGCGCACAGCGGCCGAAGTCGAGGCGGCCGCCGCCGAAATCCGCGAGGACGGCGGCAGTGCCGAACCGATGGTGCTGGACGTGACCGACCTGGCCGCGGTGCGTGCGGCGATCGATGTGCAGGCGCCGTTCGATGTGCTGGTGAACAATGCCGGGACCAACCGTCCGGCGCCGTTCCTTGACGTGACCGAGCAGGATTACGACGCCATCACCAACCTGAACCAGCGTGCCGCGTTCTTCGTTGCGCAGGCGGTGGCGCGTCGCATGGTGCAAGCGGGCAGGGGAGGGTCGATAATCCACATCTCCTCGCAGATGGGCCATGTCGGCGGCGCGCGCCGCACCGTGTATTGCATGAGCAAGCACGGTATCGAGGGCCTGACCAAGGCGATGGCGATTGATCTCGCACCGCATGGCATCAGGGTGAATTCCATCGGCCCCACGTTTATCGACACTCCGCTCTCCCGCCCGTTCTGGAACGACAAGGCGTTCCACGACGATGTGTTGCGGCGGATCAAGCTCGGCAGGCTCGGGACGGTGGAGGACCTGATGGGCGCGGTGGCGTTTCTCGCCTCCGATGCGGCCGCGCTGGTGACAGGGACGTCGCTTGTCGTCGACGGTGGCTGGACCGCGGAATAGGAGTTGCCATGATCCGCTATCTCAAGCGTGGCGCGACCGAGGAAGAGAAGTTCGAGGCCGACCGCAAGGTGCGTCAGACAGTCGAGGCAATCCTCGACGACGTCGTCCGGCGCGGCGACGCGGCGGTGCGCGAACTGTCGGCGAAGTTCGACAAGTGGGAGCCGAAGGATTTTCGCCTGACGCAAGCGGAAATCCAGGCACTGATCGACAGTCTGCCAGCGCAGGTGATCGAGGACATCAAATTCGCCCAGGCGCAGATCCGCCGCTTTGCCGAAGTGCAGCGCGCCGCGTTGCGCGACGTGGAGGTGGAGACATTGCCGGGCGTAAGGCTGGGCCACAAGAACATCCCGGTCGCGAGTGTCGGTTGCTACGTGCCGGGTGGCCGCTACCCGATGGTGGCCTCGGCGCATATGAGCGTGCTGACCGCCAAGGTGGCCGGCGTGAAGCGGGTCGCCGCTTGCACGCCGCCGCTGAACGGCGTGCCGCCCGCCGCCACTGTCGCCGCCATGGCGCTCGGCGGCGCGGATGAAATCTATCTGCTCGGCGGCATTCAGGCAGTGGCGGCGATGGCGCTCGGCACGTCGAGCATTCCCGCCGTCGACATGCTGGTCGGGCCCGGCAACGCGTTTGTCGCGGAGGCGAAGCGGCAGTTGTTCGGCCGCGTCGGCATCGATCTGCTGGCAGGACCGACCGAGACGCTGATCATCGCCGACGACACAGCGGATACCGAGATGTGCGCCACCGACCTGCTCGGCCAAGCGGAGCACGGGCCGACATCGCCGGCAATCCTGCTGACCACGTCAGCGAAGATCGCGAACGAAATCGACGCGGAAATCCAGCGTCAGCTTGCCCGTTTGCCCACCGCCGATATTGCCGGTGTGGCCTGGCGGGATCACGGGCAGGTCATCCTGTGCGACACCGACGAGGAGATGGTGGCCGAAGCCGACCGCATCGCCTCGGAGCATGTGCAGGTGCTGACACGCGAGCCGCGCTGGTTCCTGGAGCGGATGACCAACTACGGCTCGCTGTTCCTGGGCAAGGAGACCAACGTCGCCTATGGCGACAAGGTCATCGGCACCAACCACACGCTGCCGACCAGGCGGGCGGCGCGCTACACCGGCGGGCTGTGGGTGGGCAAGTTCCTGAAGACGGTCACCTACCAGGAGGTCAGTCCGGAAGCGACGGCGATGATCGGCGAGTACTGCTCGCGGCTCTGCGCCATCGAGAATTTTGCCGCGCACAAGGAGCAGGCGGATCTGCGCGTCCGACGGTACGGGGGAAGGAATGCACCCCCACCCTAACCCTCTCCCGCGCAGCGGGGGAGGGCCAGGGAGGGGGTGCTGCGATTGCTACTTGCCGGTATGATGACCCCGGACAGGATTGGAGCGACGAGCATGAGCGAAGAGATCGCCACCCTCGGCGGCGGCTGCTTCTGGTGCCTGGAGGCCGTCTATAAGGACCTGCGCGGCGTGCGCAGCGTGATGTCGGGCTACGCCGCCGGCCATGTCCCCAATCCCAGCTACCAGCAGATCTGCACCGGCACGACCGGACACGCCGAGGTCGTCCAGATCAGGTTCGACCCGGCCGAAGTTTCCTACGCCGATCTGTTGCGCGTGTTCTTCACCATCCATGATCCGACGACGCAGGATCGGCAGGGTCATGATATCGGCACGCAATACCGCTCGATCATCCTGACCCATTCGGATGCGCAGCGGCAGATCGCGCAAGCAGTGATCAAGGAGATCAGCGACGCGAAACTCTGGGGCGCGCCGATCGTGACGCAGATCGAGAACCTGCAGGTGTTCCACGAAGCCGAACCCGAGCATCACGACTACTTCGCGCGCAATCCGTGGACCGGCTATTGCCAGGTTGTGGTCGCGCCAAAAGTCGGAAAATTCCGCAAGACCTTCGCTGACCGGTTAAAGCGCGCGGCGGCCGAGTGAAAGGACTACAGACATGGACCTGAACTTCACCGACGAGGAACGCGCCTTCCGCGAGGAGGCTCGGGGTTTCTTCCGTACCGAGGTTCCAGAGTCGGTCCGCCACAAAGCGCGGGACGGCGAGCACCTGACCAAGGACGAAATCGTCAGCACGCAGCGCATTCTGAACGCGCGCGGCTGGGCGACGGTGAACTGGCCGGTCGAGTGGGGCGGGCAGCCCTGGTCGCCGGTGCAGGTCTACCTGTACCAGGACGAGATGCAGCAGGCGCACGTGCCGCCACCGATCGGCTTCAACGTGACGATGGTCGGCCCGGTGATCGCGCAATTCGGCAACGAGGAACAGAAACACCGCTTCCTGCCGCGCGCGGCCAATGCCGACGACTTCTGGTGCCAGGGATTCTCGGAGCCTGGTTCGGGGTCCGACCTGGCCTCGCTGCGCACGCGCGCCGAACGCAAGGGCGACAAGTATATCGTCAACGGCCAGAAGATCTGGACCACGCTGGCGCAATATGCCGACTGGATCTTCTGCCTCGTGCGTACCGATCCGGCGGCGAAGAAGCAGGAGGGCATCTCCTTCCTGCTGATCGACATGAAGACGCCCGGCATCACCGTCCGCCCGATCATCACCATCGACGGCGGGCGCGAGGTGAACGAGGTGTTCTTAGACAATGTCGAGGTGCCGGCGGAGAATCTGGTCGGCCAGGAGAACAAGGGCTGGGACTACGCCAAGTTCCTGCTCGGCAACGAACGCACCGGTATCGCGCGGGTCGGCGCATCGAAGGCGAAGGTGGCGCGGATCAAGGAACTCGCGGCACTGGAGCACGTCGGCGACCGGCCGCTCATCGAGGACCCACGATTCCGCGAGAAGCTCGCTGCTGTGGAGATCGAGCTGAAGGCGCTCGAGATGACGCAGCTTCGCGTGGTGGCCGACGAACGCAAGCGCGAGAAGGGCAAGCCGAACCCGGCTTCGTCGATCCTCAAACTGAAAGGCTCGGTCATCCAGCAGCAGCTCACCGAATTGCTGATGGATGTGGTCGGCCCCTATGTGATGCCATTCCAGCGCGAATCAGATGGTCGCAACGAGCCGGTGATTGGCCCGGACTACGCGACCGAAGCCGCGCCGACCTACTTCAACTATCGCAAGGTCTCGATCTACGGCGGTTCGAACGAGATCCAGCGCAACATCGTCGCCAAGGCGATACTGGGACTGTAGAGCTAGAAGGAACGTACACCTCGCCCGCACTGCGGGAGAGGTCGCCGCGCAAGGCGCGGCGGGTGAGGGTGACATGGACTTCGACCTGACCGACGAACAGCGCCTGCTCAAGGACAGCGTCGATCGGCTGATCGCCGATCAGTACCAGTTCGAACAGCGCAAGAAATACCTCGCGGAACCGGATGGCTGGAGCCGGAACGCGTGGAAGCAATACGCCGAACTCGGCCT
>JBGPND010000162.1:0-12053 GCA_041487355.1 Acetobacteraceae bacterium | reverse complement strand
GCCGCCCGCGGCCAGTGCGGCGAGGGCGGCCAGCTTCTTGGTGGGCCAATGCAGGCTGGCATGCTCCGAGGCAGCGAGCGCCAGGCGGGAGAAGGCCAGGACCCAGCCCATGACGATTCCGATATGCAGCCCCGCCACCGCCAGCAGATGGGCGAGGCCCGACGCCCGGAACGCATCGTGGTCGGCGGCCGGGATGCCGGTCGTCACGCCGGTCAGCAGGGTGACGGAGATCGCCCCGGCCGAACCGGGCACCACCGCGGTGATACGGCGGGCAATCACCTCCCGCAGGCGCTGAACCAGGCGCAACGGCCCGCTCGGGACCGACTCGGCGAGGCGCTCCACCGGACCCAGCGCATACCCGGACCCGCCGAGGCCACTGAACCAGGCGTCGCGCTGGAGGTCCCAGGCGCCCGGATAGGCGGGGGGCGCGGGCGGACGCAGCAACGCGCGGATCCGGACCGTGTCACCCGTGGCGATCTCCAGCCTGTCGGCGGTACGCAACCGCACACGCAGCCAGCGCGACAGGGGCGGTGCTCCGTCGAGCTGTGCAGCTTCCAGCACGATCCGCCTACCCTCGGGCAGCGCATCCACGCCACGAACGATGCCGGTCAGGATGGTTGCATGGGTCGGCAGGGTCTCGAGCGGCGGTGCGCGCCAGGCGACGTATTGCGTTGCGGCAAAGCCGATCGCGGCGGCGGCCAGCGCCATGACGATGGCGCGCGGCACGGGGCGCGACCCCAGGAGCATCGTCGCGAGCACCGCGGGCACCGCCACCGCCGCACCCAGCCAGCCGGGCGGTTCGGCGCGCAGCGCGAAGTAGCAAAGTATGCCGACACCCATGAAGACCGGGAGCCACAGGGCCAGGCGGTCCCGCTCCGCCGCCACCCATGCCTGCACCCAGGCGTACGAGCGCGCCTGCACCAGGTCCGCAACGGCAACCATCTGCTGCACGCACGGGAGGTTAGCGGGTGCAGCCTCTACAGCCGGTGAATTCGCGTGCTACATGGCCCCAGTATGACCGTTCGCGCCCGCTTCGCCCCCAGCCCGACGGGATTGCTGCATATCGGCAGCGCCCGCACCGCCCTGTTCAACTACCTCTTCGCCCGCCATCACGGCGGGGAGTTCCTGCTGCGGATCGAGGACACCGACCGCGAACGCAGCACCGAAGCGGCGACGCACGTGATCATCGAAGGCCTCGAATGGCTCGGCATCACGCCGGACCAGTTGCCGGTCTTCCAGTCCACGCGCATGGCGCGGCATGCCGAAGTGGCGCGGCAGATGCTCGCGTCCGGCCACGCCTATAATTGCTACTGCACGGCCGAAGAGCTGCGGCAGATGCGCGAGCAGGCGCTCGCCGAGGGGCGGTCGCCGCGCTACGACGGACGCTGGCGCGATCGCGACCCGGCCGAAGCGCCGCCCGGGGTTGCACCCGCCATCCGGCTCAGGGCGCCGCGCGGCGGCGAGACCGTGGTCGAGGACCTCGTGCAGGCAACAGTGCGCGTCGCCAATGCCGAACTGGACGACATGATCATCCTGCGCAGCGACGGCACGCCGACCTACAACCACTCGGTGGTGGTCGACGACCACGACATGGGCATCACCAACGTCATCCGCGGCGACGATCACCTGACCAACACCTTCCGCCAGGTGCAGATCTACCAGGCGATGGGTTGGGAGCTGCCGCGCTTCGCGCATATCCCGCTGATCCACGGGGCGGATGGCGCCAAGCTCTCCAAGCGGCACGGCGCGGTGTCGGTGCTGGAGTTCCGCGAGCAGGGCTATTTGCCCGAGGCGCTGTGCAACTACCTGCTGCGCCTCGGCTGGGGGCATGGCGACCTGGAGGTGCTCGATCGCGACGAGGCGATCCGATTGTTCGATCTCGATGGCGTGGGACGGGCGCCGAGCCGCATGGACTACGCCAAGCTGACGCATCTGAACGGCATCTATATTCGCCAGGCGGATGACGACAGGCTGATGCGCGAGGTGCTCGAAAGGCTGGCGCATCGCACCGACCTCGCCCTCGGCAGCAAGGCCGCCGCGCGCATCCGGGCCTTGATGCCGGAACTCAAGCAGCGTGCCAAGACACTTGTCGAACTCGCTGACGCAGCAGCCTTTCTGGCACATCCACTTCCCCTGCCGATGGAGCCGAAGGCGGCAGCGGTGCTCACCCCCGAAGCCAGGATCATCCTGCGCGAAATCGCCGGCGCACTGGCGAAGACGGACTTCACTCCGGCGTCGATCGACGCGGCGCTGCGCGATTTTGCCGCAACGACCGGACGGAAGCTCGGTCAGGTGGCACAACCGCTGCGCGCCGCGCTGACCGGAAGCACTGCAAGTCCGGGAATCGACGCGACTTTGGCGGCGCTGGGCAAGGAGGAGGCCCTGGCTCGGATCGAGGCCGTGACCTGAGACCCTCGATAGCAGTCGGCCGAACAAAAAACGCGATCCTTGATCTGGATCAATGTCTGTCGAGGCGGCTTGCCGCACTGTGCGCCTTGTGAGACCGGCGGGTCTGACCCGCCTTCTTCTCTCTCTTGGACTCCTCCCCATACCCTTGGCGGCGCCTCTGGCGCCGCCATTTTTCTTAATCACCAATAATTAGAAGACCATTTTCAGGTCCTGGTTCACTGGTTTTGAACCACTGGCTGCCAGCATCGTTGGTGCAGCCTTGGGAAGGTCCTGGGACGGAGAGGCGGAACGGCGATGCGGGCGAACGGCGGCAATTCGAGTGATATATCCGGCCTAGTTCTCGGCATGGTCGTGATAGCTCTCGCCGGGATGGTCGGCACGATCGGCCTGCTGCGCGAAGTTGGCGAACTCGGGCCGAAGGTCGGCGACATCGTCACGTTCGACCCGCTGGAGGCATCCTCGCGCGATATGCGGGCACGAATCGCCGCGACACCGGCGGACGACCGGCCCGGAGTCGCCTGTGTGCTCGATGTCCGGGCCATGCATGCGGTGGGCGGCAGTGTGGTGATCGAAGCCAGGCAGCCACAGACGCTCTCCGGCTTCCGCGTCCACTGGGCGGGAGCCCGCAGCAGCGACGACCCGACCGATTGCGGCGCCTCTGCCGATCTGCTGTTGAGCCAGGAGGACATCGAGATCCTGGCGATGGCGGCCGGCGGTTATGGGGTGTCTGCCAGGAAGCTGGCCGCCAATTCGCTCGGGAACTCCCCCGCCTCCACGCAGTGAGCCAATCGGGCCGGACTCGGCACAGGCGTTGACTGCCTCGGGCGGTTTCTGCGACCAAGGCCCGTGTCGTACCGGCAAAAACACCTGCTGGCGATCGAAGGGCTGCACCCGCCCGAGATCGGCCATCTGCTCGACCTGGCGGAGAGCTACGTGTTGCTCAACCGGTCGGGCAAGACGCAGCGGGATCTGCTGCGCGGACGGACCCTGATCAATCTGTTCTTCGAGGACTCGACGCGGACGCGGACCAGCTTCGAGCTGGCAGGCAAGCGGCTGGGAGCCGACGTGATCAACATGTCGGTCTCCACCTCCTCGGTGAACAAGGGCGAGACGCTGCTCGATACCGCGGCGACGCTGAACGCGATGCATTGCGACCTGCTGGTGGTGCGGCACGACCAGTCGGGGGCGCCCAACCTGCTGGCGCAGAAGGTCGATGCGGCGGTGATCAACGCCGGCGACGGCACGCATGAGCATCCGACGCAGGCCCTGCTGGACGCTCTGACGATCAGGCGGCGCAAGGGGCGGCTGGAGGGTCTGACGGTCGCGATCTGCGGCGATGTGCTGCATTCGCGCGTCGCACGCTCGAACATCCACCTGCTGACCACGATGGGCAGCCGCGTGCACGTGGTGGGGCCGCCGACCCTGATGCCGGCCGAGGTGGAGCGGTTGGGTGTTGCAGTGTTCCATGACATGGAGCGCGGCCTGGCCGGCGCCGATATCGTGATGATGCTGCGGCTGCAGCGCGAGCGGATGCAGCGCGGGCTGGTGCCGAGTGCGCGGGAGTATTTCCGCTTCTTCGGCCTGGATGCCGCCAAGCTGGCCTTCGCGAAGCCGGACGCGCTGGTGATGCATCCGGGGCCGATGAACCGCGGGGTGGAGATCGACAGCGCCGTGGCGGACGATCCGCAGCGCAGCCTGATCAGGGAGCAGGTGGAGATGGGCGTGGCGGTCCGCATGGCGGTGCTGGACACGCTGTCGCGCGGCCACGGTCGGAATGAGCCGTAGCACGCCCACCCCAACCCTCCCCCGCTTCGCGGGAGAGGGGGCGCTGAACTCCCTCTCCCGCGAAGCGGGGGAGGGTTGGGGTGGGGGTGCGTGGTGACCGACACGATCTTCACCGGCGTCCGCCTGGTCGACCCCGCGTCGGGCCTCGACCAGCATGGCGACCTGCTGGTGCGCGACGGACGCATCGCCGATTTCGGTCCCGGCCTCGGCCGCCCGGATGGCGCGGTCGTGGTGGCCGAGGACGGCGCCATCCTGTGCCCGGGCCTGGTGGACATGCGCGCCGCCCTCGGCGAGCCCGGATACGAATATCGGGAAACCATCGCGTCAGCCGCCGAGGCGGCGGCGGCCGGTGGAATCACCACGCTCGCCGCCCTCCCCGAAACGCTGCCCGCGATCGACGATCCTGCCCTGGTGCGCCTGCTGCGCGCCCGCGGCGAGGAGACCGGCAGCCTCACCATCCTGCCCTACGGCGCCGTCACCACCGGCTGCCGCGGCGAGGAGCTGGCCGAGCTCGGCCTGTTGCGCGAGGCCGGCGCCATCGCCTTCACCGACGGCAGCCGCGCCATCGGTTCGGCCCGGCTGATGCGCCTCGCGCTGTCCTACGCGCGCGGCTTCGGTGCGCGGATCGTGCAGCATCCCGAGGACCCCTCGCTTGCCGCAGGCGGGGCCGCCACCGAGGGCGAGCTTGCCACTCGGCTCGGCCTGCCTGGTATCCCCGCCGCCGCCGAGGCCATCCTGGTCGCGCGCGACATACGGCTGGCGGCGCTCACCGGCGGGGCTGTGCATTTTGCCCATGTGTCGACCGCCGAGGCACTGGCTTTGATCCGCCAGGCGAAGGCCGATGGGGTTGCCGTGACCTGTGACACCGCACCGCCCTACTTCGACCTGAACGAGACGGCGATCGGCGACTTCCGCACCTATGCCAAGCTTTCCCCGCCTTTGCGCAAGGAGGCGGACCGGCTGGCGGTCGTGGCCGCGCTGGCCGACGGCACGATCGACGCCATCGCCTCCGACCACCAGCCACGCGACGCCGACGACAAGCGCCAGCCCTTCGCCCAGGCCACCCCCGGAGGAGCGGGGCTCGCCACCTTGCTCGGCGTGACGCTGGTCCAGGTCCACAACGGCGCGCTGACACTCGCGCAGGCGATCGAACTGCTGACCGCCCGCCCGGCCGCGTTGCTCGGCATTGCGGCGGGGCGTCTGGTGAAGGGCGCGCCGGCGGATCTGTGCCTGTTTCATCCGGATCGGATCTGGCAGGTCGAAGCCGGCAAACTGCCCGGCAAGGCGCAGAACACGCCGTTCGACGGCCGCGCCCTGGAGGGGGTTGTGCTGGGGACCTGGAAGGCCGGGCGCCGGGTATTCGGCTAGCCGATCTTCGGCTGATCGTATAGATTGGATCGCCAATTCTAGATAGACGAGATCACCATGGCATTGAGCCTGAAAGACCCTGAGACCGACCGGCTTGCGCGAGAGGTCGCGAAACTCACCGGAGAAAGCCTGACCGAGGCAGTTCGCAACTCCCTGATCGACCGCCTCGCGCGGGAGCGCCTGCGTCGCGGCCGGCCGGCTCAACGGCTGGCCGCGACGCTTGACGCACTGGCCCGGGAGTGCGCGGCCCTGCCAGACCTCGACACCCGTTCCGCCGACGAGATACTGGGGTACGACCAGACAGGCATGTGGCGCTGATGGTGATCGATACCTCAGCCATCATCGCCATTTTGCTCGACGACCCAGAACGCGCGGCATTCGACCGGCAAATCGAATTGGACCCGATCCGCCTGATATCGGCCGTGGGCCGGGTCGAAGCAGGCATGGTGATCGAGGCGAGAAAGGGCGAAGCCGGGCGAAGGCTGCTGGACCGGTTCCTTCGATTGATCGCCACTGACATCGTGGCGGTAACACCGGAGCAGGCCGAAATGGCACTGGAGGCATGCCGGCGCTTTGGCAAGGGACGACACCGCGCCGGGCTCAACATCGGAGACTGCTTCGCATACGCCGCGGCAAAGGCCACCGGCGAGAAGCTGCTGTTCAAGGGGGATGATTTCACTCACACCGATATCCCGTCCGCGCTGCCTGCCTGACTCCCACCTGGACAGCATTCGATGCCCTCCGTCGCCTTCGCGCTCCCCGGCTACCTGCTCGGATCGATCCCGTTCGGTCTGATCCTCACGCGCGCCGCCGGCCTGGGCGACATCCGCAGGATCGGGTCCGGCAATATCGGCGCGACCAACGTGCTGCGCACCGGCAACAAGGGCCTCGCCGCGGCGACGCTGCTGCTGGACGGCCTGAAGGGCGCGGTCGCCGTCCTGTTGGCAAGCCGGCTCGGGGGGCACGACGCCTTGCTGTGGGCCGGCGTCGGCGCAGTGCTCGGTCATGCCTTCCCGGTCTGGCTCGGCTTCAAGGGCGGCAAGGGCGTTGCCACCTCCTATGGCGTCCTGATCGCCGCGGCCTGGCCGGTCGGGCTCTGCGCCGGCGCGCTATGGCTGGCCATGGCGGCAGTCGCCCGAATCTCGTCCCTGGCGGCGCTGGTCTCCTTTGCGCTCGCGCCAGTCCTCGCCGCCGCGCTGGCTGATCAGACGATCGTTAAGCTTGCGTTGGTGATCGCCGTGCTGGTGTTCGCTCGTCATCACGAGAACATCCGCCGTCTGCTGGCGGGCACCGAGCCACGCATTGGTTAGAAAGCATGATCCCCTGGAGCTGACGCCGGCCGACGCGCTGGACCGGCTGCGCCTTGCCCGCGCGGAAGGCGTCGGCCCGGTTGCCTATCGGCGTCTGCTGGCGCGCTGCGAGACCGCCGCCGCGGCGCTCGACGCGCTGCCTGCCCTCGCCCGCGCCGGAGGACGCCAGAGCCCACCCTTCATCCCGTCCCCCGCCGATGCAAGGCGCGAGCTGGATGCCATGGAGCGGCTCGGCGCGCGGTTGATCTTCGCGGGCCAGCCCGACTACCCACCACTGCTTTCACTGTTGGACGATGCACCGGCCATCATCGCCGTTCTGGGCGATCCTGTGCTGCTTTCGGCCCACGCCGTGGCCCTGGTCGGCGGACGCAACGCCTCGGCCAATGGTCAGCGCATGGCGGAAAACCTCGCCGCCGACCTTGCGCACTCGCTGGTCGTGGTCTCCGGCCTCGCCCGCGGCATCGACGCCGCCGCGCACAAGGGCGCGTTGCAAACCGGGCATACGGTCGCCGCGGTGGCAGGAGGTCTCGACAT
Source organism: Acetobacteraceae bacterium (assembly GCA_041487355.1). Taxonomy (GTDB): domain Bacteria; phylum Pseudomonadota; class Alphaproteobacteria; order Acetobacterales; family Acetobacteraceae; genus JAMXLO01. The sequence goes on along the minus strand of JBGPND010000162.1, from coordinate 4,647 downwards.
GCCCTATCCGCCCGAGCACGCCGACCTGCAGCGCCGCATCGCCGAAGCGGGCGCCGTCGTCAGCGAGGCGCCAATGGGCACGGCACCTCAGGCACGGCATTTCCCTCGCCGCAACCGCATCATCGCGGGACTCTCGCTCGGCGTGGTGGTGGTGGAGGCGGCGCTCCGCTCCGGCAGCCTGATCACCGCAAGGCTGGCACAGGAGGCCGGACGCGAGCTGTTCGCCGTGCCCGGCTCGCCGCTCGACCCGCGCTCACGCGGTGCCAACGACCTGATCCGCCAGGGCGCCCACATCACCGAGACCGCCGCGGACGTGCTGGAGAACCTGCCGGACCACCCGCAGCGCGAGGGGCTGAGCCGCGATCCGCTGTTCGTCCGCGGCCCTGCGCCGGGCGCCGCCGAAGCGCCCGCGGACTGGCAAGAACCTGCGGAAGCGACCTCCGAGCTTGCCAAAGCCCGCATGCAAGTGATTGATCTCCTTGGTACTTCTCCAACGGCCGTTGACGAGGTCGTGCGCCGCTGCCAGTTCTCTGCGGCTGCGGTCATGGCGGTACTGCTCGAACTGGAGCTCGCCGGCCGCGTGCAGACGCTGCCGGGTAACCGGGTCGCGCTGCTGCTGGAGGCCGATTCCTAGGTTACCGCAAAGGTCGCAATGTCAGACGTCGTCGTCGTCGAATCCCCCGCCAAGGCCAAGACCATCAACCGCTATCTGGGCGGCGGCTATACGGTGCTGGCCAGCCTTGGCCACGTGCGCGACCTGCCGCCGAAGGACGGCTCGGTGCGTCCCGAGCAGGACTTCGCCATGGACTGGCAGTCCGATGCGCGCGGCGAGAGGCAGGTCGGTGCCATCGCCAAGGCGCTGAAGGGTGCCAGCACGCTGTATCTCGCCACCGACCCGGACCGCGAGGGCGAAGCGATCTCCTGGCATGTGAAGAACATGCTGGCGGACAAGAAGGCGCTGAAGGGCATCAATGTCCGCCGCATCACCTTCAACGAGATCACCCGCGGCGCGGTGCGCTACGCCATGGCGCATCCGCGCGACCTCGACCAGCCGCTGATCGAGGCCTATCTGGCGCGCCGCGCGCTCGACTACCTGGTCGGGTTCACCCTCTCGCCGGTGCTGTGGCGGAAGCTTCCCGGCAGCCGCAGCGCCGGGCGCGTGCAGTCGGTGGCGCTGCGGCTGGTCTGCGACCGCGAAGCCGAGGTCGAGGCGTTCCGCGCCCGCGAATACTGGACGGTGGAGGCCGACTTCACCACGCCGGCCGGCGCGCCGTTCACCGCGCGGCTGACCTACTTCGATGGCAAGCGGCTCGATCAGTTCGACCTCGCCAACGAGCAGTTGGCCATGCGCGCCAAGCGCAGGGTGGAGTCCGGGCGGTTCCATGTCGGCTCGGTCGAGAAGAAGCGCGTCAAGCGGCACCCCTATGCGCCGTTCACCACCTCCACCCTGCAGCAGGAGGCTTCGCGCAAGCTGGGCTTCGGCGCGCAGCAGACCATGCGGCTGGCGCAACAGCTCTACGAAGGCGTCGACATCGGCGGCGAGACCACCGGCCTGATCACCTATATGCGCACCGACGGCGTGCAGATGGCACGCGAGGCGATCGCCGCGATCCGCGAGCATGTCGAGGCGAGCTTCGGCACGAAATATCTGCCGCCCGCACCGCGCGAGTATCAGAGCCGCATCAAGAATGCGCAGGAGGCGCACGAGGCGATCCGCCCCACCGATGTCGCGCGCACACCCGACAGCGTCGTGCGCTTCCTCAATGCCGACCAGCGCCGGCTTTACGAGCTGATCTGGAAGCGGGCGGTGGCCTCGCAGATGCAATCCGCCGAACTCGACCAGGTCAGCGTGGACGTGACCGACGGCAAGGGTGTCACCTTGCGCGCCACCGGCTCCGTCGTCGCGTTCGACGGCTTCCTGAAGCTGTATCGCGAGGATCAGGACGATGCGGCGGAGGAGGATGAAGGCCGCATGCTGCCGCCGATGGCGGAGCGCGATCCGCTGCGGCTTGGCGTGGTGAACGCGCTCCAGCACTTCACCCAGCCGCCGCCGCGCTACTCCGAGGCGAGCCTGGTGAAGAAGATGGAGGAGCTGGGCATCGGCCGCCCCTCCACCTACGCGTCGATCCTCTCGGTGCTGCAGGACCGCAAGTATGTCCGCCAGGAGAAGCGCCGCTTCATTCCCGAGGACCGCGGCCGCCTGGTCACCGCGTTCCTGGTGAGCTTCTTCGAGCACTACGTCGATACCGGCTTCACCGCGCAGATGGAGGAGAAGCTCGACGACATATCCGCCGGCCAGGTCGACTGGCGGGCGATGATGCGGGCGTTCTGGGAGGAGTTCTCGCACGCGGTCGAGCAGACCAGGGACCTCAAGATCAGCGAGGTCATCGCCGCGCTGGACGCGGACCTCGGCCCGCATTTCTTCCCGCCGCGTGAGGACGGCTCCGACCCGCGCGTCTGCCAGGCCTGCGGGTCCGGCAGGCTGGGTTTGAAGCTCGGCCGCTACGGCAGCTTCATCGGCTGCTCGAACTATCCGAACTGCCAGTATACGCGGCGGCTGGCGATCGAGACCGGTGACGAACAAGGCGAGACGCTGAAGGAGGGCATGCGCACCCTCGGCCAGCATCCCGGGACCGGCGAGGAGATCACCGTCCGCCGCGGCCCGTACGGGCTCTACGTGCAGCAGGGCGAGAACGGCGAGGAAAAGGACAGCAAGAAAAAGGTCAAGCCGAAGCGCACGTCGCTGCCACGCGGCATGGACGGTGACCAGATGACGCTCGAACAGGCGATCGGCCTGCTGTCGCTGCCGCGCGTCATCGGTGTGCATCCGGAGACCGGTGAAAAGATCGAGGCCGGCATCGGCCGCTTCGGTCCCTATGTGCGGATGGGCGCGATCTTCGGCTCGCTGGACCGCGACGACGACGTGCTGAGCATCGGCCTCAACCGCGCGGTGGATCTGATCGCGCGCAAGATGGCCAGCGTGCGCACGATCGGCCCGCATCCGGCGGACAAGGAGCTGATCTCGGTGCGGAAGGGTCGCTTCGGCCCCTATGTGCAGCACGGCAAGACGGTTGCCAACCTGCCGCGTGGCGTGATGATGGAAGAGATCACGCTCGAGCAGGCGGTGGCGCTGCTGGCCGAGAAGGGCAAGCAGTTGCGCCCGCGCGGTGCCGCCGGCCGTCGCGGTCGCGGGGCTGCCGTGGCGAAGCCCGCGCCGGCAGCGCAACCGCCGACCGGCAAGCCGCCGGCCAAGGCGAAGGCCAAACCGGCCAAGCGACGGGCCGCGAAACCCAAACGCGCGGCGCCGAAGCCGGCGGCGAAACGGGCTGCTGCCGCCAAGGCACCAGCTAAGAAGAAAGCAGCTTCGCGCGGCAAGAAGGCTGCGGCCAGCACGGCGACTCGGCGGCGGGTCGCACCATCGGTTCGGGCTGGATGACGCGGTGCTGATCAAGGACAACCACGTCGCGATCGCCGGCGGGGTGCGTACGGCGGGGGAGCGCGCGCGCCAGGCTGGGTCATCTGGCGAAGATCGAGCTGGAGATGGACACGCTGCCGCAGCTTCAGGAGGCGCTGACGCTCGGAGTGGATGCCGTGCTGCTGGACAACATGGGTGCTGCGCGAGGCGGTCGAGATGGTGGGCGGCCGGGCGATCACCGAGGCCTCCGGCCGCATCCGCCCCGACACCGCACCGGCGATCGCTGCGTCGGGGGTGGACCTGCTGTCAGTCGGCTGGCTGACGCATAGCGTGACGGTGCTGGATATCGGACTCGACCATCGGGGGTAAGCGGTTCCGCTGCAAGGAATCGCGGTTTCCGAAATAAACGACCGAATCCAGATGCTTCAGTCGCGCGCCAGCCGGGTTGTCCGGTAAATCGCGGCGAGGGGGATGCCGAGGTCGATACTGCCAAGAAAAAGATCGCCGTCCTCGATCACCGTCGATGCCGCGGGCCAGCTTCCGTCACTCCCGCGGCGGAGCAACTCGGCGCGGACCGCGGTGCTGCTGAGAAGCAGAATCTCCTGCAGGCTCGGGATCGTGGTGAACGCCCAAACGTTCCGCCAGGTGTCCGCCCGGTTGGAGGGCGAGAGAACCTCGACGATCAGAACCGGGTTGCTGACGTCGTATTCCTCGGTTTCATACCGGGTGCACGTCACCGCCAGATCGGGAATGCGAAAATTCTCATTGGCGCGAACCCGCGGGACGATACCGGGTGCGGCGATGACGGTGCAGGCGTTACCGGCGTCGGCCAGGTGGTTGCGGATCAGGCTCCCCAGCTCGAGTAGCAGCGAGCCGTGGGTCCGACTGGTGGGCGCCATCGCGATGGGTTCGCCGTCGACGAGTTGCCAACGGGTTTCGCCCGGCGCGTCCCAGGCGAGGAACTCGGCCACGGTCATCCGGTCGGGAGGCTTCAGCGCCGAACTCATGGGGAACCATAGCCCACATAGGCGCGTGCGACAAAGGTCTTGGCGCAGCCTGCGCGCGCAACCGGCCCCGACCGGAGAAGCTGCACTAATACCAACCGTCCTAACCACTGACCGATGCCCATTCGCGGGTTCCGATTGACCGAATGCGATCTGGATCGTCGGTCAGAAACCGCCAGGCTTTACGGCATGCCTCGACAATAGCGTCGTAAGTGTCCCAGACGACGG
>JBGPND010000161.1:0-12059 GCA_041487355.1 Acetobacteraceae bacterium | reverse complement strand
TCGCTCCGGGGCTGGCCTGGTGGCGGAACACCAGAGTGGTGGTGGTGAAGGCTTCCACCCACTCGCCGCCGACGCCGCGCGGCGGGGAGGGATCGTGATTGCCCTGGACCCAGATGAAGCGATGCGCTTCGGTCATCGCCTGCAGCCGCGCGAGTTCGCCTGACGGCAGGCGTGTTGCTCCTTCGGCGTCGTGGAATGAGTCGCCGAGCGCCACCACGAGGCTCGGCTGCCAGCGGCGCAGCAGCAGGGTGACGCGGTCCAGCGTTGCATGCGTGTCCCAGGGCGGCAGCAACTGGCCGCGGCGGGCGTAGGACGAGCCCTTTTCCAGATGCAGATCGGACACCGCCAGCAGTCCTGTCGCGGGCCAAAACAGGGCACCGGCGGGGTCGAGCATGAGCCGCTCGCCGGCGAGATGGATGGGGGCGGCGGTCATTGGGCAAAGGCGAGTTGACCCCTCCCCCCAATCCCCTCCCGCAAGGGGAGGGGGAGTAGGTACAGCGCTCCCCCTCCCCTTGCGGGAGGGGGTTGGGGGGAGGGGTCAAGCAACGCTCTCACGATGGAAACAGCGACGCCTGCGCGTCGCGCCTGCGCATGACGTTGGGCCGGTGGATCGGCTTCACCGGCGCCTGCCCCGGGCTCCGACCCGGGGGTGGTTCCGCCTCGCCCGTCGCCTCCGCAATGATCGCCTCGGCCTCCGCCAGCAGCTTCTCCTCGTCCGCGTCGGAACGCACGCTCTCGCGGCCGATCTCCAGCAGCACCGGCACCGCCAGCGGCGAGACGCGCGACAGCACCATGTGCACGATGCGCCCCTTGATGCGCGCCAGCATTCCCGCGATACGCGACAGGTCCGTCAGCCCGCCGGCGGCGTCGGCGCGCGTCGCGCGCAGCAGGATGTGGTCCGGCTGGTGGCGACGCAGCACGTCGTAGATCAGGTCGGAGTTCACCGTCACCTGCTTGCGCGTCTTCTCCGCACCCGGATGGTGCCGTTCGATCAGCCCGGCGATCACCGCGACACTTCGAAAAGTCCGCCGCAGCATGGAGCTCTCCGCAAGCCAGCTCTCCAGATCGTCGCCCAGCATGTCCTGGTCGAACAACCTCGCGACGTTGCGCGGCTGCTCCGCCGACCACACGCCCAGCACGTAGTCGGTGGCGACGAAACCCAGCGGCGCGTAGCCCTCGCGCTCCATGCGCCTGGTCAGCAGCATGCCCAGCGTCTGGTGCGCATTGCGGCCCTCGAAGCAATACGCCACCAGGTACCAGCGGTCACCGCGCGGGAACGTCTCCACCAGCAGGTCGTTGCGCCCCGGCATACGCGACCGGGCCTTCTGCAGCCGCAGCCAATCCTGCACCTGGTCGGGCAACAGGTGCCAGCTCGACGGGTTCTGCAACAGCCCGCGCACGCGGTTGGCGAGATTGGTGGTCAGCGGTAACCGGCCGCCTTCATAGGCCGGAACCATCGGCTCGCCGGTGCCGCCCTCGGCGCATTCCACCACGTTCTCGTGCAGGCGCAGGAAACGCAGCAGCCGGCCGGCGAACATGAACGTGTCGCCCGGGCGCAGCAGGTTGACGAAATACTCCTCGATCTCGCCGAGCAGCGGGCCGAAGCGCTTCTTGCCGACCAGCCGCACCTTGACCATCGGCGCCTCGACGATGGTGCCGATGTTCATGCGGTGCTGCCGTGCGATGCGCTCGCTCCGCACATGCACGCGGTCCTCGCTGTCGCGGAACAGCTTGCGCCAGCGTTCGTAGGCGGCGAGCGCATAGCCGCCGTTCTCCACAAACCCGAGCACGTCGTCGAAATCCTGGCGCGACAGGTCGGCGTACGGCGCGGCGCGGCGCACTTCGGCGTACACGTCATCCGGCCGGAACGGCGCTGAACACGCCAGCCCCAGCAGGTGCTGCGCCAGCACATCCAACCCGCCCGGCCGCGGCGGATCGCCGTCGAGTTCGCGCGCGGCGACGCCGAGCATGGCGGCCTCGCATTCCAGCACCTCGAACCGGTTCGCCGGCACCAGGATCGCGCGCGAGGCCTCGTCCATGCGGTGATTGGCGCGGCCGACGCGTTGCAGCAGCCGTGACACGCCCTTCGGCGCGCCGACCTGGATCACCTGATCGACGCCGCCCCAGTCGATGCCGAGATCGAGCGACGACGTCGCGACCACGGCGCGCAGCTTGCCGCCGGCCATCGCCGCCTCGACGCGGCGGCGCTGCTCCACCTCCAGCGAGCCGTGATGCAACGCGATCGGCAGCGTCGGCTCGTTCAGCTTCCACAGCGCCTGGAACATCAGTTCGGCCTGGGCGCGCGTGTTGACGAACACGATCGTCATGCCGGCCGAACGGATGCGCGCCATCACCTGCGGCGCCGCCTCCAGCCCCATGTGGCCGGCCCAGGACAGCTCGCCTTCCGGCAGCACCATGGACAACTCGGGCGGTGCTCCGTCCGGCTCCTCGATCATGCGTTCGGCCCCGACATAGGCGCGGATTGCCGCGGGATGCGCGACGGTGGCCGACAGGCCGACGCGGCGGCACAGCGGTGCCAGAGTCATCAGGCGCGACACGCACAACGCCAACTGGTCGCCGCGCTTGGTTCCGGCCAGAGCGTGCACCTCGTCCATCACCACCGCGGACAGGCCGGCGAACATCGACGGCGCGTCCGGCAGGGACAGCAGCACTGCAAGGCTCTCGGGCGTGGTCAGCAATATGTTCGGCGGATCGACGCGCTGGCGCGTGCGGCGGTTGGCGGGCGTGTCGCCGGTGCGTGTCTCGATCGAGACCGGAAGGCGCATCTCCTCGACCGGCCGCATCAGGTTGCGTGCGATGTCGGTGGCCAGCGCCTTCAGCGGGCTGACATACAGCGTGTGGATGCCCTTACGTGGCGCATCGGCCAGCTCGACCAGGGTCGGCAGGAAACCGGCCAGGGTCTTGCCGCCGCCGGTCGGCGCGATCAGCAGCACGCTGTCGCCGGAACGCGCGGCGTCCAGCATGGCGAGCTGATGCCGCCGCGGCGTCCATCCCTGGGCGGCGAACCAGGCGGCGAAGCGTTGTGGGAGGACGTCGTTCATAGCGGCCAGCGATCGAGCTGGCGCGCCACATCGGTCAGCACGTCGCCCCAATCGCCCCTTCGGCGCTGCCGGAACAGGCGCATGGTCGGATACCACGGGCTGTCGCCGCGCTCGAGCAGCCAGCGCCAGTCCGGAGCCCAGCACAGCGGCACCCAGGTCGGCACTCCGAGCGCGCCGGCGAGATGCGCCAGCGCGGTATCGACCGAAATCACCAGGTCCATATGCATCATCAGCGCCGCGGTGTTGGCGAAGTCGCCGAGCGCCTCGCCGTGGTCGTGCACCTGCGGCAGCGCGGCGAGTGCCGGCCGATCCGCCTCGCACACGCCACCCTGTACCACATGGAATTCGATGTCCGGCCGCGACAGCAGCCGTGACAGCGTTGCCAGCGGGATCGAGCGGTTGCGGTCGTTGGCGTGCAGTGGATTGCCTGACCAGGCAATGCCGATCCGCATGCGCCGGCGCGGTCCGAGCCGCTCGCGCCATGCAGCGATGCGCTGCGGTTCGGCATGCAGATACGGCACCTCGGCGGGGATGCTGTCGATCTCGGTGCGGAACGCGTAGGGCAGACTCATCAACGAGCATTGCAGATCAAACGGCGGCAGCGTGTCGAGCGGTTCGAATCGCGCGGCAATGCCCGGTATGCCGGCAAACAGCGTCCGCAGGCTGCGCTGCGCCTGCAGGTAGACGATGGCGCCCTTCGCCGCCACCAGCGGGGTGTAGCGGACGAACTGGATGGCATCGCCCATCCCCTGTTCCGCATGCAGCAGGATCGTCTTGCCGGCGATGTCGGCCTCGCCCCGCCACGCCGGCTCCGGAGAATGCCGCCGCCCCTTCGCAGTGGTAGGATCGGCCAGCCGCGCCTCGTGCTTCTCCCAGCCGGAAGCGAAATCGCCAAGCGAGAGCAGCGACAGGCTTTCGGAATAGCGGGCGCCGGGAAAGTCGGGCTGCAGCGCCTGCGCCAGGCGGTAGTGCTCCAGCGCTTCCTGGTGGCGGTTGAGCCAGGCGAGCGCGGTGCCGAGATCGCAATGCGCGATGGCACGATCCGTCGCGAGTTGCAATGACTGCTCGACCCAGCCGAGCGCCTCCTCATCGCGGTTCAACGCATGCAGCGCCGCGCCGAGATTGCCATAGGGGTAGGCCAGATCAGGCTGCAACGCGATCGAACGCTGATAGCAGGCGACCGCCTCCTCGTGCCGGCCGAGCGCGCGCAACGCTTCGCCGAGGTCGTTGTGCGACCTCGCATGGCTCGGGTCCATTTCCACCGCCTTTGCCAGATAGCTGGCGGCTTCGGCACTGTTGCCCTGCAGATATTCGAGGTGGCCGATGAAATACGTCACGTAGGCGTCGCGCCAGCCGGTGCCGAGCAGCAGTTTCAGCAGTGCCTCCGCCTCGGCATGCCGGCCGTCCTGATAGGCCTGATACGCGGACGTGAGGATCATGTCCTGGTAATCGCTCATGGCCACGCATCAAGGCGCTGCATCACCGCATCGACGACAGATTGCCAGTCGTTGAACGCCGGCTGGCGGAACAGGCGCATGGTCGGATACCAGGGGGTGTCCGGCCGCTCGATCATCCAACGATAGTCGGGGCCGAGCGGCAGCAACACCCAGGTGGGCTTGCCGAGTGCGCCAGCCAGGTGAGCGGCGGCGGTGTCGATCGAGATTACCAGGTCCATCAGCGAAACGAGCGCGGCGGTGTCGGCGAAGTCAGCGATAGTGGCGCTATGGTCCCTGATCTGCGGCAGCGTATCGAGCGTGGCGCGGTCCGCCAGCCAGATTTCCGTCTGCAGCACATGGAGTTCGCAGTCCGGCCGTGCCGCCAGCGGAGCGAGAAGCGAGAGGGGGATCGGCCGGTTCCACGGGCTCGTCGTCCCCGACCAGGCGATGCCGATGCGCAGCCCGCGAGGCGCGCCGAGCCGGTCGCGCCACGACGCGACGCGTTCGGCGGGCGGGGCGAGATACGGCACCGCGGCTGGCACGCTGTCCAGCGTGGTGCGGAAGGCGCGTGGCAGGCTCATCAGCGAGCAGTGCTGGTCGAACGGCGGCAGAGCCTGGCCGCGCGTGAAGGCGCCTGCCACGCCCGGCATCCCTGCCAGCAAAGGCGCGAGACCAGGCTGCACTTCGAGCAGGACGCGCGCGCCGCGTGCGGCGACGAGGGGTGCATAGCGGACGAATTGCAGCGTGTCGCCGAGCCCCTGTTCCGCATGCAGCAGGATGGTGGCCCCGGCGATGTCGGCCTCGCCCAGCCAGTAGGGCTTCGGGAAGGCACGTCTTCGGTCGACGCCGAGGGCCGAACGCCAGCGGGACTCGTGCTTGTCCCATCCCTGCTCGAAATCGCCCAACGCCAGCAGCGCGAGAGCCTCCAGGTAGCGCGCGTCGGCGTTGTCCGGCTGCAATGCCAGGACCGCCCGGTATTGCGCCAGCGCCTCGGGATAGCGGTTCAGGGAGCAGAGCGCGGCGGCGATGTCGCCGCGTGCCTCGATCAGGTCCGGCCGGACCGCCAGGGCGCGGCCGAGGCTCGCCACGGCCTCGTCCTCGCGATGCAGTGCGTGCAATAACGAACCGAGATTGTAGTGGATTTCCGCCGAACCGGGGGACAAGGCGGCGGCGCGGCGGTAGCTCTCGATTGCCGCTTCGTGCTGTCCCTGGGCGTGCTGCACTTCACCTAGGTTGTTGTGGAGCTGCGCGTTGTGCGGATCGAGCACGGTCGCGGCGGCGTAGCTCTCGGTGGCGGCCGCCAGGTCGCCTTTCTGCCGCGCGATGTAGCCGAGGAAATGCAACACCCGCATGTCGTCGCCGCTGACGCCGAGCACCTGGCGGAACAGGGTTTCCGCCTCGGACAGGCGGCCCGCCGCGAAGTGCTGTTCGGCGAGGTCCAGTGTGGCGGTGGTGGAAATGACGTCCATTGCGCCGGCTGGTCATAGCCGACCGGCGACTGGCGCGACAATCGCCGGGCTGGCAAGACGCAGGGCAATCGAGCGAACGCCGCAGGGCACAGATGGTGGAGTCACGCTACCTCTCCCGCGCAGCGGGGGAGGGAGTGCGGCCGCGCTACCAGGTCGCTCGGCTGTTCACTCGATTGCCCTGTGGCAAGATGTGCGGCCCGAGCCAAGATATCCGCTATGGCACATCCGGCGACCTGGCTCCGCGTGTTGCCGCAGGGGCTCTTCTGCGAGCCCGGCGGCTTCTTCATCGATCCGCTGCGGGCGGTGGACCGCGCGGTGATCACCCATGCGCATTCCGACCACGCCCGCCCCGGTCATCGTGCGGTGCTGGCGAGTGCCGACACGCTCGCCCTCATGCGGGCGCGGCTGGGCGAGGGGCGCGCGGGGGAGACGCAGCAGGCACTGGGCTGGGGCGAAACGCTGCAGATGGGCGAGGTGCGGCTGTGGCTGCAGCCGGCCGGGCACGTGCTGGGCAGCGCCCAGGTGGCGATGGAGTATCGCGGCGCGCGCGCCGTGGTCAGCGGCGACTACAAGCGCACCGCGGACCCCACCTGCGCCGGCTTCGTGCCGATCCCTTGCGACGTTTTCGTGACCGAGGCGACGTTTGCCCTGCCGGTGTTCCACCACCCTCCGCCGGAGCAGGAGATCGGCCGGCTGCTGGCGAGCGTGGCGCTGTTCCCTGAGCGCACCCATGTCGTTGGCTGCTACGCGCTCGGCAAATGCCAGCGGCTGATCGCCCTACTGCGCCAGGCTGGCTGGGACGGGCCGATCTGGCTGCACGGCGCGCTCGTCTCGCTCTGCCAGGTCTACGAGGCGCGCGGCGTGGCGCTGGGCGATCTGCGGCCCGCCACCGCGGCGGCGAAGGACGAGCTGGTTGGAGCCATCGTGCTGGCCCCGCCCGGCGCGGTGGCCGATCGCTGGGCGCGGCGGCTGGCGGATCCGGTGGTGGCGGTGGCGTCGGGCTGGATGCGGGTGCGCCAGCGGGCGAAGTCGCGGGGGGTGGAACTGCCGCTGGTGATCTCCGACCACGCCGACTGGGACGAACTGAATGCCACGCTGGACGAGGTCGGCGCACCCGAGGTCTGGGTGACGCATGGCCGCGAGGAGGCACTGATCCACGCCGCCGGCACCCGCGGCATCAAGGGGCGGGCGCTGCGGCTGGTGGGGTACGGCGAGGAGGACGAGGCGGAGGATGCGGTTGAGAGCGAGGCGCCGGCGTGCTAGTTGATCCGTATTGGAGCAGTTTTGGAGCCGCCCATGCCGGTAAACCTGTCGATCAAGAACGCGCCCGATGACGTGGTGCAGCGTCTGCGCGAGAGGGCGGCGCGGAACCATCGCTCGCTGCAAGGCGAACTGATGGCGATCATCGAGGAGGCTGTGCAGCCAACTCGCTATCGAACCGTAGATGAAGTCGTCGCGGAGGTTCGCAGGCTTGGCCTCCGTGGGCCAGACGAGTCAGCGGCAATAATTCGAGCGGATCGCGATGGCGGACACCGCGACAAAGGTTATTGACGCCTCCGCGTTGGCCGCGGTGATTTTCGGCGAGGCATCGGCCGAGGACATCGCGGTTCGGGTGCGGGGTTGCGAGCTTGTCTCACCGCAATTGCTGGATTTCGAACTTGTGAATACCTGCATCACCAAGATGCGTCGTGCACCCGCCGAACGAGAGCGTTTGCTCGCGGCCTACCGTACGCGCAGGACGATCAAGGTGGAGACGATCGACGTTGAACACGCGGCGGTGCTTGCGCTTGCGCAGCGCACCGGCTTGACCGGATACGATGCAAGCTATCTCCACCTGGCCCGGACACTCGAGGTCGAGCTTGTGACGCTTGACCGTCAACTCCAAACAGCAGCGGAGAAATTCCAATGAGCGAACCGCAGACCTTCACCTTCGCCGACGATGGTGCGATCCCCAACTCGAAGCTGCCGCTGCTGGTGTACCGCCAGGCGGTGCCGGCCGATCCTGCCGCGATCGAGCGCATCTTCACGGCGAACCGCTGGCCGGCCGCGTGGCGTGACCAGGTGCATCCGTTCCACCACTTCCACAGCGACGCGCATGAGGTACTCGGCGTGGCCAGCGGTGAGGCGCAGGTGCGTTTCGGCGGTCCCGCCGGCGAGGTGCTGACGGTGCGCGCCGGCGATGTCGTTGTGGTGCCGGCCGGTGTCGGCCACTGCAACGAAGGCAAGACCGCCGATCTGCTGATCGTCGGCGCCTATCCCGACAACACCGAACGGCGCGATCTGCGCCGCGGCAAGCCGGCGGAACACGACGAGGTGGTGCGCAACATCGCCGCGGTGAAGCAGCCGGCCGCCGATCCGGTGAGCGGCGCCGCAGGGCCGCTGGTGCGGATCTGGGGCGGGTAGACCATTTCTCGAATAGGCTGACCGATCGGCCTTACCCGTCTCGTCATGGCCGTCCCCGGACTTGATCCGGGGACGGCCATGACGGAAAAGGCGTGGTGACGGGCCTGGTCTCCGCACAAACTCGTGTAGTGAAGCCCGGCGGCGGATTGCGTTAGCTATAAGTGCAATGCCGTGACGATCGGGGCGCCTCGGCCAGACATGGAGAGGATGCATGAGCGAACGTCGCGTGCCCGACGCCGAGCTGGAAACCTATGTCGGCAAGAACATCTCGCTGATCTGCGATCATCACTACATCAGCGAATCAGACCACACCAACCACTGCGCGCACTTCCTGGGCCATGTGCTCGGGCTGACCTTCGGTCTGACCTGCGGCGACATGACCGATGCGCGGCACCAGGGCGGCACGCTGCGCGTCAACGACATCTACAACCGCTGCACGGATCGCGGCCTGTGGTCGAACAAGCCCACGCCGCTGATCTATTGCCTGATCTTCGCCACGCATACGTCGAACATCAGCGGCGGCAACATGGGCATGCACAGCCACAAGCATGTGGGCATCTGGCGTTACCCCTATGTCTATAATTACTCGACCATGGCCCGTCAGGTACTGAAGGAAGAGGTGCCGGCGTTCCTGGTGCGGCTCAGCGGCGTCTACGATCCGGACAACACCAATCCGGTGCAGCTGTATTACGGACGGCAGCTTCCGGACTGACGCCAACGGGACCGTGTCGTGATGGGTATCGCTGCGCTCAACCCATCCTACGGCATAGCAGCGTAGGATGGGTTGAGCGCAGCGATACCCATCATTTCGGGAAGCCTACCGCGGCCGCAGATCGTTGTTGGTGCGGTGGTCGCCGGCCATCCAGCGGGCGAGCTCCGAATGTGCGTCTACGCGGCGGATCGCATCGATCTCCTCCACGCCCGGCGGATCGACGGTGAACTCGACGATCAGCCCATCCGGTGAAGTGGCGTAGACCGACTTGCAGTAGCCGTGGTCGGTTTCCCGGAATTTTTCGCCCGCCGCCTTCAGCCGCGCGACGATTTCGTCATAGGTGCGGTCCGACGCCTTGAACGCCACGTGGTCGAAGTTGCCGACCACCGGCGGCTTCTCCGCGATCACCAGCTTGTAGATCTCCGGATCGCCGAATGCGAAGAACGCCAGCGCGCCGCCATCGGCCATGCTGAAGAACGTGTGGCACATCGCGACGTCGCGCCCGAGCCATGCATTGTGATGCCGCTCGCACCAGGTGGCGACCAGCGGAATGCCGAGCAGATCCTCGAAGAACTGCCGGTTCACCTCCTGGTCGCGCACGACGAAGGCATGGTGATGCAGGCGCTGCGGCAGTTCGGAGAGCAGGCTGGGCTTCTCCCTGACGGCTTCCGCGGTTGCCATGGTTGCGTTCCTCCTGTTGCTGGGTCCGAGGACGTTCGTCCCGAAGCTTGCCCTTACTCCACAGCTGCCGCAAGCAGCGCGGTCGGCTTCGGCGCGATCAGGGCACCAGCAGTATCTTGCCGATGTGCTGGCTGGATTCCATCAGCCGGTGCGCCTCGGCTGCGTCCTTCAGCGGGAACTGCTTGTAGGTGAACGTCCGTAGCTTGCCGGCGCCCCACAGCGGCCAGACCTTCTGCCGCAGCGCGGCGACGATGGCGGCTTTCTGCGCTATGCTGCGCGAACGCAGGGTCGAGCCGGTGACGGTGAGGTGCTTGCGCTGGAGCACGCCGAAGTCGGCTTCGACCTTGGTGCCGCCCATCAATGCGACGAAACACAGCCGTCCCTCGTGCGCCAACAGGTCGAGCTCGCGGGGAATGTAGTCGCCGCCCACCATATCGAGGATCGCATCGACGCCGCGCCCGCCGGTGAACTCCTTGCCCACCGCAACGAAATCCTGCGTGCGGTAGTTGATCGCGACATCGGCGCCGTAGCCGAGGCAGGCTTCGCACTTCACGTCTGAGCCCGCCGTCGCCAGCACCTTGCAGCCGAATGCCTTGGCGAGCTGGATGGACGTGACGCCGATCCCGCTGGAGCCACCCTGAACCAGGAACACCTCGCCCGGCTGCAGATGCATCCGCTCGAACACGTTGGTCCAGACGGTGCAGAACGTCTCCGGCAGCCCGCCGGCATCGACCAGGCTCACCCCTTGCGGCACCGGCAGGCACTGCACCGCGGGCACCGCGGCATACTCGCCGTAGCCGTCGCCGATCATCAGCGCGCAGACCTGATCGCCGGTCTGCCACTCGGTGACGCCGTCGCCGAGCTTCACCACCGTGCCCGAGCATTCCAGGCCGGGGATGTCGGGGGCGCCCGGCGGCATCGGGTAGCGGCCCATGCGCTGCAGGCAGTCGGCGCGGTTGATGCCGGCGCCGGCGATGCGGATCAGCACCTCGCCGGCCTGCGGTTCCGGCACGGGGCGCGTGGCGGGCACCAGCACCTCGGGTCCGCCGGGCTGTTTGATCTCGATGACGGTCTGGGTGGCGGGGATATTGGCGAGCAAGACCAGGCCTCCCATTCGCATGTTGCCTTGTGTCGCTCACCGGTATGGCAAATCAGCGGCCCTCGCGCCAGGGCGCCGCCGGTGGTACCCTGTCGGCCTGCCAGGCGGGGGAGTTGAGTGGCTGCGATCGTACCGATGGTGGATTTGTGGCCGGTGGTGGCGGCGTTCCCGGCGGAGGGCTACCGGATGCTGTACCCCGGCTCGCTCGCGCTGTTCGGCTTCATCGGCTTTTCCGTGCTGAAGATTCCCGACGGCTGGTCCAACCCGCTGTATCTGGCGCCGCTGTTCGTCTCCAGCGTGCTGACCTACGGCATGTTCTGGTTCGTCTGGGCCTATTTCGGCGCGCTGATCGCCTTCGCCTGCCTGGCGGGGCCCTACGTGCTGGCCGAGATCACCGGCAGCCTGCTGCCGATCCGCATCCGCTCGATCCTGGTCTTTGTCGCGTTCTTCGGCAGCATCCTGTGCGCCGACATGGCGGTGCACATGGGCGAGCTCGGCTGATGGCCTACTACACGAAGGTGCTGCAGCCGGATGAGACCGTGAAGGTGGTCGGCCGCCTGCACTGGTCGATCTACGCCCGCGCCGTGGTCGTGCTGGCGGTCGCGCTCGGGTTGCTGCTGGGTTCCGACCGGCTGCCCGACCCTATTTGGCAGCGCTATGCGCGGCTGGCGGGTGGGGTGATCGGCGTGCTGGGGATCCTGCTGCTGCTGGGCGCCTGGATCCGCCGCCACGCGACCGAGATCGTGGTGACCGACCGGCGTGTCATCTTCAAGCGCGGCCTGCTCGCGCGCCACACGGTGGAGATGAACGTGAGCAAGATCGAGACGGTGGACGTGGAGCAGGGGCTGGGCGGCCGCATCTGGGGCTATGGCACGCTGCTGATCCGCGGCACCGGCGCCGGCTTCGAGCCGCTGGTGGGTGTCGGTTCGCCGCTCCGCATCCGCAACGCGATCGTCGCGGGGTAGTTGCGGCTGGCGCGCGATCTCCTATCGGCTAAACTCCATCGCGCACAAGCGGGACGAAGCCAAGAGTTGCGGCTGGCGCGCGATCTCCTATCGGCTAAACTATGACCTGAAGCGCACTTGCTACCATCTGCGTTGCGGCTGGCGCGCGATCTCCTATCGGCTAAACTCATCCCAGCCCAGCAAGTCCCACTGGTCATGTTGCGGCTGGCGCGCGATCTCCTATCGGCTAAAC
>JBGPND010000160.1:0-12064 GCA_041487355.1 Acetobacteraceae bacterium | reverse complement strand
GTTCCACTGGGGCGTGTGGCAGTTCAGCAAGAACCAGACAGCGGCAAAGGAGCTGATCGAGTGGCTGATGCAGCGCGAGCAGGCGGAGCCGCGTTGCACGACTTCGGAGGGCTACGACATCCCACCGTTCATCAGCATGGCAAACTTCAAGGTGTGGGAGAATGTCGAGCCGCCGAAGGGCACTGTCTACAACTACATCCTGCGCCCGCATCATCACTCGACGGCGCACATCGCAGCGTTCCCGGCGCCGCCGGATATCGGCGTGCAGATCTACAACCGTGGCACGCTGTCGACGATGTTCTCCAAGCTGCAGAGCGGACAGTCGATCAAGCAGGTGGTCGCCTGGGCGAAGGCCGAGCTGGAAGGGTTCGTGCGGTAGCGCGTTTCACCCCCTCCCCAACCCTCCCCCGCTTCGCGGGAGAGGGGGCGCTGAACTCCCTCTCCCGCGAAGCGGGGGAGGTTGCGGAGGGGGTTCGACGATTGGGCGCACAAACTCCGCCAGATTACCTCCCGGAAAGCGCAGGCTCGCGATCCCGGCCGCTTCCGCCGCCGCCATGTCGCTCACCTGATCGCCGATCAGCACGCAACGCGCCGGATCGAGTTCCCACGCGCGGATCAGATCCAGCAGCATACCGGGTGCGGGCTTGCGCCAGTCGCTGGCGCGGCGATAGGCGGGCACGACGGCGTCCTCGTGGAACGGGCAGTAGCGGATGTCGTCGATCGTGCCGCCGGCGCGGCGCACTTCATCGGTCATCCAAACGTGCAGCGCGGCCACCGCCGGTTCGTCGTAATGCCCGCGGGCAACACCCGACTGGTTGGTGACGACGAACACGTGCCAGCCCGCTTCGGTGGCCGCACAGATCGCCTCGCGCGCGCCTTGCACCCACTCGAACCGATCGCGCGTCCCCACCCAGCCATGGTCGACATTGATCACACCGTCGCGATCGAGAAACAGCGCCCACCGGCGCAGCACGCGCGGAATCTCTTGTTGCGCGCGAGCGAAATCCTCGGGGACGCCGATATCGCGGAAATATCCCTCGCCCACCGTGCCACGCAGCGCGCCCCGCGCGGCGAGACGCGGCATGATGTCGGCTTCCATCGAGCAGCTCGGCGCGAGTTCATCGATCAGACGACGGTGGAACAGATAGACGCCGGCATTGATTACCCCCGAGCTGCCAGCAGCAGGCCGTTCACGGAATTCGCTCACCCGGTCGCCATCCAGCGCAACGACGCCATAGCGTGATGCATCGTCCAGCCGGCGCAGCACCATCCGTCCTGTGACTTCCGGCCCGTCCTCGGCGGCGGCTGATAGCAACGTGGCGAGGTTGAAGTCGAACAGCGAATCGCCGTTGCACAACAGAAACCGTTGATCCAGCCGCTCGCGCGCGTGGAAGACCGCGCCGCCGGTTCCGGCGCGCACCGGTTCCTCGCAAACGACGATGCGCGCCTCGCGCGGCAGCAGCGCCGACAACGCCTGCACGCGGGCTTCCACCTCGGCGGAGAGGTGGCCGGTCAGCAACAGGAATTCCTCGACGCCGAAGCGAACGAACTCGCGCAGCAGCCAGGCGAGGAACGGCCGGTCGCCGCAGGGCAGGATCGGCTTCGGCGTGTTCGCCGTCAGCGCGCCGAGCCGCGTGCCGAGCCCGCCCACCAGGACGGCACATTGGCGGATCGTGACGTTCCGCACCTAGGCTTCCGCTGCCGGCTCGCGGCTGGCTCGCACCTTGTCGACACGCCGTCCGTCCATTTCCAGCACCTCGAACCGCCAGCCGGAGAACACGATCCGATCCCCCACGCGGGGCACCCGACGCAACAGCGCCAGCAGCAGGCCGGCAAGCGTGTGATAGCTGCCCTCGGCTGGCAGGTCGGGCAAGACCAGGCGCGATTTCAGTTCATCGACCGGCATCATGCCGTCCATCACCAGGGCACCCTCCCCCTCGCCTTCCTCGCCGCCCAACTGGGCCTCGGCGTCGGTTGGCTCGCCGATGATCGCCTGAAGCACGTCCGCTGCCGTCACCACCCCCTCGAAACTGCCGTACTCGTCCATCACCAGGGCGAGCCCCAGGGGGTCCGACTTCAGCCGCTCCAGAGCGTCCAGTGCCGTCACCGTGTCGGGAACCACCATCGGCTGGCGCAAGGCCGCGGCGAGCGAGAGATCGCCGCCGTCGAGAATACGGTCCAGGATGTCCTTGGCCTGCACCACGCCCACCACATTGTCCACCGAGCCGTCGCACACCACGAACCGCGAATGCGGCGCGGATTTCAATGCCGCCGCTATCTCCTTCGGCGGGTCGGTCCGGTCGATCCAGGCAATCTCGGTCCGCGGCGTCATGATCGCCCGCACCGGCTTGTCGGCCAGCCGCAGCAGGCGCTCGATCATGTCGCGCTCCTCGGTCTCCAGCACACCCGCCTGCGTGCCCTCCGCGAGCAAAGCCTTCAGCTCCTCCTCCGTCACCGTCTGCCTCAGGGCGCGGTGCAAGCCGAACGGGCGCAACACCGCGGCCGAGGACTTGTCCAGCAGCCAGACGACAGGGCTGGTGACACGCGCCATCCAGGCGATCGATGGTGCCACCCTTGCCGCGATGTACTCCGGCCGCCGCAAGGCGAGATGCTTTGGCACCAGCTCGCCCAGCACCATGGTCAGATAGGTCGTCACCACCACCACCAGCGCCAGGGACAGCGTCTCCGCCGCTGACCCCAGCACGGGGACGTCGACCAGCCACGCCCTCAGGTCCGACGCGATACGCGCACCGCCGAACACACCGGTCAGCATGCTCACCAGTGTGATGCCCACCTGCACCGTGGGGAGAAAGCGCTGCGGATCCTCGGCGAGTTCGCGAGCCTTCGCGGCGCCCGGCAATCCCTTGCGCTCCAGCACGGCAAGCCGCGCGCGCCGCACAGAGATCAAGGCCAGCTCGCTCATCGCGAACACGCCGTTCACCACGATCAGCAGCAGGACGATGATAATTTCCAGACCGATGCCCATGGCCCAGCATAACGGCGCCTATGCTCCGTTGCACATCGGCTGCCTGTGCCCGCGTTTCGACACAAACAAGCCGACGCCGCGCCTCACTGCATCGCGATAACTCACCTGCCGCGGGTGCGCCCTCGCATCCGCCCAGGAAACCAGAGAATGACGACCATCGACGCTGTTCCGCGCCCCGCGCGAGCCGGACAGGGGAGGCTTGCCGCCTTCCTGCACCCCACGACAATACTGGCTGTCTTGCTCTGCGCCCTGCTGGCTCTGGGCACCTGGACGCTGGTCAACCGCCCGGCCGAAGTGCCCGGGTTCACCGGTGAGGTCGCAGGTCTCGCCTTCTCGCCATTCCATCGCGGCGAGAGCCCGCAGGACAACAGTTATCCGACGATCGGCGAGATGCGCACCGACCTGCTGCAGGCAGCTTCGATGACCGGGCGCATCCGTACCTACACCGTGCAGGGTGCCCTCGCCGATATTCCCCGGCTTGCCGAAGACCTGCCGCTGCGCATCACGCTCGGCGGCTGGCTCGACCGCAATCTCGACGGCAATGCCACGGAAATCGCCAGGCTGATCGCCGTCACACGGAACCATCGCAATGTCGAGCGCGTGCTGGTGGGCAACGAGACGCTGCTTCGCGAGGACCTTACCCCCACTCAGCTCATCGGCTACATCCGCCAGGTGAAGCAGGCAGTGCGCGTGCCGGTCTCCACGGCCGAACCGTGGCATGTCTGGCTTGCCCATCCGGAGCTGGCGAAGCAGGTCGACTTCATCACGATCCACCTGCTGCCGTACTGGGAAGGCCTATCGGTCGACGATTCGCTGCGCTTCATGATGGACAAGCTGGCGACGGTGCGCGCGGCCTATCCCGGCAAGCAAGTCGTCATCGGCGAGGTGGGTTGGCCGTCAGACGGCGTCGACATCAAGAACGCCCGGGCCAGCCGGGTGAACCAGGCACTGTTCCTGCGCCGCTTCTTCGCCACGGCGGAACAACGCGGCCTCGACTACTTCGTCATGGAGGCATTCGACCAGCCCTGGAAGACCAGCTTCGAAGGCCGCGCCGCCGGCTACTGGGGCATGTTCGGTCTCGACCGCCATGCCAAGTGGGCGATGAGCGGCCCGGTGCAGGAGACGCCCGACTGGCTGCTGTGGGCCGGCGGCAGCGCGCTGGTCGCTGCCCTGCTCGCCGCATTGCTGCTGTCGCGGCGGCCGGATATCAGGCTGCGCGGTAAGCTTCTGCTGTCCGGCCTGACGCAGGGCTTCTGCGCGACGCTCGCCTGCGTGCTGCTGGCGATGAGCAGCAAGTATCTCGGCGGGATGGCTGCCGCGATGTGGGGCGTGCTGGCGGCCGGCCAGGCACTGCTGCTGCTCCTGCTGCTCGCCGACAGCTTCGAACTGGCGGAAACGCTATGGGCCCGCGTCTGGCGCCGTCACGCCACACCGGTCGCCGCCGCGCCCGGTACGGCGCTGCCGAAAGTCTCGATCCACGTGCCGATCTGCAATGAGCCGCCACAGATGGTGCGCGAGACTCTCGATGCACTGGCCGGACTGGATTACCCGGACTTCGAGGTCCTGGTGATCGACAACAACACCACCGACCCCGGCCTTTGGGAGCCGGTGGCGGAGCATTGCGCGCGGCTCGGTTCGCGTTTCCGCTTCTTCCACCTCGGCAAGTGGCGCGGCTTCAAGGCCGGCGCGCTGAACTTCGCGCTGCGCGAGACGGCGCCCGATGCCCAGGTGATCGGCGTGCTCGACTCCGACTACGTGGTCTCGCCCGACTGGCTGCGCGCGATGGTGCCGCACTTCGTCGATCCCGCGGTGGGCTTCGTGCAGTCGCCGCAGGACTACCGCGACAGCGACGGCGGCTTCTTCAAGCGGCTGATGTTCTGGGAGTATGCCGGGTTCTTCCGGCTTGGCATGGTTACGCGCAACGAGCGCAATGCGATCATCCAGCACGGCACGATGACCCTTATCCGGCGCAGCGCCATCGAGCAGGTTGGCGGCTGGGCGGAATGGACCATCACCGAGGATGCGGAACTCGGATTGCGGCTGTTCCGCCAGGGCTGGCAGGCGGTCTATTCGCCGCAGAGCTTCGGCCGCGGCGTGATGCCCGACGATTTTGCGGCCTATCGCAAGCAGCGCTTCCGGTGGGCCTATGGCGCGATGCAGATCTGCCGCGGCCATTGGCGCGCGCTGCTGTCGCCGTTCAACCACGACCTCACACTGGGCCAGCGCTGGCATTTCGTGACCGGCTGGCTGCCCTGGGTAGGCGATGCGCTGGGCCTGCTGTTCCTGCTGATGGGGCTGGTGTGGTCGGTTGGCCTGATCGCCGAACCGCAACGCTTCGAGTTCCCGGTCGCGCTGTTCATGCTGCCATCGCTCGGCCTGTTCGGCTTCAAGCTGGCGCAGATCATGGCGCTGTATCGCAGCCGCGTGCCGTGCGGCTGGCGCGACCGGATCGGCGCCGCGGTGGCTGGCCTGGCGCTCAGTCATACGATCGGCAAGGCGGTGTGGAAGGGCCTGGTCATCCGCAGCGCGCCGTTCTGCCGCACCCCGAAGATGGAGAACGCGCCGGCGCTGCTGCAGGGACTGGTCATGGCGCGCGAGGAGCTTGCCCTGCTGGTGCTGTCCTGGACGGCGGCATGCGGCGTGGCGGTCGCGCATCAACTGGCGACCTTGGAGGCGAAGCTCTGGTGCGCCGTGCTGCTGACGCAATCGCTGCCCTACCTTGCCGCGGTCGCCACGTCGGTGGTGGCGGCAATGCCGGCGCCGCGCCGTGCGGTGCTGCCGCTGCCGGCCAAGGCGCAGGCCGTGGCCAATGCGGTCGCCATGTCGGGCGGTGGTGACTGAGCAGTGATGGGCTTCGCGTCGCTCTACCCATCCTACAGGTTGGGCGTAGGATGGGTAGAGCGCAGCGAAACCCATCACAATGCCACTGCTCGCGATCCTGCTGAGTGTCCTCGGACTGATCCCGTTCATCGTCTGCGGGCTGGCGGCGCTCGGGCCGGATCCGGGCACGGCGTCGCGGATGATGAGCGCCCTGATCGCCTACGCCGCAGTGACCCTCGCCTTCGCCGGCGGCGTGCATTGGGGCTTCGAGCTGCAGTCCCGGCAGCAGGATACGTTCGTGGAGCGGGCACGGCTCGGGCTCGGCGTCGTGCCGCCACTGGTGGGCTGGATCGCGCTGCTGCTGCCGCTGGTGGTCGCATCCTGGGTGTCGCTCATCGTGCTGATAGCCGCATACATCGGCATGGTACTGGTGGAGCATGAAGCAGGCCGGCGCGAACTGGTGCCGCCGCGCTATCTCTGGCTGCGCTGGGGCTTCACGGTCGTCGCCGTCGCCATGATGGTCACCGTGCTCACCCTGCACCTGCTCGGGCAGACGATCAGATTTTGAATGTTTGTCGTGGATTTTGATCCGGATTCATGATCTCGTAATCATTGCCACGAATGAGTGCAGAATCATGTCCGACCCTACGTCCGTCAGTGCCAAGATCATCCCGTTCCCATCGCGGCCGCCGGCACCGCCGACAGACGACGGACAGGAACGGCTGCGTCGGGCGGTCCTGGCATTGAACACGGCAGTGGCAGGGCAGCGCGATGCGGTGGCTGCCTGGCGCGGCGCGCTGGCCGACCTGGGCACGGTGATGGCCGGTCTCGGCGACAGCATGCAGCGCTACCGGGGCAGCCTGGACACGCTCGGCGGCCGCGTCGCCAAGCTGCATGCCCAGGCAGTGCAGCTCGAGCGAACGGCCGACGCCGCCCTGACAGTCAGGCCGGATTGAGGCCGATCAGCCGGGACTTTCTTCCGTGAAGAACTTCTGCCCCTCGGCGAAGTGGTTCGGACTCATGAACACGCCGAGGATCAACGCGCCGTTCGGCGCGTGCGCCACGTGGGTATTGCCGGTCGGGCGCCAGACGAAATTGCCCGCGGTGCAGACACCTTCATCATCCATCAGGCTGCCTTCCAGCACATAGGTCAGCTCCACGCCGGTATGCTCATGCAGCGGCACCACCGCGCCGGGCGCGAGACGGAACAGCAGCGTCGCCATGCCGGTCTGCGGATCGCTGTACAGCACCTTGTGCTCGATGCCGGGGAACTTCGAGGTTTCCCAGGCGGCGTTCACCACGTCGATGTAGTGCGAGGGCGGCGAGGGTTCGTCGGCGAGCAGGCGCTTGCGGGCCTTGATCATACCGTCGGGCATGGATGGATCCTCCTGGGCGTTGCCTGATGCTGCCATCGCGCCCGATCCGGGGTTACGCTGTCAAGCTGGATCGTAAAAGGGCGCGGCCATGATGACGCATCCGTTGCTCGATACATTGCGTGCCGCACGCGTGGTGCCGGTGGTGCGCACGCACGAAGCCCGCCACGCGGTCACTGCCGTGCAGTGGTTGCGCGATGCCGGGCTGCGCATCTTCGAGATCACCATGACGATCCCCGATGCGCCCGCGCTGATCCGCGAACTGGCAGGCGATCCCGCGTTGCTGGTCGGCGCCGGCACGGTGCCGGACCGCGCCACGGCGGAGACCTGCCTCGCCGTCGGTGCGCGCTTCATCGTCGCGCCCTGGGTCGATGCCTCGCTCGCCGCGCCGTGCCGGGCGGCCGATGCTGTGCTGATGTTGGGTGCGCTGACACCGACCGAGGTACGCGCCGCACTGGCAGCCGGCGCCGATGTGGTGAAGGTGTTTCCCGCGTCTTCGGTCGGCGGGCCGGCGCATATCCGCGCGCTGCGCAGCGTGCTGCCGGACGTGGCGTTCTGCCCCACCGGCGGTGTGGAACCAGGCAATGTCGCCGCGTACCTGGCGGCAGGCGCCGCCTTCGTCGGCATGGGCGGCGCACTGGTCGATGAGAAGCGGATCGCCGCCGGCGACCGCGCCACGATCGTGGCCGCGGCGCGGCAGGTGACGGGTGCCGCCTGATGGTCGACCTGCTGTGCATGGGCGAGCCGATGCTGGAATTCAACCAGCTCCCGCTGCAACCGGATGGCTCTCAGCATTACCTGGAAGGCCATGGCGGCGACACCTCAAACGCGGCGATCGCCGCGGCACGACAGGGTGCGCGCGTCGGCTACATCACCGCGCTCGGCCAGGACATGCCGGGCGATAGCTTCATGGCGCTGTGGGCGCGCGAGGGTGTCGACGCCTCCACGGTGATCCGCACCGACCGCTGGCTGACCGGCGTGTATTTCGTCACCCACGACGCGCAGGGCCATCACTTCCTGCACTACCGGGCCAACTCCGCCGCCGCGATGTACACACCGGCGGATCTGCCTGCGGCGGCGATCGCCGCGGCGCGGATGTTCTATGTCTCCGGCATCAGCCAGGGGATTTCCAATTCGGCGGCCGACGCCGTGTTCGCCGCGATCGACATCGCCCGGCGCAACGGGGCGAAGGTTGCGTACGATACCAATTACCGCCCTCGCCTGTGGCCGCCGGCGCGCGCCGCCGCGGTAATGCACGCCGCGATGGCGCAGACCGACTATGCGCTGCCCGGGATCGAGGACGTGCAGACCCTGACCGGCCTCACCGATCCGGACGCGATGCTGGATTTCTACCTGCGGCTCGGGCCGAAGGTGGTGGTGCTGAAGATGGGCGAGTCCGGCGCATATATGGCGACGCCGGAGCATCGCGTGCGCATCCCGAAGCACGACGTGCGGGTGGTCGATGCCACCGGCGCCGGCGACACGTTCTGCGGCAGCTTCCTGGCACGCATCCTCGCCAGCGATACCCCTGAACAGGCCGCACGTTACGCCAGCGTCGCCGCCGCCCTGAAATGCACGGGCTACGGTGCGGTTGCGCCAATCCCTCGTGCCGCCGACGTGTTCGCAATGCTACATCGTCGTGGCCGGCCATGACGGGAACGGAGGGAACCGACAATGTGTGAGCAATGCAGCGTGCCGTCGCGATCGCGTCTGTCGCGTCGCGGTCTGCTCGGCGCATTTTCGGCCGCGTTGGCCGTTGCAGCCGCCGGCCCTGCCCCGCCGAGCACGATCAGCGGCGACGAAGCCCTGCACCGAATCATGGACGGCAACGCGCGCTACCTCGCCAACAAGACGCATGTGCGCGACTTCGCCGTCGGACGCGCGGCGCGGGTCACCACGCATCGTCCGGTCGCCTCGATCCTGAGCTGCGCAGATGCGCGCGTCGGGCCGGAGTTCGTGTTCGATCAGGGGCCGGGCGATCTGTTCGTGGTGCGCGTTGCCGGCAACATCCTCGAGGAGGAAGGCCTGGCCAGCCTGGAATACGCCGCACAGTTCCTCGGCGCGCCACTGATCTTCGTGCTCGGCCACAGCAATTGCGGCGCCGTCGACGCGGCGATCAAGGCCGTGAACGAGAACGCGACGCTGCCCGGCCACCTGCCAGGACTGATCGATCAGGTGAAGCCTGCCGTGCTCGCCGCACAGAAGACGCAACCGGCGAACCTGCTGGACGCGGCGATCGTCGAGAACGTGCGGCAGACCATACAGCACGTCACCGTCGCGAAGCCGCTGCTGGCCGAATTGATTGCCGGTGGCAAGGTGAAGGTTGCCGGCGGCGTTTACGATATCGCCACCGGCAAGGTGAACCTGGTCTGATCGTCGAATACTTCGCCGTCATGGCCGGGCTTGTCCCGGCCATGACGGTAGGGAGTTCAGCCGGCGCGCGGCCGACGGCGCACGTTCGCACGCACATAGCGGAAATTGAGTATCGCCGGATCCGCCACCACCGGTCCCGGCGCGATGCCGACGATGATCTTCTCCGCGATCGGCCCGAAATCGGCGCGGAAATGCACCGAGGATCTCAGCGCCAGAATCGGACACTCGCTCGGTTCCACGCCGACATGCCGCAGGATCGCCTGATCCAGCGCCTGCATCTTGTGCGACACCACCATCACGCGCACGCCATCGATGTCGAGCAGCGCGCATGGCCCCAGATTGCCGGGATTGCCGGCACCCATCGGTCCAGTGAGCGTGAAGCGGCCATCGGTAAGCTTCAGCACGCGCGCCGCGCAATCGAACGGCAGACCATCGGATTTGCCGCCGAGCGAGAGCGACAGAGTGGCACCCTCACCTGCCGCATGACACGCGGCGACGCTCTCCGCATCGTTGATCAGGCAGAGCACCGCACCCTTCGCCTTCTGGCGTACCAGTTCGGCGAGCAGGCCGGTCGTGTCGCCGTGTCCGCCGCCGCCGGGATTGTCCTGCGTATCGGCGATCACGATCGGCTTCGACGCGCCCGCCGCAAGGCGCTTCGCCTCGGACACCGCCTCGGCCGCCGGCAGCGTCTCCTGCACGAATGCGCTCTCGCGTGCGGCGACATGGGCGGCGAACGCGTCGGCCGCCGCGTCGGCCTTCGCCTGCGTGTCGGCATAGGCGGCGAGTGCGGGACCGCAATCGGCAAAATCGGCGTAGGGAAAGCCAAAGCAGAAGGCGAGCTCCGCCACGCCGAGGCGTTCGGCGAGCGAGGCGCGTTCCTCCATCATCTCCTTCATCGGCTGCAGCAGCGTGCACTGGCTGCCGATCGGAATCCAGAAATCGAACTGACGGAAGGCGCGCGCCCATGGCCTGCCGCGGTTGATGCGCTGGAGCAGAAGCCGCATCGCCTGGGCGCCGGCTTCCTTCATGTCGACATGCGGATAGGTGCGGAACGGCACGACGGCGTCTGCGAGCGTGACCATCTGCGAGGTCAGATTGGCGTGCGGATCGAGGCTGATGGTGACCGGTGTGTTGCCGACGATGGCGCGGACGCGCCGCAGCAGCTCGCCTTCGGCGTCGGGAAAGCTCTCCACCACGGCGGCGCCATGCAGATCGAGATAGACACCGTCCAGCGGGGCTTCATCCAGCGCACGCGAGAGCTCGGCGCAGATCAGGGCCGCGATGCGCTCGAATGCCTCGTCCTGCACCGGGCCGGCAGGATTGGCGAAGCACCAGGCGAGCGGGATCACGGCGGCGCCGGCCGCTTCGGCGGCAGCGAGTGCGCCGGCAGCGGGTACCGAGGTGCCGCGCACCGCATCGAGCACCGCCGCGCCCTCAGTCAGTGGTGGGAAGCCGGCCGGATGCACGAAATCGGCGTAGGTGGTCGGCTGTGGCGCGAAGGAGTGGCTCTCGTGCAGGAAGCCGCCGATGGCGATGCGTTGGGTCATGATCGGGCTCCGAGAGGAACTTTCACCGTGTGGCGGACCTTTTCTTCCAAAGCAGGTGCCGGCACAATCCTTGGCGGAAACTCCCGCCGGAGGACGTCATGAAGTTCATGTGGTTCCACCTGATGCCATACACCGAGCTGCCCGCGGATTTCCGCGAGAAGCATCCCTCGGTGTGGGTCGACATCCATTCCTCGCTGTTCGACCCTCGCCGCGCGCACCACATGTACAACGACTTCATGGACGAGTTGGAATACGCGGCCGAATGCGGGTTCGATGCGATCTGCGTCAACGAACATCATTCCAACGGCTATGGGCTGATGCCCTCGCCCAACCTGATCGCAGCCTCGCTTGCCCGTCGCACGACCGACGCCACGATCTGCGTCATGGGCAACTCGCTGGCGCTGTACAATCCGCCGACGCGCGTTGCCGAAGAATTCGCCATGATCGACTGCATCTCCGGCGGGCGGCTGATCGCGGGATTCCCGGTGGGCACGCCGATGGACACCTGCTTCGCCTATGGCCAGAACCCGTCCCAGCTTCGCGAGCGGTACTATGAGGCGCATGAGCTGATCATGCGGGCCTGGACGGAACGCGACACCTTCGCGTTCAACGGCCGCTTCAACCAACAGCGCTATGTCAACATCTGGCCGCGCCCGATCCAGCGCCCGCATCCGCCGATCTGGATTCCAGGCGGCGGATCGATCGAGACCTGGCAGTGGTGCGCCGAGATGGACTACGTCTACAGCTATCTTTCGTACTACGGCCACAAGGTCGGCCAGGCCACGATGGATGGGTTCTGGAACGAGATGGCGCGACTCGGCAAGGACCGCAATCCGTACCGCGCCGGCTTCGCCCAAACCGTTGCGGTGGCGGAAAGCCGTCAGCAGGCGATGGATCTCTACACCGAGGCAGCCGAGTATTTCTTCGGCCGCTGCCTGCACATCGATCAGCGCTTCGTCGCCCCG
>JBGPND010000159.1:0-12254 GCA_041487355.1 Acetobacteraceae bacterium | reverse complement strand
TTCCATTCGGTGCACGCGATATTCGCCACCGTCGCCGTGCCCTGACGCGTGAAGCGCATGCCCGGCCTGAGGAACGCGGCGGGATTCTCGGTCTTGGCCACCGGACGCTCAACATAGGCCCTGCGCTCCGCCATTATGGCGGTCACGCGATCGGCCGGCCGGTCGAAGATCACCGCCATGTACGGGTATTTTGCCTCGATCCAACGGAAATAATCGACCCGGGTGCGCTCGCCCGCCTTGGTGTAAGTGATCTGCAGCTTCTGTGCGCCGTCCATCGGAACCGACCCGCTGACCTGGTAGATCGCGGCGACATCGCGTGTGGGCAGCAGGACCGGACGATCCGCGCTCTGCGCCTCGGCGTGCGCCGGTGACAAGAGGCACATCAGAGCCACCGGGAGAAGACCCGCCACCCGCGCCGTCCTGCGCCAGCTGCACCCACTCATTCGCTCCTCCTTGTTCGCGGACACCCTGTCATTGCGAGGAACGCAGCGAGGCAGCAATCTCGCGGCGACGCGTGCGCAGTTCACCGCGGCGGCCGCGGCGGCGTGCCCTGCTGCACGGGCGCGAGCAGCTTGAGGCCGGGAGGTGGCGCGAAGATTTCCGGCGGTGGCGATCCGTATTGCACCGCCGTCGCCTCCATCGAACCCTCGACCGGCTTGTCGCGTGTTGCGCGCAACACCACGCCGTCATCGGTCACGCAGGCCGTGCCCTCGCCGGCGGTGCCGTTGAACACGTGCCAGTCGGTGCATTGCATGCCCGCGATCATCGCCTTGCCCTGGCGGGTGAAGTTCATCTTTGCATTCAGAAAGCTCCCCGGACTGGGCAGCTTGCCGACGTCGCGCTCCACGTAGCCCTGCCGCTCCGGCACTACGGTGATCACGCGGTCGGCCGGAGGATCGAAGATCAGCGAGCCGAACGGGTACTTCGCTTCGACATAGCGGAAGAAGTCCAGCCGCACCCGCCCCCGATCGGCGTAGGTGACCTGCAGCTTCGTCGCGCCCTGCTGCTGGCTGGCTCCGGTGAGCTTGTATACTACCGCGACATCGTGCGGCGGCGCCAACACCGGGCCATCCTCCGCGCGTGCCGACAGCGCTGGCAGCAGGAGCGTGATACCGACCAGGGTCTGCCAGAGATGCCGCATCATTCCCCTCCGCGCCGGAGTGCCGCGAGTTCGCCAAGCCACGGCTGGTAATTCCGCCACCGCTCGACCGAGCGTCGATAGACCGGCTGACGCGCCTGCCACACGCTGGCCGTTCGCACCACGCGCTGGTTGCGTTCGGGGGCGAGACAGGCATCGTCCCAGTCGAGGCCACAGAACTCGATCATGCGCCGCGTGTGCTGCCCGGGATCGGCGGTCAACGCCTCGTAGTCGATCTCCAGCAGCCGGTCGGACGGCAGCACGGCCCGCCAATGCGCCATCAGCCGTTCGTACTGGCGATAATAGAATGCCAGGTCGCCGCGATCGTAAGCAAACGGCTGTGGCGAGGCGAAGCGGGTGAAGTAGATCGACAGGCAGGTGTCGATCGGATCGCGCCTGCAATGGATGATGCGCGCCTGCGGCAGAGCGAGGTGGATCAGGCCGACCCAGAGGAAGTTGAACGGATTCTTGTCGGTCACCCGCGCCGCTTCCGGCCCGATCCGTCGCAGCAGCGTCAGGTAATCCGTGGCCAGCCCGGTCACCGCGCCTGCGTCGTCCGCCTCAGCGCCGCGCTCGCTCCAGAATGTCAGCTCGCCGCCGGCCGCCACGGACGGATGCGCGGAGACGATCTGCTCCACCAGCGTGGTGCCCGAGCGCGGCATGCCGAGGATGCACAGCGGCAACTCGCTCGCCGACGCCCGCGCCGCTTGTTGCTTGAAACGGTCCTGGGTGAAGGTCTCGATCAGCCTGTCGATGCTGGCGGCGAATGCGTCGCGATCGAATGCCAGCTTGCGATGCTCAAGCGCGTTCGCTTGGTCGTAATGCCGGATCGCCTGCGCATAGTCGGCGAGGTCGTCGTGCAGCTTGCCGAGCGCGAAATGCAGCAGGGTGCGTTCGAACTCGGTGCGTCCCGGCTGCTCCAGCACGTCGGCCATCTGCTCAACCAGGGAGCGGTCAACGTCGGACACCCTGGTGAGGATCGCCAGATTGTGCCAGGCACCGACCCGGTTGGGGTCCAGCTCTGTCGCCTTCCGCAGCAGCGTGATCGCTTCCTCGAACCGCCCGGACTCACCCAGCACATCGCCCAGCATCGCGTGCGCCAGGCTGTTGGCGGGGTCGGCAGCGACCACCGAGCGCAGCTTCGGTTCGGCTTCGCCGGGCCGCCCTTCCGCCAGCAGCAGCTTGGCTTCCTCCAGTTCCTGGTCGGCCGGATTCGTCAACAGCTCCCTGGCGCGACGAAAGCATGCCACTGCCTCGTCGCGCTCATCCTGCGCCTGCAGCAGGTTGCCGAGCCGGCTATACGCCTGCCCCAGATTCGGCGGCAGCGCGATAGCCTGACGCAGCGCGGCGACGGCCTCGCGAGTGCGCCCCTGCCGCTCCAGCGCGGCACCCAGATTGTAATGCGCCGTGGCGAAGTGCGGGCAAAGGCCGATGGCCCGCTCGAAGCAGTCCACCGCGAGTTCGACGCGGTTGGTGAGCAGGCACACTGCGCCGGCATCACTGTAGAGAACCGGATCAAACGGCGAGTGCCGCAGCGCCTCGCGCAGCACCGACAGCGCCTCCTCGGGCCGGCCGGCATCACGCAGGCGGCGGGCGAGCGGAATCTTGGCATTGTCGGATACCGGCTGTGCCTCGTCGGCCGCATCGTCGAGCAGCTCACGCAGTTCGCCAAGCCAAGGCTCGTAGCGCCGCCAGCGCTCCGTCGAGCTGCGATAGACCGGCTGGCGCGCCTGCCAGTTACTCGCCGTCTTCACGGCGCGCTGGTTGTCCTCCGGCCGCAGGCAGGCATCGTTCCAGTCCAGGCCGACGAAGTCGATCATCTGCCGGGTGATGCGCTCACGCTCGGCCACCAGCTCCTCGTAATCCACCTCCAGCATCACGCCAGGCGGCAACACGCTGCGCCAGTGGTCCATCAGCCGCCGGTATGTCCTGTAGTAGAAGACCAGATGACCCTTGTCGTAGGCGTAGGGCGTCGGCGAACTGAAATCGGCGAAATAATTGGACAGGCAGGTGTCCACCGGATGGCGTCGGCAATGGATGATGCGCGCCTTGGGAAACATCAGGTGGAACAGCCCGATCCATAGGAAATTGCCGGGCAGCTTGTCCGTCACCCTGCGTGCCGTCGGTCCGATCTTGCGCAGCACGGACTCGTATTCCGCGGCGACCCGCTCGATGTGCTCGGGGGTCGCGCCCGCTTCGCCCAGGCGCCCGAATTCCTCCGCTGCGTGGTTCCAGAAGGTCAGCTCGTCGCCGCCAGCCACCTCGGGATGGCTCGAGACGATCTGCTCGACCAGCGTGGTGCCGGAGCGCGGCATACCCAGGATCAGCACCGGCAATTCCGACGGCGAGCCCAGGTCTTGGTGCGTCTGGAAGAACTCCGCCGTGGTGCCGGTGATCAGGCGCTGCACGCTCGAACCGAAATGCGCGCGATCGAACGGACGCGCCTCGGCGACGATGCGATTACCGGCATCGAAATGTCGCATCGCGGCTTCGTAGTCGCCCAGGTCGTCGAGTGCCTTCCCCAACCCGAAATGGACTCGTTGGCGCCCGAGCCGCGACAGCGGGGTGTATTCCAGCAGGGCACGCATCTGTTGCAGCATCGGCTGGTCATCGCTGGTGATGCGTTTGGACATCGCCAGGTCGAAATAGGCGGTGGCCGCCTGGAACGGGCTGCCCTCGGTTGCCTGTTCCAGCAGGGGAATGGCCTCCTCGAACCTCCCGCGCTCGCGCAATTGACCGGCGAGAAAGCGCTTCGCCTCGGCGCTCGCCGGATGCAACGCTATGGTCTGGCGCAGGAAGGCCTCCGCTTCGGCCTGTTTGCCTTCCTCGACCAGCACCTTGGTGCAATTGAGGCGGCCCAGCACGCTCCCTGGCTCGGCCGCCGCCACGCGGCGAAAACAGTCGAATGCCTCGCCGCGCTGGTCGTGGTTCAGTAGCAGGATGCCGAGCCGCTCGAGGGCTTCGGCATAGCGCGGGTGCAACGCCACGGCGCGCCGCAACGCGGTGATCGCCTCGGCGTCACGGCCAAGCTGCTCCAGCGCAAAGCCGGCATTGTAGTGGTTTTCAGCGACATCGGGCGCGAGGCAGACGGCCTGCATGAACCAGGGCAGCGCGTCGGCGGCGCGTCCGGCGTAAAGATGCACCAACCCAAGCTCGTTGTGCCCCGCTGCATCCCGCGGGTTTCGCGCCGTATACGACTGCGCGAGTCTCGTCGCCTCCGCGAAGCGCCCGGCGTTGCGCAGCGATACGACCTGTTCCAGCTCGGCACGCCGGCCTGACGCGGAGCCCGCCCGCTGTGGCTCGCCGGCGACGGGCGGCTTCGCGGCACAGCAGTGCTTGTACTTGCGTCCGCTGCCGCAAGGGCAGGCGTCATTCCGCCCAGGGTCGCGCGCGGACGCGGCAGGGGTTCGTCGCTCGAGGAGTGCCATGGCGCCGCAGCATATCGCGCCCGGGCCGGCCAAAGCCAGCGCCGCGGAACACCGGCGGGGTCGCCTCCTTGGAATGACACCTGGCTGTCGGCAGACTTTACATGTGGCAGTATCGGGCAGACCGCAGATCGAGATATTTCCCGCTTTGTCAATAGGTTAGAAGAGTGGCACGCGGTTTGCTTCCAATCTGGTCTGGCACGGCCGAGCGTATCGGCAGCGGCAACTAAACGGCGAGGAATCCGATGAAATACTCACTTTTGGCAGGCGTCGGCGCGTTGGCCCTGGGGATTGCGGCGCCGGCGAGTGCGGGCAGGGTCGTGCTGACCGGACACGACAACGACTTCCACCAGAGTAGCGGCGCGGTGGCGGCAAGCACTGCCGAACTGAGCTACGTCCGCGCTGGCAGCGGCCTGCCCGTGCTGGTGATTGACAACGGCATCGAGGCGACCAACCTAGTCTCCGGCATCATCGGCGGCGGCAACGTGGTCGCCAAGACCGTGGGCTTGGTCACGGGCACGGACTTCAACCACAGCGTGTACAGCGCGTTCGTCGTGGCTTCCGTGACCTCCTGCGGCGGCTGCGACAACCCGCCCGGCACAGGAACGACGCTGGCCGGCTTCGCGACACAGATCGCCGCATTCTTCAACGCCGGCGGCGGCATCCTGGGCGAGACCGGTGCTAGCGATACGGCCGCCTTTGCCTATGTGCCGGATGCGGTGGGCTCCACTGTCCCTATCGGCCACAACTCCGGCTTCTTCGCGACCGCCAATGGCTTGCTCGACCTGCCTGCCGGCTACACCGCAGTGAACGGCGACGAGACCCACAACCTGTTCGGCGAGCCCGGCAGCGGTGGCGTGTCCAGCGTCTACAAGGTGGCGGAGCGGGACAGCGTGAACGGCGACGCACCGACGACGATCTACGCGGCCGGCACGATCACCTGCATCGGCGCGGGCACCTGCACCATCCACGGCGCCCCGGAACCGATGACGCTTTCGCTGCTCGGTGCCGGCCTGTTCGGTCTCGGTCTGGCCCGCCGGCGCTGGCGCAAGTAACCCGACTCGTCGGATTTCTTTACAGGGGCGGCGCCGCAAGCGCCGCCCCTCCGCTTTTCCGGGCAGCTACGCCTCAGCCATCAACTTCCCACCGCGGCGCCGCCACGATGATCACCCGCTCCGGGCACGCGCCTTCCATGGCGATTTCCCACTCGCTCGCCGTGCGGATCTCGGTCGAGGTCACGCGCAGGTGGCGTTCGATCAACTGACGCCAGACCAAGGCCGAGCGCGGCCTCAGGTGAGCGAATTGCGGTGACTGCCTAGTGATGATGCTGAACACCGCGGCGCGCCCGGCGAATTGCGCCACGTCCTCGATCGCCGCGCCGACGAACCGGTCCTCGAGCTGATCGAGCACGTCGAGGCAGGTGACGACATCGAAGACCCGCGTCGGCCGGATCTTGAACTGGTCCAGCGCCGGATCGAATCCCACGATGTCGGCGAACCGGCCGAGCCGGCGCATTTCCTCCACGAACACACCCTTGCCGCAGCCATAGTCCAGCAGGCTCGGCGGAGCGCCCGCGACCGCCTGCGCCGCGGCCGCGACGGCGCGCATCGTGCTGAGCAGATATGGATGGCGGTGCGTCCCGAAGACGGCTTGCTTCGCATGCGTCTCCCGGTGCCGGCGCAGCCACAAGTCACTGTAGGTACGGATCGACCGGACCATCTCCCCCTCGCCTGCCGGCCGCGCCAGCGGAACAACGCTGCATCCTGGCCGGCCCACTGCCGCACCGTCCGGATTCCGCTATGAAGACTCTGCAACGGAAACACAAGCGCCGCCACGGAGACACAACGCCCCATGCCCAGTTTCACCCCGCAGGCGCTCCACGCGCTCACCAGCCTGATCGTCGGCCGCATGGGGAGCTCGCCGGAGGAAACGGACGAGGTTGCCGACCACCTGGTGCGCGCCAACCTCTCGGGCCATGACAGCCACGGCGTCGGCATGCTGCCCGCCTATGTCCGGCTGCTGCAGGACGGGCTGCTGGTGCCCAACCAGACGCCGCACACCGTGCTGGACGCCGGCGCGCTGCTGGTGATCGATGCGCGCCGCGGCTTCGGCCAGCGCATGGCGGCCGAGGCGGTGCGCCGCGCCATCGCGCGGGCGCGCGAGACCGGCGCCTGCGTGCTGGCGCTGCGCAACAGCTCCCACGTCGGGCGCATCGGCACCTACGCCGAGCAGGCGACCCGCGCCGGCATGGCGTTCACCGCCTTCGTCAATGTCGCCGACGGTCGCGACGTGCAGGCACCCTGGGCCTGCGCCGAGCCCCGCCTAGGCACCAACCCGTTCTGTACCGCCGTCCCCGGCCCAGCGGGAGATAACGACGGGCCGGCGCTGCTGCTGGACATGGCGACCACCACGATCGCCGCCGGCAAGGCGCGCGTGGCATACAACAAGGGCGTGCCGGTGCCGGACGGCTGCCTGATCGATGCGAATGGCCAGCCGACCGACGACCCCGCCGGCTTCATCCGCGACCACACCGGCGCAATGCTGTCGTTCGGCCGGCACAAGGGCTCGGGACTGGCCGTGATGTGCGAGA
The DNA here is from genome assembly GCA_041487355.1 of Acetobacteraceae bacterium. Taxonomy (GTDB): domain Bacteria; phylum Pseudomonadota; class Alphaproteobacteria; order Acetobacterales; family Acetobacteraceae; genus JAMXLO01. The sequence continues at coordinate 5,101 of JBGPND010000159.1, read as the reverse complement.
TCATGGCCGGCGCGATCGGCGGGGGGCAGCGGGTGGACCAGCCCACCCAGGGCGGCATCCTCAACTCGATGCTGGCGACGGTGATCGACCTGTCACGGCTGGGCGATCCGGGGGCGATCGTGCAGAACATCGAGGCCACCAAGGCGCATATCCGCTCCTCCCGCATCGCGCCGGGCTTCGACGAGGTCCTGCTGCCCGGCGAGCCCGAGCGCCGCGCGGCGCGACAGCGTGCCGCGATGGGCATCGAGGTGGATGCAACGACCTGGCACGACATCCGGGAGGCCGCGGGCAAGCTTGGCATCAGCGAGGCCGAGATCGACCGGGCGGTGCGAGCGAATTAGATTGCTGGCGGGCGTTCTGGCGCTGCTGGATGGGTGGCCGAGCGGTTTAAGGCAGCGGTCTTGAAAACCGCCAACCCGCAAGGGTTCGTGGGTTCGAATCCCACCCCATCCGCCATATAACCCTGCAAGTCTCTGTCTAATAACAATATTTCTCTAAGGATTAATTTTTGCCCCCACTTCTACCCCCAACGCCATTCCCGCACCAAGCGTCTGGGAAAATCCCGTGATCGCTTGATTAACCAATGACGGCCGCCCAACCGCGTTCAAGGCCGCGTCCGATTCCGGCCAATCAACCGGCGATCTCGGCTTCCTGATCTTGGGGCCGTGAGTTCGAATCTCGCCGGGGGCCTTCAGGTCTTGGTCGAGATTTCGAATCTCATCCGTTCCATCATTTTGAGCAAATCAGGGTGCATTCGCATGGCGGGGCAAATCACGCTGGCCAGCCGGACGGCGGGTGGACTAAGCGCGACCGTTTCCCTGCCACGACGAGCGCGTCGCCGTCACGACAGTAGAAGTTGTTCAACCGGTCTGGTGATGCAACATAATGCCGTCGGTAGGAAATGGGGAATCTCTCATCATTCGAACCAACGGCTGACGCGTCGATTGATCGAAGACTGTGCACGAGACTCAGAGTGATGCAAGCGGCCATCGACATGCTCTTACCGGTCAATATCAAAAGCCGAAGGCATCAGCACCAAGACGGGTCGTCGCAATCACGGGATCGCGCGTGGCGACGTTATCGGAATTACTGTTCGGCCATTGCACCGTGCTTATCATGTCCCATCATGCCGCCACCGTTCCTCAGCATGGCCTCGTGCATCGCAACCATCCCGAGTCGGGCCAGATTGGTCACTTCCGCCGCGTGATCCTGGAGAGCTTTGACCGTATTTGCGTCGGTCGAGGTCTGGACAACGATGCTTCCCTTATCGGTCATCTGATACGCACCCTTTATTTTATCCTTCTCCCGGAAGGTCGTGTGCAGCGCCGGACTTTCGACCGGTAAACCCGGATCACGCCCGGCATCGACCCGCCGTCCCATTTCCGAAACGTGTTTTTTGATCAACGCCGCAATTCGCGGGTCGTCTGATTCCGTGACCGTGCGAAAGCCGTTCAGCAGGTTTGTCACCGTGCGTTTGATACGATCATGACTGAAAACCAGGTCCTGGATGTCACGGTGTTCGTCCATGGTCGCGGAGCCCTGGGTCATCCCCATCATTCCGGACCCCATGCCCATCATGCCAGGCCCCATGTGTCCGTGCATGGAGGAGGGACCAGATCCCGGACCGGACGATTCCGCCACGGCCGCCAGGCCGATGCCCCCGACCGCGACGACAATTGTGCCGATCGCCAGGACCTTGGTGATTTTCCTGATTGAGATGCTCCTGTCATATTGCGGCGCGAGGTCGGCCGTCGCGGAACATCTGGACCTCGCCTGTCATCGGAGTCTGTCGGCGGCAACCGAATTTGTGACAAGGATTGTCGCAACGGCCCGCGGACACATCCCGCCACAATTTTTCGGAAGGCTTTCCGTCTCCGGCCGCTTACCTTCCATCCATGAACGCCGCGCCGCACATCCTGATCGTGGACGACCACCGCGAGATCCGCGAATTGGTCGCGCGCGTGTTGGCTCGAGAAGGGTTCCGGGTCAGCGCCGCGGCAGATGGCAAGGCCTTGCGCAAGAGCCTGGCGATCAGTCGGATTGATCTCGTCCTGCTCGACCTGATGCTGCCAGGTGAGGATGGTCTGTCGCTCTGCCGGGCCATTCGCGCCGAAAGCAACGTGCCGATCATCATGCTCACTGCCAAAGGCGAGGAGGTGGATCGGGTCATTGGACTGGAGATGGGTGCCGACGATTATCTGCCCAAGCCCTTTGGCAGCCGCGAGTTGATCGCCCGCATCCGCGCCGTGCTGCGGCGCGGGCGAATCGAAGATGCCGGGACCGCGCGTGGCAAAACACCGAAGCGTTACCAATTCGACCGTTGGATTCTGGATACCAAGAGCCGGGATCTGTTGCGCGAAGATGGGGTGACGGTGCCGCTCAGCACTGGAGAATACGAGCTTTTACTGGCCTTCGCCGAACGGCCGCGGCGCGTGCTGAGCCGCGACCAACTCCTCGACCTGGCGCGCGGGCGTGCGGCTGTGGCGTTTGATCGCAGCATCGATACGCAGGTGAGCCGGTTGCGCAAGAAACTCGAACGCGATCCCGCCGATCCCCAGGTGATCAAAACGATCTGGGGCGGCGGCTACATGTTCACGCCAACCGTGAGTCAGGCATGACGCGATTACTGCCGCGGACCCTCGTCGGCCAGATGATCCTGATCCTGCTCGGGGGCCTGGTCGCCTCCCACCTCGTCGCCAGTTGGATCTATGCGACCGACCGGGAGCAGGCGGTGCGCGCGGTCGGAGGCTACGCGGTGGCGCAACGCATCGCCAACCTGGCTCGCCTGGTCGACGAGGCACCGGAGGATTGGCGTAGCCGCATTGTCGCCGCCGCGAGCGATCCGGCGCTGCGTGTTTCTCTTTCGACGCGGCCACAAGCGACGGCCGCCGAGGATACTGATTCCACTGCCTCGCCGATCCGGCTCTATCTCGCCGAGCAGTTGCCGCAAGCCATGGCGGCGAGCCTGCGCGTCGTTGTCGCTGGTGCATCAGGCGCGCGGCTTACCGGACCAGTGCATCCCATGCCCATGATGGGGCCTTGGATGCATGGCGCGGCCGTCTCGCACGGCCTTCAGGCCGACGTCCGGCTGTCGAACGGGCAATGGCTATCCTTCACCGCCCTACTTCCGGACGCCGGCCCGTCGGCTTCATGGCGGTTCGTGTTCGCCATGACGGTCATGGCAGGTATCGTCGTGCTCACTTCCATCTGGGCTGTACGGCGGGTGACCGCACCGCTCGGTATCGTCGCCCGAGCGGCTGAGCGGCTTGGACGCGATGTCAAGGCGCCGCCGATCGCGGAGACGGGCAGCCGGGAGATGCGTCAGGCGGCCCATGCCTTTAATGAGATGCAAGCGCGTCTGCGGCGGCTGCTGGAGAACCGGACGCACATGCTGGCCGCGCTGTCGCACGACCTGCGCACCCCGCTGACGTTACTGCGCCTTCGCACCGAAGCTCTGCATGAGGGCGAGGAGCGCGACCGGATGCTCGCCAGCATTGGCGAACTGGACGCCATGATCGACGCGACGTTGCGGTACGCGCGGGATGAGACCGCCGCCGAACCTCTGCGCCGCACCGATCTAACCGCCCTGTTGGCGGCCATTGTCGATGACCTGGCCGACGCTGGAATACCGGTGACAATGGCGCCGGCCGAGCCGGTTGTCATCGAGTGCCGGCCCGCCAGTTTGCGGCGTGCGGTGACCAACCTGCTGGACAACGCGGTAAAATACGGCAAGTCGGGAAGGGTCGAACTGCTTGCGTCGCCCGAGACCATCAGAATCGCGATCGACGATGAAGGGCCTGGGATTCCCGATGCGGAACTGCAACGGGTCTTTGAGCCATTCTACCGACTGGAACAATCCCGCGGCCGGGAGACAGGCGGTACCGGCCTGGGCCTGGCCATCGCGCAGGCGATCGCGCAAGCACATGACGGGCATGTCACTCTGGCCAATCGGCTCGCGGGTGGTCTCCGCGCGATTATTTCGCTGCCACGATGACCGGGGCCCCAAAGAGATACGATGTGGCAGCGAACATTGTTCAACCCGCATAACGCTTCCGCCACGTGTCATCGGCCCGCGAGGCTAACTTTTCCGTCATCAAGGGCCGATGACATGGTGTGCCGGTTTGGCCGGCGAGGGCGTTTACGTCCTCAGTCCCGTCGCGGTGGTTCGGCCATCGCACCGTGCATACCGCGTCCCATCATGCCGCCGCCGTTCCTCAGCATGGCCTCGTGCATGGCGACCATCCCGCGTTGGGCAAGATCGGTCACCTCCGCCGCGTGATCCTGGAGCGCTTTGACAGCACCCGCGTCGGCCGAGGTCTGGACGACGATGATCCCTTTCTCCGTCACCTCATACGTGCTTTTGATTTTGTCCTTGTCGAGGAAGATCGCGTGCAGCGCCGGGCTTTCGATGGGCAAATTTGGGTCACGCCCTCCTTCGACCCGCTGTCCCATTTCGGCGACGTGCTTCTTGATGACCGCCGCGACCCGCGGATCGTCCGATTCCGTGACCGTGCGAATGCCGTTCGGAAGGTTTGTCACCGTGCGTTTGATACGATCATGACTGAAAACCAGGTCCTGGATGTCACGGTGTTCGTCCATGGTCGCGGTGCCCTGGGTCATCCCCATCATTCCAGGCCCCATACCCATCCCACCGGGGCCCATCTGACCTCGCATGGCTGGCCCCATCTGATCGTGCATTCCCGGGTCCATACCGCGCATTCGACCAGGACCATGACCGGGTGACTGTGCCAAAGCCCAACCACCGATGAGCAAGGTGGCGGCGGCGATACCACTGATCGCCAGAATCTTCTTCTTCATTCGAATCTCCAATGCCTGTGCAACAGAGGATCCGTTGCCTGGCGCATTGGCGAGGTCAGGTTTCACCCAGGTTTTTCAAAAACAACATTTTCTGTGACAATGTGTGTCAGGCGCCGTGGGAGCCATGATCGGACACAAAAAATTGGTTCTTCGCTGTTATGTGTGGGTAGTAACGGCTTCAGGCAGCCGGGTTGATGTCGAGTTTGCCGGCCAGCAGATAGACCATGGCCTTGAGGTTTCGGATTGAGCGGTAGCCGCGAGCCTTGGCCTTGGCGGCCTGCAC
>JBGPND010000158.1:0-12285 GCA_041487355.1 Acetobacteraceae bacterium | reverse complement strand
CAGGGGCAGTTCCTGCAGCAGCCTGGGGTGTTCTGGCGGCCGCGCCAGTTCAGCGACCAGACGGCGCACGAGATCGATGTGGCGGTGCGCTCGCACCTGGAGGTGGCGCTGGCGCGGGCTGTGGGGATCCTGAAGGTGAACCGGGCGGAGCTGGATGAGGGGGCGGCGGCGGCGGCGTTGTTGGCGCATCAGTCGCTGTCGGCGGAGGAGCTGCCGCGGGTGAAGGCGGAGAGGGCAGCGGCGGAGTGATACCAACCGCCGTTGCTGCTGACACTTGTCGCCGCTCCCTCGCCGTCATGGCCGGGCTTTTCCCGGCCATCAGTGGTGGCACCGTGCCCCGACGGATGGCCGGGACAAGCCCGGCCAAGACGGGCAAAGCGAGCGCTGACCAAGGGTCATTGATTCGGGCGGTTGGTATGAGTTAGTGAACGTAGGGCGGAACAGCGCCCCCCGGACTTGATCCGGGGGGCATTCCGCCACGTGGATGTCTGGCCTTTCGTGCTGTGTCGGGCGGTTCCGCTCTGGCTGCCGCGGTCGCCCCTGCTTGCAACGGACCGCACATTGCCGCGCGGGTGTGTCGGGTCGGGTCGGGACTGTGCGCTTTCCCGAGTTCCGGTGGCGGAATGCGCTACGCTTTTCCGCCCTACGCTTGCTGGGGGTGTCCGTCGATTTCGCGGCGGACGACTGGAAAGCACTACATCCACGCACTACATATTTAGCGACACCGCAACACCCATCGTGCCAGGACAATCTCCATGACGGCGCCGATCTCCGTACGCCTCGACGACGATGTCCGCGCCACGCTGGAAGCCGAGGCGCGGACCCAGGGGATCGGCCTCGCCACCTATCTGCGGCAGATTGCCGCCGAGGCCGCCCGTAATGTCCGGCGTGCGCAGATCCGCGCGCAAAGCGCCGCCGTCGGGCGCTACGTGGTGGAAAACGCCGATGCGCGCGCGTTCTACGAGGACTGGGGCGCACCCTCGACCGATATCTCCTGACATGGCGGCCTTCCAGCCTGGGCAGATCGTCGTTGTCGACTGGCGCGACGCACTGCCCAAGGAGGCGAACAAGTTGCGGCCGGCCGTGGTGATCGAGGACAGCGAGTTGTTCGATCCGAGCTATCCGAACGTCATCCTCGTGCCGTTGACCGAGGACGCCAGCATGGTCGTCACCGAGCTGTCCGTGCGGATCGATCCCACGCCGGAGAACGGCTGCACGAAGACCTGCTTCGCGGTGTCCCCTCTGATTGCCGGGACCTCGCAGGCGCGGGTGCGCGGGACGGCGTCGCGGATCACGGCGGAGCAGCTCGCTCGCATCCGCCGACAGGTGGCCGAGGCTATTGGACTGGGGTGAGCGAAATCGGCCAATCGAGGGGTGCGGGTTCCTCACGCCACGGCTAATGGCTTGCCGGGACGGTCGATGCGGCCAGCGGGGGCATGAACGGGCGTGTGCAAGCAATGAACACCATCACGGCAAGCCTGCTGGTCGCGGCCTGCATTTTCGCCGGCGGAGTGGCGGGTCTGTATCTCCACCGCATTTTGCCGCGGCACCACCTGACCAAGGAGACGCAGGATGTCATCAGGCTCGGCATCGGGATACTGTCGGTGCTGGCCTCCCTGGTTCTCGGCCTGCTGATCGCGACGGCCAAGAGTTCCTACGATTCGACCGATCGTGCGATCCGCAGCTACGCAGCCGAGTTGGCGCTGTTGAATGAGACCCTGCGAGACTACGGCGGCGACGCATCGGTCCCCCGCGATGTGCTGCGCAGCTACACCGAGAGGTTGCTACAGGACGGCTGGCCCAAGCACGGGGAGCGCCCGGCCGTATTGGAGGACGACGAAACCGAGCGGCTGCTGGAGCGTGTGCGAGAGACGATCCGAGCCCTGAAGCCGATCGACGCTGGCCAGAGGTCGTTGCAAGACGCGGCGATAGACATCAACGTCAATCTGCTGCGCCAGCGCTGGCTGCTGATCGAGCAGCAGGGACCGAGCGTGCAGCGCGTGGTGCTGGTGGTCCTGGTATCGTGGGTCACCGTCATTTTCGCCAGCTTCGGCATGAACGCGCCGCGCAACAGCACCGTCGTGTTGGCATTTCTTATCTGCTCGCTCGCGATCGGCGGGGCGATTTTCCTGATCCTGGAAATGGACCGGCCGTTGGACGGCGTGATGCAGATTTCGAGCTGGCCGATGCAGAACGTGCTCGCGCATATGAACTGGTAGTGCCTACGGCTGACAACGACATCTGCGTTGATCCGCGTTCATCTGCGGTTGCATCTGTTTCAGGCTACGAACCGCAGATGCACGCTGATGGACGCGGATGCATCGGACCAACGATTGCGAGGCACGGTGGCAATGGGGTGACGTTCCGAGTTCCTCGCCGCTCCAAAGCGTTTGCCTCGGTGCCCAGCGTCGTGTTAGTATAACAAACTAACACAACAGCGAGCCCACCCATGCCAACAGAGCCCGAGACGAACCCCAAGCGCCGCCCCGCCAACACTCGCTTCGCCTCGCCGCGCGGCGGCGACGCGGATCCGACGGGAGGGCGCGTTACGCTGTATTACAACCCGAGCCCCGGCGTCGTGGCGAAGAAACAGCGGATGAAGCAGGTGGCCGCGCGGCTGTTCGCCGAGCGCGGGCTGGCCGCCGTCGGACTGACCCAGGTGAGCCAGGCGGCAAACCTGCCGACCGGGACGACCAAGTATTACTTCCGCAACCGCGACGACATGCTGACCGAGATCCTGTTCGACCACGTGGTCGCGCTGACCGGGCGTGTCGGCGCGGCGCATGACGCGACCGCCGAGGCGGACCCCGCCACGCGTCTGGCGGCGCTGGTGCAGGCGTTCCACGATGGTGTGCTGGCCGCGCCGGACGCCCACCGTGCGCTGTTGTTCAGCGTGATGCTGCTGCCGGCGGAGCCGCAGAGGTCGGTGAAGGGGCGCTACAGGGCCTTGCTCGAGATCTTTGTCGAGACATTGGGACAGGTCGCACCTGGGCTTGCGCCCAGCGCGCTGACCACGTCTCTGCTGCCGGCGCTGGAACGGCTGCTCAGCGGTGTCGTGTTCTGGGGCGGCGCCGACGCGGATGCAGTGGACCCGCACTATCCGCGCATGGTGACCGCCATGATGCTGGCTGCCGCACATGCGCTCGTTTCGAGCGGCGCGATGCCTGCCCTGGACTGCGATCCGGGGGCCGACGAGGCGCCAGGCCCCGGATCGCAGTCCGGGGCAGGCCCCAGGTTGGAGCCCGCGGGCCTGCTGGCGGCGCTGTCTCCGGCGGTCGCGCCGGCGAAGTCGGGGCGCAGCTTCGTCGGGCGTCGCGATGACAGCTCCGTCAGGCGGTCACGCCGGTCGCCGGAAGTGGCGGAGCCGAACTGGCTGGCGCGGAAGGAGGCGAAGCAGAATTTTGACGAAGTGCTGTCGGCGGCGGGAGCGGGTAAGGAATTTGTCATCACCTGCCGCGGCTGGCCGGTGGCGCGGCTCGGTCCGGCGGGCGAGTGCGGCGCACCAACGTAGAGACTCATCGGCGCGCATCAGGCAGAATGTCCGATAGGGCGCTGCTGGTGCACGAGACGCTGGGGGCGGATGAGTGGCTGAAGCTGGAGCGGGCGGCGACGGCGTGGGCTTGGTGCGGCTCGACGAATGTCGCCGGCGCACTCTGCTGCTTTCCGCCCTCGCTCAAGGCATCACGAGCGTTGCGCCAAATCGGCTGCTCGCCGCATCGCCGATCGCCCTGCCTACCGGCTCGGCAAATCGGCGATTCGCGGTATTCTATCAAGGCGACCGGATTGGCACGCACATCGTGGGAAGCACGCCGGCCATCGCGAGCACCCGGGTCGATACCGAGGTCGACATGACCGTGAAGCGCTTCATCTTCACCGTGTTCTCGTACCGCCACCGCTCTCAGGAAACCTGGCAGGGCGGGCGCTTGATGGCACTGTCGAGCGTCACCACGGAAGATGACGAGACCATGCGGATTGACGGCGCCGCGATACCAAGGGGCTTCCGGGTCGTCGGGCAAGCCGGGCCGTTCATTGCATCGGCGGCGACATTGACGTCCAACTGTCTGTGGAGTTCGCTGATTCTTCGGCAGGAGACGGTGATCGACGCACAGTATGGCGGTGTGATCGGCCTCAGCGTGCACAAGCTCGCCGACCAACAGATCGTGGTGGCTGGTCGCCCGGTTGCGGTGACACGCTTCAGGCTGGTCACCCCGGATGTGGCCGGCACGATGTGGTATGACGGTGCGGGCTCGTGGGTGGGCGGCGAACTGGAGCGTCGTGGCGCGAAACTCGAATACCGGCTTGAGCCGTGACGCAAGGCGGCAGGGAGGACGGCGTGCTTTGGCGATCCGGGCGGCTGCTCCTGGCCGTGGCCGCTGTCCTGACCAGTGTGGCGGCGATTTGGGCGGCGCCCGCCGTTGCCGCCGAGCAAACCCCGTTCACCATCGCCACGGGAATCCCTGGCGGCGTCTCGCTGCCGGTCGGCAACGCCATCTGCCGGCTATTTAATCTGGCGGAGGAAAGGCTCACCAATCCCTGCCTGGCTGTGATCTCGAACGGATCGGTCGAGAACGTCCGGCGCGTCCGCCGCGGCGACGCCGCGCTTGGCCTCGTGCAATCCGATGTCGCCTATGCCGCCTATCGTGGGGAAGGGCAGTTTGCCGCGGCAGGCCCCGATGCGGACCTGCGCACGCTGATCGCACTCCACACGGAGACGCTTGCCGTCATCGTCCGTGCCGGCGCCGGTATCCGGCGGTTCGAGGCGCTGCGGCACCGCCGGATCAGTGTCGGCCGGAGCGGCGCATCGTATGCCGTCATTCGTGATGATCTGCTCGCCGCCTATGGCTGGTCGACGGCGGACTTCGAGCGTTCGCTCGAGCTCGGTCTGGCAGAGCAGAACCAGGCGCTGTGCGACAACCGGGTCGACGCCATCATGTTCGAGGCGGCGCACCCGAACGGTTTCATTCAGGAAGTAACGATCGGCTGCCCTGCGCGTCTGCTGCCGCTCGCGGGTCCGGCGATCGCCGCGCTTCTTACCGCGCATCCGTATTACGTCGCGTCGCGGATCCCGGGTGGCATGTATCACGGCAATCCGGATGACGTCGCGACGTTCGGGACGCAGACGCTGCTTGTGGCGTCGGCCCGGCAACCCGACGCACTGACCTATGCGGTGGTCAAAGCCGTGTTGGAGAATTTCGCCGATTTCCGGCGCCTGCACCCGGCGCTGTTCACCCTGAAGATCGGCGATCTGGTGCCAAACGGCGCAGTGGCCCCGCTGCACCCGGGGGCGATGCAATACTTTCACGCGGCTGGCCTGCTCCCCCAGCCGGCCAGTCACGGACCGGACGTGCGATGACAACCCAGGCGACGTCACGATGAAATGGCTCTTGCGGCAGATCTTCGAGCGGGTTGCCCGAGGGCAGAGCGCCGTCCTGCGCGTCGTCTTCGCTGATCGCACTGCCTGGCAAGGTCGCCAGGGCGAACCGGAGGTCACCATCGTCTTTCGGACGCGATCGGCGGAGCGCCGGACGGTGCTGCTCGGCTATGTCGGCTTCTTCGAAGGCTACTTCGACGGTGATGTCGACATCGTCGGCGATCGCGCCGTTGGCCGGTTGATGCGCATGGCATTCTCCGGTGCCTACCGCTACCGGGCCAATCCGTTGCTGCTGGCCAAACGCCGGTATCTCGAGTGGCGCGACAACAACCGGGATTTCGTGCGGGCGAAGGCGAACGCCAGGCGCCATTACGGGCTGCCATTCGAGTTCTTCCGGTTGATGCTTGGTGATGACTGCCTGTACGCCGAGGGCTACTGGCCGGAGGGCACAACGACCCTGGCCGAGGCGCAGCGCCAGCGATGCGACTACATCTGCCGGAAGCTGTTGCTCCGACCCGGGGACCGGCTGGTGGAGGTGGGCTCCGGCTGGGGCGGCATGGCGATGCTCGCCGCTGAGAAGTATGGCGCGGAGGTGGTGAATTACGGCCTTGTGCCGGAGCAGAACCGCGTCATGCAGACGCGCCTGGAGCAGCGGGCGCTGACTGGACGGGTCCGCATCGTCGAGCGGGATCATCGCGATCTGCTGCGGGAGCCGGCGGCGTATGACAGGTACTTGTCAGTTGGGGTCTACGAACATGCCGGCCTGGCCTGCCAGCCGAGCTGGATCGAGAGCATCGCGACCGCGCTGAAGCCGGGCGGCATCGGCATGATCTCGACCACCGGCTACATCGAGCGGTTCGCCACCGAATTCCTGACGATCAAGTACGTCTTTCCGGGCGGCAGCGTCCCCAGCCTGCCGCGCACACTGGAATTGCTGAACGAGTACGGTCTGCACGTCGTCGACGTTGAGGAACTGAGCTGGCACTACCAACGCACCGCCGAGCACTGGCTGAGCAATTTCGAGGCGCACTGGCCGGAGATCCAGGCGATCGATCCGCAGCGTTTCACCGAGCGGTTCCGTCGGGTGTGGAACTATTACCTATGCGGCGTCATCGAGGGATTTCGGCCGGAGGGTGGCAACCTCAATCTGCACCATGTCACTTTCACCAAAGGCAAGGGGCACTATCCGAAAGACCGCGGCTTCATGTATTCGCGGAGCTGATAGCTTCGACTGAATGAGGCGACGAGAAACCAGCTCTAACGGCCCCAATTACCATGCTGTCCTTGGTCGTCGTGGGACTCGTGATGGTCGCGGTCTCCCCAGCCGCGGTCTCCCCAGCCGCGATCACCGTAACCGCGATTGCCGTAACCACCACCCGGATCAACGACGCAACCAGCGAGGGCGAGCGAAAACAGCAGCGTAACCAGTGTCTTTTGCATTTGGCCCGCCATCAGGGGCGGCGCCGACTCGCGTGGTATCGGACAACGCATTGCATGAGGCCGCCGCCAGGCATTCCTCGATGCAATGGTGCGGCGGATCACGGTCGGTTCTCTCGTGTTCTGCGTCGCCGGCTTCGACAGCCGACCATTACCAGCCGCCGATCACGGTCACGGAGATAGCTTGACCACAGTGACGTCGACGACGCGGTTGCGTGGTTCGGTGGCCTCGTCGGCCGTCGCTACCTGTTGCTTGCCTTCGCCGGTCCAGCTCGTGTCGATGCGGGCGGCCGGCACCCCGGCGGCGATGAGCGCGTCGCGGACCGCGTCCGCCCGTCGCTGCGACAGAGCCATGTTGGCGGGCGGGGCGCCGACGCGATCAGTCTTGCCGATCACCGTCACGCGCGTCGTGTCGTTGTTTGCTACAACATAGGCCACGTTCTTGACGATCATCTGCCCTCTCGCATTGATCGCGATACTATTGGTGTCGAAGTAGACTTGGTACCAGGCGCCGGCCAGCTCAGGACCGGTCGCCGCGGCAGCCTGCGGCGGTGATGCTTGTTGCGCGCATCCAGCCGCCAAGGAAAGCGCGAGGGTAGCGACGAGCGCTCGCAAGATTTTCGCAAATCGGAACATTGTAACCTCCATTGTCTGGCGACGTTGTCCTGGACGCGAGCGGCCTACCGCCAAATCGGCCGGCCGAGATTGATCTGGTTTTGATTGGTGAGCGCGCCGGTGCCAGCGCCGACGCCGCCGCCGATCAGCGCGCCCTCAAGGGGAGCGCCGACCATAAGTCCGCCGAGCGCGGATAGCGAGAACAAGAAGACGACCGCCGAGGTGATCCGTTTCACGACTTGCATCCAAGTGGGCAGTTCATCCATTTCGCATCGAGCGGGTCGACCGATGCCGTAGCGCCGATCACGACAGCCGGTGTTGTCTCATGGCTTTTCGGCTTACGCCGGCACCTGGCTTCGGCACGTCAATTACTCGTGGCGCAGTCGCCCGTTGCTCATGGTGGAACCGCGCGTATCGTGCCTCCGGCTTCGACTGGTTGGAGGACAAATGACCAATAATGGAGGTGCCAGGTCGGGCATTGATCTGGATCAACAGCGTGACAAACAATCCTGACTCAGATATCATCGAGTTCAAGCGGCGCTCTCAGCTTGGTACTGATCATTCTCCTCGTGCTCTGGCTTGTCGGCGGCCTGCATATCAATCGCCCCTGATCCATTCGCGCCGAGGACCGTCTCCCAGACCGCGGCCACCGCGACCGCCAGCACGATGACGGCGGCCAGCAGGGCGATCACCAGGGCGGCGAGGTGCCGCGTCGGCAAGGGACGGGCGGCGATCTCAACTCCCCTGCGCCATGACGATGTACCGGGCAGCTTCGGGGATCGCCTCATTTGCCGAGTTCTCTTCCGGTGACGAAACGTCTTATGAGCGCCCAGCGCGAGGAGCTGTATCGGCGAAAGCCGACAATGGTGCCGTTGTGCTATAGCGGGTTCAGGGTGACCGGAAACGCGAGCGATCCTCGGGAGTCGTGATGGGTTTCGCTCTGCTCAACCCATCCTACAGGTTACCGGCCGCGGCGTAGCGGCGCAGGTGTAGGATGGGTTGAGCAGAGCGAAACCCATCATGGCGGCGAGATTCCAGTTATGCTGAACGTGCTCTAGCCGGTTCCGTGTGCGGTGTGTCTCTCCGGTTGGTCTCGGGGGCCAGTTCCAGCCGCCACAATATGCAAGTCGGTTGATCGCGGCCGGCCCACTGAGCCCGGCTCGGAAACTACGCAGCCTCGATCTCGCTCGTCGCATTGTCCGCCCGGGTCGGAGATTTCCGGACGATCTTCCGACTGGCACTCGCCGTCGCAGTCGAGTTCGTCCATCGCCAGCAGCAATGAGGCGACGCGGTTGACCGACGAGAGGCACTCGGCCAGGCCGGGATAGTTGTCCACCAGCCAGTTGAGTGCCGCCTGCACCATCACAAAGGCGGCCACCGCCTGGGCAACCTCGCCAAGCGACATCGTGCCGACCAAGTATTTGGGTGCGCACAGAACCCAGGCGATGACCGGAGCTGCCAGCGTGTTGCCGTGCGACACCAGTGTGGTGCGCATGAATTGGATACACAGGTCCCGATAGCGTCCGATCACGGTGTCGAACGCGCCACTCAGCAAGCGATGCCGTGCTGACCCATCACCCACCCCCAACTCGGCCGCGCCACGCTCGCGCAAGTTGGCAGCGACCGAGCGGAACTGCGCCTCGGCCGCGTTCTTTCCCGCGATGACATGGATCATGCGGTGACCGATGACGGTCATGGCGAGCGTCAGCAGCACGGAATAGATCGCGACCGTGATCACCAGGTATTTCGGCACGGTCAGCACGTGACCAAAGACCTCGACGACGAGATCACCGCCAACATTCCACAGGATGCCGACGAAGGTGATGACGTTGAGTAGCGCCGTAAGCACACCGGCAGCCATGCTGACCGGCGCGTCCGTCGCCACGCGCGCATCCTCGGCGATCCGGTATTCCGGGTTCCGGTCCTCGCTCTTCTGGAAATGCAGCTCACGGAAGCGATCGTTCGCCAGCCAGCGATCAATCAGATGCCGGGTCAGCCATGCTCGCCACTTGCGCTGCGTCGTCATGCGCGCCCAGACCGACAGGATCGCCACGATGATGCTCATGCCCGCGAGCAGCAGGAAAAGCAGCGCCTCCGTCCGGAGCGCGGGGCCGTCCCGGCGCCCGAACGCATCGAAGAAATCACGGCTCCAATAATTCAAGCGGTACTGCAGCGCCAATTGCAGCACGGTGCTGCCGATCAGCACCGCGGTGAGGAGCCTGGCTCCTGCAGCGCCAGGTGTGCGCCAGAACCCCGACGCAGTGCGCCAGAAGCGGGACGCCAGGTGGCGGCTCGCATCCGGCGGCTGGCTCGCGGCATCAGGGGCGGTTGAACTGCACGCCACCGAGCAGCCATATCACGAGGAGGATGATCAGCACGAGGCTGAGAACCCCACCGAGTCCCCGCCCGCCGTAACGATTATAGCCATAGTAGCCGCCCCCGCCGCCGAGCAGCAGGATCAGCACGACGATGATGAGGATTGTGCCCATGGGTCACCTCCATGTGAGGTCTGAAGCCACGCCGGGCCGGATCGCGGGAGCGCCGCATCCGGCACGCGGCAGGCCGTCAGGGTGTGCTCTGCTTGGCGGACTTCTCGATGACCTTTCCGGTGGCGGAGATGTCCTGTCCCGCCCCTGCGGTGGTGTGACAGGCGCTCAGCAGCGGCACAGCGGCCACAAGTGAGAGCACGGCCAGACCGACAACGAACCTTTTGTACATGCTGGAGTCCTTTTTGTGTGTCCAGATCCCCGGTTTCTGTCGCACCCCCCGGGGGATATCGGGGCTCGGCTGGAATGGCAGCAGTGCCATCGCCTGGTCGCACCGAACAGTGCCGGCCAAACAATTGCCTGTTACCTTGTATGGCGTTCGCTTCCATTGATCTGAATCAACGCCTATCGGAATGACCGCCCGCGCCCGGGTCGGCCCGGTGCGGCGGGACGCCGATCCCGCGGCATCGCCGGCACACGCGCCATGACGCTTCGGCGCCGGCCGAACCATCGCCGCCTGCGCGAGCGCGGGTGGATCGCTATGTTGGGTCGGATGACACGGAGACCGCCGCCATGGGTGACTCGACCCGCATCGCCGCCACCGCCGCGCTGCTCGGCGATCCGGCGCGCGCCAACATGCTCGCCGCGCTGATGGATGGCCGTGCGCTGACCGCCAAGGAGCTGGCCTACGCCGCCCATGTCACGCCGCAGACCGCCAGCGGGCACTTGGGAAAACTCGCCGATGGCGGGCTGCTGGCGGCGGAGAAGCAGGGCAGGCATCGCTACTACCGGCTGGCCTCGGCGCTGGTCGGGCAGATGCTGGAGGGGGTGATGGCGGTGGCCGGGCCGGAGCCCGCGCGCGCCACCACCTGGCGCGGCGGCGAGGCGCTGCGGACGGCGCGCACCTGCTACGACCACCTGGCCGGACGGCTCGGCGTGGCACTGGCCGATGCGCTGACCGCGCGCGGCCATGTCGCGCTGGGCGCCGATGGCGGCGAGGTGACCGAGCAGGGGCAGCGGTTCCTGGACGCGTTCGGCGCATCGCCGTCGCCGGGGCGGCGCGTGTTCTGCCGCCCGTGCCTGGACTGGAGCGAGCGGCGGCCGCATCTCGCCGGACGGCTCGGTGCCGCGCTTGCGTGCCGCTGCTTCGAGCTGGGCTGGATCGCGCGTCAGCGCGACACCCGCGCCGTGGCGATCACCGCGGCGGGGCGGGCAGGTTTTCAGGCGACATTCGGGATCGCCCTCGCCACCTAGCGGCGCAGCGCCTCCCGGGCCGCCGTTGCCAGCGCATCGGCGCGTTCGTTCATCGGATCGCCGGAATGGCTGCGGACCCAGCGCCACTCGATCTCGTGCGCGGCCACGGCGTCCAGCACGCGGCGCCACAGGTCCATGTTCGCCACCGGGTCGCCCGCGGCGTTGCGCCAGTTGCGGCGCACCCAGCCGGCGTGCCAGCGGGTGACGCCGTTCTTCAGGTATTCGCTGTCGGTATGCAGCACCACGCGGCACGGCCGCTTCAGCGTCTCCAGCGCCAACATAGCCGCGGTCAGCTCCATGCGGTTGTTGGTGGTCGCCGGATCGGCGCCCGACAGCTCGCGCTCGACACCGCGGAAGCGCAGGATCGCGCCCCAGCCGCCGGGTCCCGGGTTGGGCTTGCAGCCGCCGTCGGTCCAGATCTCCACCACCTCAGTGGCCGGCGGGCCTGGCGTGACGGTGATTTCCTCAGATGCCATAGGCATGCTCGGTGCGCGCCGCGAGATGGAAGCGCAGACGGCGCAAATACTCGAGCGGGTTCTTGCGCGTCACCAGGGCACCCGGCGGCATGTTCAGCCAGTCGTACAGCCGGGTCAGCAGGAAGCGGATCGCCGCGCCCTGGCACAGCACCGGCAGCGCCGCCCGTTCGGCGTCCGACAACGGGCGCGTCGCGGCATAGCCGGACAGCATCGCCCGCGCCTTGGTGACGTTGAAGGAAAAGTCCGGCTCGAAGCACCAGGCGTTCAGGCACACCGCCACGTCGTAGGCCAGGATGTCGGTGGCGGCGAAATAGAAATCGATCAGGCCGGACAGGCGACCGTCCAGGAAGAACACATTGTCGGGGAACAGGTCGGCATGGATGTGGCCGACCGGCAGCTCGCGCGGCCAGGCGGCCAGGATCCCCGCCAGCGCCCGGTCAAGCTCGTCGGCGAGGCCCGGCTGCACCTCGTCCGCCCGCGCGCGCGAACGCTCCAGCAGCGGCACCCAGCCATCCGGCCCGAGGGCGTTGCGGCGCCGCGGCGCATAGTCGCGCCCCGCCACGTGCAGCGCCGCCAGCGCCGCGCCGACCGGCCCGCAATGCTCCGGCCGCACCCGGCGCGGCCAGACGCCGGGCAGGAAGGTGGT
>JBGPND010000157.1:0-12404 GCA_041487355.1 Acetobacteraceae bacterium | reverse complement strand
TCCTGTGCGTCGGTTGCCGCAGGAAAGCGAATCGTACCCCCGCCGCGTCGGGCAAGGGGAAAAAGCGAGGACGTTCCTTGCCCGACATTACATCCGTGCATGCCCTAGCGCGTAGGCGGGGGTGACGAAAAAGGCGGACGGACGCAATAGGTTGTCATCCCCGCGCAAGCGGGGACCCAGGGGTCACCGTCGTCGCCAGGAGTACATGCGCCCACTTCGTCACACCCGCGAAGCTTGTCGCCGCGAAGGCGGGGAGCTTGTATCCAGTCCTGGTGACACAGAAACGGGAGGAAGAACCGATGCTTGGCCTCGTCAACACGCCGAACGGCGCGGCTCCGGTCGAGCTGCGCGAGCTGCCAGAGCCCCAGCCTGCACGAAACGAGGCGCTGGTCGAGGTGCGCGCCTTCTCACTCAACCGGGGCGAATTGCGATCGTTCCGTAACAATGAGGAAGGCTGGGTGCCGGGCCAGGATGTCGCCGGCGTCGTGCTGCGCCCGGCGGAGGATGGCAGCGGCCCGCCGGCCGGAGCGCGCGTCGTCGCGCTGATGGACGAATTCGGCTGGGCACAGCGCGCCGCGGTGCCCAGCCATCGGATGGCGGTGTTGCCCGACAACGTCAGTTTCTCCCAGGCGGCAACGCTTCCGGTCGCCGGCCTCACCGCGCTCCGCACATTGCGTCATGGCGCACCGCTGCTCGGCAAGCGCGTGCTGATCGCCGGCGCCGCCGGCGGCGTGGGCACCATCGCCGTGCAGCTTGCGGCGCGTTCGGGAGCGCGCGTGACGGCCGTGGTCGGGCGGCCGGAACGTGCGGCGGGAATCAAGGAGCTTGGCGCGGTGGAAGTGGTCGAGGGGATCGACAACGCACAGGGTTGCTTTGCGCTGATCCTGGAATCGGCTGGCGGCGCATCTCTCGCCAGGGCAATCCAGCTTGCCGAGGCCAAGGGAACGGTCGTGGTGTACGGCAATTCGTCGGGCGAGCCGACGACGCTCAGCTTCGCCGATTTCCGCGGTGCGCAGAATTCGCGTGTGCAGAGCTTCCATTATTTCACCTCGGAAGCCGAGGACCGCTTCGCGCCGGATCTCACGCTACTTGTATCGTTGATCGCCGACGCATCACTGAAGCCGCAGATCGGCGTGGAACGAAGCTGGCGCGATATTGCTCAGGCGGCAGAGCAGTTGCGCGAACGGCGCGTATCCGGCAAGGCAGTGCTGCTGGTCGATGCGGGTTAGGGAGGGACAAATGGAATTCACGGGCAAGGTTGCGCTGATCACCGGCGGCGGCGGCGGGATTGGCCGTGCCAGCGCGATCGGCTTCGCGGGACGCGGCGCCAAGGTCGTGGTGGTCGATCTCGACCCAACCGCGGGCGAGGCGAGCGCCGAACTGGTGCGCCAGCGCGGCGGCGATGCGCGCTTCGTGCGTGCGGACGTCACCAAATCCGCCGATGTGCAGAACTACGTGAAGGCGACGCTGGATGCCTATGGCGCGATCGACTGCTTCTTCAACAATGCCGGCATCGAGGGCAAGGTCGCACCCACCCAGGAATACGACGAGGCGATCTTCGATGCGGTGATCGGGGTTAATCTGAAAGGCGTGTTCCTCGGTATGCGCCATGTGTTGCCGGTGATGCTGAAACAGGGACGTGGCGCGATCGTGAACACCGCCTCGGTGGCGGGGTTGTTCGGCGGGCCCGGAATGGCGCCCTACGTCGCCTCCAAGCATGGCGTGCTGGGACTGACCAAGGTCGCATCCGCCGATGTCGCGCGGCTGGGCATTAGGGTGAATGCCGTGTGCCCAGGGCCGGTCGAGACGCGCATGATGCGCTCGCTGGAGGCGCAGCGGAATCCCGGCGACCCGCAGGCGGTGCATGACGCGAACAGCGCCAACACGCCGACCGGCCGCTACGCGACACCGGAGGAAGTTGCGAACGTGGTCATGTACCTGTGCTCGGACCTGGCCGGCGACATCACCGGCACGCACATCGTCATCGATGGCGGCCGTTCCGGCTCGGGCGGCGCGCCGTCAGTCGCGCAGCGCTGACAGTCGCTGCTCGGCCCGCTTGAGGTTGTAGCGCGCGATGGCGCGCTGCTGGATGCGTGCCGGGCCATCGAGTGCGGCGAGTGCTCGGCGATAGATGGCGATGGCTTCTTCCAGATGCCCGCTGACCGTTTCGGTCGCGGCCAGGGCCACGAGCGCGTTGGCGAGATTGGTGCTGGCCATCGCCCACTCCAGCGGCATGGCATCGCTGGTATAGACCTCCAGCGCAGCACGGCATGCCGCGACGGCGTCACGCAGAATATCGCTGTCGCCGTCGCGTTCACCCAGCACACGCAGCGCCTGGCCCAGGTTGCTCTGCGTTAGCGCCAGGTCGAGCGGCGAATCCTGCTGCAGGTATTCATCGAGCGCGGCACGGTAGTGATCCACCGCATCGCGCAGAGCAGCGGTATCCCCCGTGCGCTCGCCCAGCAGCGACAACACGGCACCGCAGTTGCGTTGCATGCGTGCCCAGTCGGTTGGGGCGGCCTCGCGCGTATACACAGTGGTGGCCGAATGGTAGCTGCCGAGCGCTGCCTGCAACCAGGCCGGATCACTGTCGCGCTCGCCGAGCACGACCTGCGCGGCACCGAGCAGCGCCACCGTGCGTGCCCAGTCGAGCGGCGTGGCGCGTGACGAATACACCTCCAGCGCCGCATCGCAGGCCGTCATCGCCGCGTGCAGCATGACTGGATCATCGATGCGTGCGGCCAGAGCGCGCAGTGCAGCACTCAGCCGGCTCTGCGTCTTCGCCCAGTCGAGCGGCACTTGCGCGCGCGGCGCCAGCTTGAGCGCGGTATTGAAGCCGGATATGGCATCGGCGATGACGGCCATGTCCTCCGCCGCCTCGCCTTCCTGCAGCAGAACGTCGGCCCGCGCCATCGCCTGGCGCCAGGCCTCGTCGGCGCTCATTTCTCGGCGCGCATCTCCGCGAAGGTATCCTTCGCCGTGAGCAGGGCCTCGCGAATCAGCGGCACGCCGACATAACCGCCGAGATGCAGCAGTCCCTCGACCAGCTCGTCCTCGGTCCAGCCCTGGTTGCGTGCCATGCGCAGATGCAATTTTAGCTCGGCATCACGCCCGTTGGTTGCGTCGGAAATCACGCAGATCAGCGCACGGGTTTTCAGGTCGAGGCCAGGACGTGTCCACAGCGCGCCGAAGATCGTTTCCTGCGTCACCTCGGCAAACTTGCTCATGATCGGGTCGTTGTAGACGGTCTTGTCGATCCGCTCGACGGCCGCGTCGCCCAGCAGCTTGCGCCGCATCTCGCGGCCCTTCTCACGTAGTGCGCTGTCTGCCATTTGCCTCGTTTCCTTCCTCTACAATTATCATCCCCGCGAAAGCGGGGACCCAGCCTCTGGGTCCCCGCTTTCGCGGGGATGACGTATTAGAGCTCCGCTACCAGTCAGAGTTCCACCACCACGTAGTTCTGCTCCACCGATACCGGCACCATTTCCGCCACGAACGGCCCCTTCGCCAGCGCCTCGCCCGGCACGACCTCCACCTGATAGGTGCGCGCCTTGACGCTTTCCGGATGGCACCAGGACTGGCCGGTCTTGATGTCGAATTCCCAGCCATGCCACGGGCAGCGCAGCATCTCGCCATGCCGCTCCAGGCGATACTCGCCGGGCCGGTCCGCGGTGAACCGGCCGAGGATCGGTCCGATGCAAAGCGGCGCGCCTTCGTGCGGGCAGCGGTTGATCAATGCGAAGAACTCGTCCTTCACATTGAAGATGCCGATCTCCCGCCCGGCGACGGTGACGATCTTGCAGGTGCCCGGCGCGATCTCGCTGACGTTGGCAACGACGTGGCGCGCCACTATTCGTCATGCCCGGGCTTGACCCGGGCATCCACCCCGCACCAGTGGCGCGCAGATGGCCGGGTCAAGCCCGGCCATGACGAAAGAGAGTGCATCCCACCTCCCTATTCGAGGCCGTAGAACGAAAGCGCGTTCTCGCGGAACACCATCCGCTTCTGCTGCTCGGTCAGCGGCGCCTTGAAGGCGTAGCGCGGATCGTCCTGGTCCCAATGCGGATAGTCGGTGGAGAACATCACGCGGTCCCAGCCGATCCACTCGCAGGTCGCCAGCAGATCCTCCGGCCGCTCCGGCTCCTCGATCGGCTGCGTCGTTACCCAGATGTTGTCGCGGATATATTCGGACGGCAGGCGCTTCAGGTGCGGCACTTCGTCGCGCAGCCGCTTGTAGTGCTTGTCGAGCCGCCAGGTCAGCGACGGCAGCCAGGCGAAGCCGCCCTCCACCAACGCAACGCGCAGGTTGGGGATGTGCTCGAACACGCCCTCGATCACCAGCGAGGTGACCAGCGCTTCCTTGCTCTGCGGATAGGACGGATGCTCCTCGTGATAGAAGGACGGCCAGCCGCCGCCGGTCGAGGGATGCCCGCTCGTGCCGCCGAGATGCAGCGCGATCGAGAAACCGTTCGCCGCGCATGCCTCCAGGATCGGCCAATAGCGGCGACGTCCCAGCGGCTCCAGTCCGCGCGGCGGGATCATCACGTGGGTGAAACGGCGGTCGCCCGCGCGCTTCTCGATCTCCTTGATCGCGGCTTCGGTGTATTCCGTGGTGATCTGCACCCCGGCCTTCAGCCGCGGCTCACGGTCGCACCAGACATGGGCTTCCCAGTCGTTCGCCGCGGTCGCCATGGCGGCGCCGAACTCGACATTGCGTTCGTCACCGCCGCGGCCGAGCAACGGCATCATCATCCCGTAGGAGACGTTGAACAGGTCCAGCAATTGCTCGCGCATCATGTCGAGGTCGGAGCCGGGATGCGTGCCGTCCTTCGGATAGGAGTCCATGCGCATGCCGGTGAATGGCGACATGCGCGGATAGTTTGGTGCGTTCGAAAACGCCGAGCGCGAGCGCCCGCCGATCGAAGCGCGATGCTTGCGCCAGCGCTCCGGCAGGAACTGATCGAGGTCGGCCGGCGACTTGGTGTAGGGAT
Source organism: Acetobacteraceae bacterium (assembly GCA_041487355.1). GTDB lineage: Bacteria > Pseudomonadota > Alphaproteobacteria > Acetobacterales > Acetobacteraceae > JAMXLO01. Next base: position 7,413 of record JBGPND010000157.1, on the reverse strand, counting down.
GCACGTCGCAATCGACGAGGCCCAGCTTCGTCTGTGCGGACGTATCGGCTTGGCGATCCATGACCGTGACGTTCATCGGATTGGCTCCATGTTCACGGGGACAAGCGAGAAAAAGTCTTCAGCGGGTTGTCGATCAGAATCTTCCGCACCAGGCTCTCGGGCAAACCGTCCGGCAATGCGTCCTTGCCGTCGAAATGCCAGTGCGGATAGTCGGTGGCGAACAGTAGCATCTCGTCGGAGCCGATCTCCTCGATGATGCGCTGCAACTGGTCCGCGCGCGGCGGCCCGTCGAACGGCTGGACGGTCAGACGTACATGCTCGCGCGCATAGGCGGCGGGGGATTTCTCCAGCCACGGCACCTCGGCGCGCACGCCGCGCCAGGTCTTGTCGGCGCGCCACATCCAACCCGGCAGCCAGGTCACGCCCGACTCCATCAGCACGACCTTCAGGCGCGGGAACTCCACGAACACGCCTTCCGAGATCAGGCTGTTCAGCACGCCGGCAAAACCGGTGGACCAGGAGACGTAGTCTTCAAGATAGTACGACGGCCAGCCGAGGTTCGTCGGCGGATGGCGGTAGCTGCTGCCCGCGTGGATGCCGATTGGCAGGTCGTGGCGTTCGGCCGCACGATAGATCGGCCAGTGCTGCCGGCGGCCGAGCGGCAGCTCGCCCATCTCCCACACCAGCACCTGCACGAAGCGCGGATCCGCGGCCATGCGCTCGATCTCCTGCGCGGCGAGCTCCGGGCTGTGCATCGGCACCACGATGGAAGCGCGCAGGCGCGGATCGCGATCCAGCCACTCGGCGGCGAGCCAGTCGTTGATGGCGCGGCACATCGCCGCTGACAGGTCCTCGCTGAAGATCGCCTGTGCACCGTGCAGCACGTTGCAGATGGCGTAGCGCGTGCCGAATGCATCCAGCGCCTGGGAGCGCAGCAGATCGGGGTTGGTGCCGGCGTTGCCCTTCTCCGGCTTCCAGTCGGGGCGGACATTGATCGGTGCGTTCGGCGGAAAGGCGGACGCGGTGTAGTTGTCGCGCTCCAGTCCGCGCATCAGGACGTGGGCGCGCCAGTACTCGTCGAGATAGGGGACGAGCACCTGCATCCCCGGCAAGGCCGGGTGGATGTCGCAATCGATCGCGCCAGGCGCGGGAACGCTCACAGGCTGCAACTCCGTGTTGTGTCCAGGATAGGGCCGGGCGGCTGGGGGTTCAATGGCGGGTCGTTCACCGTGGTTTCCTCTGCGGGCCTTATCGTCGTCCACGTGTCCCCTGTCGTCACTTCCGCTTTCCTATCGACTCAATAGGTCGTCATCCCCGCGAAAGCGGGGACCCAGGGGTGCACGCGCGGATGAGGCCCCATGAAGCAGCCCTGTGTCTATATCCTGGCCAGTAGGCGGAATGGGACGCTGTATGTCGGCGTCACGAGTGATCTCGCCCGCAGGGCATGGGAACATCGCGTTGGCGAATTGGAAGGCTTCACCAAGTACTATGGCGTCCACCGGCTGGTTTACGCCGAGTTCCATGCATCGATGACCGATGCCATTCTGCGGGAGAAGCGGATGAAGCGTTGGCGTCGAGCTTGGAAGATCGAGCTGATCGAACGGGACAACCCGACCTGGCGAGACTTGTACGACGAGTTCGTCCTGGGAACTGGGTCCCCGCTTTCGCGGGGATGACGAGTATTTGGGGATGACGACAATAATCAGCCCCGCGCCGGGCTGAGTCGGGCCGGCAGTAGCAGCGCGAGCCCCAGCGCCACAACGGACAGCACGCCAGCCACCAGGTACGTGTTGTGCAGCGCGTGCGCAATAACAGCGGTCAACCGGACCAATTCCGTCGCTTCCAGGCCGCGGCGCTGCGCCGGATCCAGCAGCCGGTCCACCATGTGCACCGCCTCAGGCGCTTCTCGCAGCATCGTGAGGTTCAGCACTGCGCCGAATGCCGCCGCACCCAGTGACTGGCCGACGAAGCGGAGGAACATGCAGGACGAGGTTGCGGCGCCACGCTGGTGCCAGGGAACCGCGGCCTGGATCGATACGATGAACGTCGTGTTGCACAGCCCCATGCCGATGCCGATCAGCAGCGAGCCGGCGCTGGCCCAGATCACACCACGCTCCGGCGTCAGCGTGATCAGCACCGCGCTGCCGACGATCAGCGCCAGCGTGCCGAGGACCGCGGTCAGGCGATAGGTGGTGCGCACCATCAGCCGGCCGCCATAGAAGCTCGCGATCGCCCAGGTGACCGACATCATGCCCAGCACCAGGCCGCCCGCCGTCGCGCTGCGGCCCATGGCGCCCTGCACATAGGTCGGCAGGAAGGCCGATACACCCATCATCACCGCGGCGATGACCGCGCCGCCCAGACTGCCAACGAGGATGATTCGATTGCGCCAGAGCTCCAGCGGCAGCATCGGCTCTGGCGTGCTCTTCTCGTGCACCGCCAGGATCACCAGGGCCGCGATTGCGACCGCGCCGACGATGACATCTGTGATGTGTGGCAGGCTGCCGCCCTGCACCAGCACCAGCATAAGTGCGGCGATCGCCACCATCAGCAGCAGCGAGCCGAGATAGTCGATGCGATGCTGGCGATGCTCGACGGACTCCTGCAGGAAGGCCGCGACCATGACGATCGCCGCCACGCCGATCGGCAAATTGACCCAGAACACAAGCTGCCAGCTCACCTGCTCGACGAGGAAGGCACCGAGCGACGGGCCGAGGACCGCCGCCACGCCGAACACGCTGGACACCAGGCCTTGCACGTGGGCGCGTTCGGTGGGCGAGTAGATGTCGCCGAGGATCGTCGTGGCGATCGGCTGCACGCCGCCGGCGCCGAAGCCCTGCAATGCACGGAACAGAATCAGCGCTACCATGCTGTGCGAGAAGCCGCACAGCGTGGAGCCGACCAGGAAGAGTCCCGCGCCGGCGTAGAACACCTTCTTGCGGCCGTAGATGTCGGCGAGCCTGCCGTAGACCGGGATGCTGACGGCCTGGGTCAGCAGGTAGACCGCGAACACCCAGGAGAACAGGCTGAACCCGCCGAGATCGGCGACGATGGTCGGCATGGCGGTGGCGACGATCGTGCTTTCCACCGCCGCCATGAATGTCGCCATCAGACAGGCCGCGAGAACCAGCGTCCGGCGTGCGGAAGGCGCGCGGGTCGCAAGGATGGGGTCGGTCCTTGCATGTCTCGCGGTGTGCAACCCCTCGTCGGGCACTGCTCGCCTCATTATGGTTGGGACGCGGCGTGCTTTCTGTCATCCCGGCAAGGGGCTGACAACCTGCACGGCGGCAAGGCTGCCGCCGACATCGGAGGTGATGGAGAAGTATCGAAGGGAAAAAGCCTGACCTGTCTCCATCGTCATGGCCTGGCTTGGCGAGGCTACGCCGGGCCATGACGTGTAACCCCTTGCGAGGGTCTCCTTCAGTCCATGATCGCCTGATACGTCAGCACGCGCAGTTCGCGGCGAATCGGATAGGTGGAGGACGGCATGAGCTGCGTCAGCAGGATCACCGCCATGTCCTCGGCGGGATCGATCCAGAACGCGGTGCTGGCCGCGCCGCCCCAGGCGTATTCGCCCGGTGAGCCGAGAATCTGCGCCTTCGCCGGATCCAGCGTGACGGAGAAGCCGAGGCCGAAGCCGATGCCGTAATAGGACGATTCGGAAAACCGCGGCTGACCCATATCCGCCATGTCGCCGCGCAGATGGTTCGACGTCATCAGCTCCACCGTCTTGCGGCCCAGTAGGCGCACGCCGTCCAGCTCGCCCTGGTTCAGCATCATGCGGCAGAAGCGCAGGTAATCCCCGGCAGTGGACACGATGCCGCCACCGCCGGAACAGATCTTCCGCTGCGTGCCGAAGATGCTCTTCTCCGGATCGTCGATCAGCATCAGGCGGCCATCCGTTGCGCAGGTGTAGTTGGCCGCGAAGCGGGAAATCTTGTCCGCCGGCACGTGGAAGTCGGTGTCCACCATGCCGAGCGGTCCGGTGACGCGCTCGCGCAGGAACTGATCGAACGGCTTGCCGGAGATCACCGCGACGAGATGGCCCAGCACGTCGGTCGCGATGCTGTAGTTCCATTCGGCACCGGGCTGCGCGATCAGCGGAATGTCGGCGGCGATCTCGACGACCTCGGCCAGCGTTTTGTCGGAGGCCTGGAAATCGACGCCACGATCGCGGTACTGCGCATCGACCGGCGTGGCTTCCATGAAGCCGTAGGTCAGGCCCGAGGTGTGGGTCAGCAGGTCGTGGAAGGTGATGCCGCGTTCGGCCGGTACCGTTTCCAGCTTGCCGCGCATGCCGCCGACGGACACGCGCATGTCCTTGAAGCAGGGCAGGAAGCGCGTGATCGGATCGTCGAGCTGGAAGCGCCCTTCCTCGTACAGCATCATGATCGCGGTCGAGGTGAGCGGCTTGGTCATCGAGTAGAAGCGGAAGATCGTGTCGGGCGCCATCCGCTTCTCGCGTTTGGCGTCGGCTAGGCCGCATGTGTTGAAATGCACCAGCTTGCCGCGGCGCAAGACCATCGTGATCAGGCCAGCAAGCTTGCCATCGTCCACCAGGCGCTGCGCCCAGCCATTCACGCGTGCCAGCCGCTCGGACGAAAGGCCGACATCTTCCGGTTTTGCGTCCATCACTTTCCCTTTCGTTTAGGCAGGTGCCATGCGCATGGCACTGCGTGTCAACAAGGCGACCGCGATGCAGAGATTGAGCAGGTTCCACAGCGCGCCATTGGCGAAGGCGGCACTGTAGGAGCCGGTGGCATCGAAGATCATGCCGGATATCCAGCCACCGAATGCCATCCCGAACAAGGTGGCCATGATCACCATGCCGAACCGCATGCCGGCCTCGCGGGCGGGAAGGTACTCGCGGATGATGATCGCATAGCTGGGAACGATGCCACCCTGGAACAGGCCGAACAGCGCCGAGATCACGTAGAGCGACGTCAGGCTGCTGAATCCGAGATACAGCAGCAGCGCCAGCGTCTGCGCCGCGGAGCCGAGCAGCAAGGTCGGCAGGCCGCCAAAGCGGTCGGCGAAGAAGCCGGAGCCGACGCGGCTGACGATGCCGAGGCCGAGCATCAGCGACAGCATCTCCGCGCCGTGGGTGACGCCATAGCCGAGGTCGCTGCAATACGCGACGATATGCACCTGCGGCATCGACATCGCGACGCAGCAGGCGAAGCCGGCGATCGACAGCAGCACCTGCAACGCGCCTGGCGACAGGCCGAGCGTGGCGTGCGGCGGCGTTGCAAGCGGGGCGGCCGCGGTGAGCCGATGTGCCGGTGGCCTGCGGCGCAGCGCAAGAGCAAGCGGGATCATCGTGATGGCACACAGCACGCCGATGCCGATATGCGTCTGCCGCCAGCCGATGGTCTGGACGAAATGCTGCACGAAAGGCGGCCAGACAGTGCCGGCCAGATAGTTGCCTGATGCGGCGATCGCGACCGCGATGCCGCGACGGCGGGTGAACCAGTGCGATGTGTCGGCGACGATCGGCCCGAATGTCGCGGCGCCGCCGAACAGCGCGATCAGCAGCCCGTGCGCAAGGGCGAACTGCCAGAGGCTCGTCGCATAGCCTGCGGCGACATAGCCGATGCTGAGTGCGACCGCCCCGATGAGAGCGGGAAGCATGACGCCGAACCGATCCGCCATGCGCCCCATCAGCACGCCGCCCACGGCGAAGCCGACCATCGTCAGGGTATAAGGCAGCGATGCAGCGGCGCGGTCGACCGCGAATTCCGCCTGGACCGCGGGCAGCACGACCACGACGGACCACAGGCTGATTCCGCCGAGCGCGGAGAGCAGTACGGAGATGCCCAGGCGCAACCAGGCATAGGCGGACTCGGAGTCCGTGTCGGTGGTCACAATTCGACGTCCTTCCCTCGCGCGCCGGTCGGCGCGGACACTCTTGTCCAGAGCAAGTCCAGTCTTATACCGCCGAGCGTAGGCCTTGACCTGTAATCGTCATTCCCGCGAAAGCGGGAACCCAGCGGAACCAGCACTGATTGCTGTTTGCAGCCCTGGGTTCCCGCTTTCGCGGGAATGACAACAAATGAGTCATCGTCTCCGCTCGACGACGAGCACTGCGGTCGGCGCGGCATCTCCAGTCACAAAGAACCTGCTCTACGCGAAGGCTGCCTCGCCGGCCGCCTTGGCTTGGCGGCTCAACCAGTCGCACCAGGATTGCATACCTTCCCCCGTGCGGGCAGAGAGGCGCAGAACCGACATATCAGGATTGACCTCGTTCGCGTTCGCAACCGTGCGCTCGATGTCGAAGTCCACGTGGGGCAGCAGGTCGATCTTGTTGATCACCATGAGTGAAGCGGCGCGGAACATGTGCGGATACTTGAGCGGCTTGTCCTCGCCTTCGGTCACCGAGAGGATGACCACCTTCGCCCACTCGCCGAGATCGAACATCGCCGGGCAGACGAGGTTGCCGACGTTCTCGATCATGACGATGGAGCGCGGCGCCGGCCGCAGTTCGGCGAGGCCACGCGCCACCATGTCGGCTTCGAGATGACACCCGGTGCCGGTGTTCACCTGAATTACCGGGGCGCCGGTGGCGCGGATACGGTCCCTGTCGAGCGTGGTGGCCTGGTCGCCCTCGAGAACACCGATCGCATGGCCTGCGTGCAGGTCGCGGATCGTGCGCTCGAGCAGCGTCGTCTTGCCGGCGCCGGGAGAGCTGACCAGGTTGATCGCCAGGATCTCGCGCCCGGCGAACCAGGCGCGATTCCTTGCGGCCAACGCGTCGTTCTTGGCCAGAATGCGTGTCTGCAACTCCACCAGCGTCGCGCCGTCGGCGTGGTGGTGCGTGTGCCCGTGCGCATGGCTGTGCCGCGTGCCATCCGCGTGGACATGCTCGTCCTGGTGCAGACTCGAAACGGTGGCGTTGGCCGTGTCGCCGCATCCGCAATGACCGCACATCAGGCCGCCTCCTCGAGTTCCATTGCCTTGATATCCAGCTCCTCGCCCGCGATCAGCGTGACCCGGCGCGAACCGCACTTGCAGCGCGCGAAACCCGTCTCAGCCGCGAATTCGGCGCCGCAATCGCCGCAGCTTGCGCGGCCATCGATCTGCCGGATGTCGAGCCGCGCGCCATCCAGCACGGTGCCTTGGGCAACCGCATCGAAACAGAAGGCGATCGCATCGGGCATGACGCCGGACAGCTTTCCCACATCCAGCATCACCCGCCGTACCCGTCGGCCGGCCGCCGCTTCGCCGACGATGGCGACGATGTTGCGCGTGATGGCGAGTTCATGCATGGCCGCTCTCAGCTCGACTTTCCGCATTTTCGTGATTCCGGACGATCATGTCATGACCCAGAAGATATCCTCATGAGCGATAAAGTGGAGTGCGTCATTGATTGACAGGATAGTTCGTCCGAAGGGACCTGTAGAGGTCCACCGGTCT
>JBGPND010000156.1:0-12422 GCA_041487355.1 Acetobacteraceae bacterium | reverse complement strand
CTTCACCGCCGGCACGGCCGAGCTGCTGGCCCCGTCGCTGCAGGTGGACGGCGTCGGGCCGGTGGCCCTGCCGTTGCTGCCCGTGCAGGCCGAAAGGCTCATCGCCGTGGCTGAACCGGCACCCTATGGCCGGGGCCAACAGACGTTGGTCGACCCGGCGGTGCGACGCACCTGGCAGATCGGACCGGACCGCGTTCACATCCAGGGCCGGCATTGGGAACGGACTCTCGCCACGATCGTTGCCCGTGCGGCCGACGGGCTCGGCGTGAACGAACCGATCGACGCCGAGTTTTATAAGCTGCTGGTGTATGATCAGGGCAGCTTCTTCGTTGGCCACCGCGATACCGAGAAGGCCCCCGGCATGTTCGCCACCATGGTGATCGTGCTGCCTTCGATCTCCAGTGGCGGCGAACTCGTGGTTCGCCACGCCGGCCGCGAGGCTCGCCTCGATTTGCGGTGCGAGGAGCCGTCGGAAGTTGCGTTCGCGGCCTTCTACGCCGACTGCGTGCACGAGGTGCTGCCGATCATCGCGGGCTGCCGCCTGACGCTGGTCTACAATTTGCTGCGGCGTGGGCGCGGCCGTCCGCTGGAACCACCGAGCCATGAGCGTGAACAGGCGCGTATCGCGGCACTGTTACGCAAATGGGGTGAGGGCAAGACCGCGCCGGCACGCGGATCGCCGTCTGACGGCGGTACACCGGAGAAGCTGATCTACCCGCTGGAGCATGCCTACACGCAAGCGGAGCTTGGGTTTCGGACGCTGAAGGGCGCCGACGCGGCCGTGGCCGGCGTTCTGGCCGCGGCCGCGCCGCAGGCAGACTGCGAATTGCATCTGGCACTGGTGACCGTCGAGGAAAGCGGCAGCGCGGAATATTCCGGCGACTTTGGGCGCGGGCGCCGCTGGTCGGAGCCGGAAGAGGATGAATTCGAGGCCGGAGAGGTCGACGACCGGTCGGTCAGCCTGTCGGAATGGCGCACGCAAGATGGCAGCCCGTCGGCCCTCGGCGTGCTGCCAGTGCACGAGGAGGAACTCTCGCCTCCCGACGCGTTTAAGGATCTGGATCCCGACGAGGAGCACTTTCAGGAAGCGACTGGCAACGAGGGCGCTTCGTTCGAGCGCACCTATCGCAGTGCGGCCCTGGTGTTGTGGCCGCGCCACCGCACCTTCGCGGTGCTCTGCCAGGCCGGCTTGTCCGTCACCGTGCCCTATCTTGAGGACATGGTGCAGCGCTGGGCGCACAGCGCCAACGACCGCCGTACGGCGCTCTGGCAGGAAGCGCACGACCTCGCTGGTCACATGATCGAGCAATGGCCGACGCACGGCTGGTATCCGCGGCAGGACACGACGTTGAGCGATGCGGCGCGCATGCTCGCAATGCTGGCCCAGCTCCACGACACCGACCGTATCGAGGCATTCGTGACGCAGGTCACGGCCGCCGGCGTCTACGGCAAAGGCGACAACGAAGCCATTCTGGCGGCGCTTGGCCGGTTGCCACCATCGCGGCAGACGGCGCTGCTTGAACTCATCGTCGATAAGACCGCCGCTACGTCGTTCGGCGCCTGCGCCGATCTGTCGGCTCGCGCCGCCGGCCGATTGGCCGACCTGCGTGGTGTCGCCACGCGGTTGGTTGAGGCGATGCCAGGCGATCCGGCGCGTGTTGTCCCGGAAACACCATGGCCGCGCCGCCCCGCCATGGAACCGGGCTTTGTCGTCGATCTGCTGACCGCGCTTGTCGCGACCAACCGGACGCTGGCGGAGCGCGCCGCCAGCCACATCCTTGCCTGGCCCAAGACCTACGATCTGGATCGAGTGCTCGTCCCGGCGGTGCGGACACTGGTGCAGTCCGTCAGCGGCGGTTCTGCGACCGACCCGTTGCGTGCCGCCTGCCTGGCCCATCTGCGTGCCCGCATCGCCGAGCCGTTGGCGCCGCCAGCCGACTGGCGCCGGGCCAATGCGGTGTCCTGCAACTGCCAGCACTGCAAGGACCTGAGCGCGTATCTCGCCGATCCTGCGCAGAAGGTGTGGATCTTCAGGGCCGCCGAGCAGCACCGCTCCCATGTCGAGGGGACCATCCGCAGCAGCCATGTCGATCTCGACACGGCGACCGATCGTCGTGGCCGGCCATACAGCCTGGTGTGTACCAAGAACCAGGCAAGCTATGAGCGGCGGGCAAAACAACGCACGCGGGACCTCGACGACCTGGCACGATTGGGCGGGTAACGGTCGGGCCGGCTGCGCTGTGGTGAGCGTGTGATGGGCGCGACTCGTTGTGCAGGAAGAGGAAGCGACCGCCGAATAAATGGCGTAGGGCGGAAAAGCGCAGCGCATTCCGCCATTCCTCGAAATCGAGGCGGCGGAATGCGCTGCGCTTTTCCGCCCTACGTCCGGCCGGCCTTGCGCCAGACCTGATCGGATCACGGATTGTCATCAAGTGGCATGGCCCAGTTCGATTCCTGGCGCGGTAGGACTATCTTTACCGTGTGCCCGCCACACCAACCGCCACCGACGAAGACCTGTTCGGCCCCCCCGCCGAGCCCGAGGCGCCTGCCGGCCCGCGCCCGCTCGCCGACCGGCTGCGTCCGCGCACGCTCGACGAAGTGGTGGGGCAGGACCATCTGCTTGGCCCCGGCGGCACGCTGACCCGGATGCTGGAGCGTGGTTCGCTCGCCTCGCTGATCCTCTGGGGCCCGCCCGGTTGCGGCAAGACCACAATTGCGCGCCTGCTTGCGGCTCGGTCCGGCCTGCATTTCGTCCAGCTCTCGGCGGTGTTCTCCGGCGTCGCCGACCTCAAGCGGGCGTTCGACGAGGCGGCGCGGCGGCGGCGGACCGGGCAGGGCACGCTGCTGTTCGTCGATGAAATCCACCGCTTCAACCGTGCCCAGCAGGATGGCTTTCTGCCGGTGGTGGAGACCGGCACCATCACGCTGATCGGCGCCACCACCGAGAACCCATCCTTCGCGCTGAACGGCGCGCTGCTGTCGCGCTGCCAGGTGCTGGTGTTGCGCCGGCTGGACGATGCCGCGCTGGAACTCCTGCTGGCGCGGGCCGAAGCCGAGATCGGCCCCCCGGGTCAAGCGCCGGGGGGCAGGCTCCTGCCGCTCGATGCCGAGGCGCGCGCGACATTGCGCGCGATGGCCGATGGCGATGGCCGCTATGTGCTCAACATGGCCGAGCAGATTTTCGCGCTTCCCGCGGATACGCCGGTGATGGACCCGACGGGGCTTGCCACCCTGCTTGCTCGCCGCGCCGCGCTGTACGACAAGGATCGCGAGGAGCACTACAACCTGATCTCCGCGCTGCACAAGTCGCTGCGCGGCTCGGACCCGGACGCGGCGCTCTACTGGTTCGCCCGCATGCTGAACGGCGGCGAGGACCCGCGCTACATCGCCCGCCGTCTGGTGCGCTTCGCCGCCGAGGATATCGGCATGGCGGACCCCCAGGCGCTCACCCAGGCGCTGGCGGGATGGGAAACCTACGAGCGCCTGGGCTCACCGGAGGGCGAGCTGGCGATCGCCCAGGTGGTGATCTATCTCGGCACCGCGCCGAAATCGAACGCGATCTACACCGCCTACGGCGCCGCGCGCGCTTCGGCCAAGGCCACCGGCTCGCTCATGCCGCCGGCGCACATCCTCAACGCACCGACCAAGCTGATGAAGGAGCTGGGTTACGGCGCGGGCTATGCCTACGACCACGGGGCCGAGGATGCGTTCTCCGGGCAGAACTACTTCCCGGACGGCATGGAACGCGCGCAGTTCTACCATCCGCGCGACCGCGGCTTCGAACGCGAGATCAGCAAGCGGCTCGACTATTGGGCGAAGCTGCGCGCCGAACGCAGCGGCAACTGAACGTCAGCCCCGGTGGCCGGGTACCCAATAACCGCCCTCCCAGCGCGGTGGTATCCACAGGTATTTGCCAAGTGACGCGATCGTATCGTTTTGCGCCGGGCTATAGCGGGTTCAGGGTGACCGGAAACGCGCGCAAGCCTTGCCCGTCGTGATGGGTATCGCTGCGCTCAACCCATCCGACAGGCTGCGGCGTAGGTGTAGGATGGGTTGAGCGCAGCGATACCCATCACGATGGGCAAGATTCCAGTTATGCTGAACGTGCGCTAGCCGATCAACACCGTGGGGCAGCCTAGTACGATTGTACCGCCATGCGCAGTAAGATCACCCATGCGTGCCGCCGGCAAGCCGCCAATCAGTACGGTGAACGAGCCAAGCGCAATGACGTCGGGCGGTCCGACGCAGACGCACATGTCGCCGACCCGCGCGGCAGGCAAACCCTGAATGAGCACCGGCACCCCCCCAGGCGGCAGGATCGGCCCGCCGACATGCGGCACCAGGACCGTCACCATCGGGCACACATGCATGTCAGTTACTCGGGCGGCTGGCATACCCATGGGCGCAGCATCGCCATCTGCGGCATCTTGCGCAACACTATTCGGCAGCCATCCGATGCGGTTCGGCCATCTCCGCCGCAAGCTGCAGGTCCACCGACAGCAGCCGCGACACGCCGCGCTCCTGCATCGTCACGCCATACAGCCGGTCCATCCGCGCCATGGTCAGCGGATGGTGCGTCACCACCATGAACCGCGTCGCGGTCTCCCGCACCACGTCTTCCAGCAGGTTGCAGAACCGCTCCACATTGGCGTCATCCAGCGGCGCATCCACCTCGTCCAGCACGCACACCGGCGCGGGGTTGCAGCGGAACACGGCGAAGATCAGCGACAGCGCGGTCAGCGCCTGCTCGCCGCCGGACAGCAACGACAACGTGGCCAGCTTCTTGCCCGGCGGCTGGGCATAGATCTCCAGCCCCGCCTCCAGCGGATCGTCCGACCCGACCAGGGCAAGATGCGCACGGCCGCCGCCGAACATGCGGGTGAACAGCGCCTGGAAGTTGCGATCGACCTGCTGGAACACCGCGTTCAGCCGCTCCCGCCCCTCGCGGTTCAGGTGGCCGATCGAGCCGCGCAGCTTGGCGATCGCGGTGGTCAGCTCCTCGTGCTCGGCGGTGATGGTGGCGATCTGCTTCTCCACCGCTTCGGCCTCGACGTCGGCGCGCAGGTTCACCGGCCCCATCTCCTCGCGCTCCCGGAGCAGACGCTCCAGGCGGCGACGGGCCTTGTCTTCCGTTTCGGGCAAAATCTCGGCCGGCGGGTCGGGCAGCGCCGGGCTGGCGCCGAGGCGTTCGGCAATCCGTTCGGCCACGGCCAGCCACGCCTGCTCGGCCTGACCGGCAACGCCTTCAGCCCGCACCGCATCCTCGCGGGAGGCGGCGAGCGCCGCTTCGGCGGCACGGGCGGCGCGATCGGCTTCGGCGGACCGGTTCACCGCTTCCGCGAGCGTGTCGGCGGCGCTGCGATGCGTCGCTTCCGCCGCCTCCAGCGCATCGAGCGCATCGGCTCGGCGCACGGCGATCTGTCCGGGAACTTCCTGCAAGGCCGCATGCTCGGCCTCGGCGGCGTCTCGCCGTGCCGCCAACTCGCCGACCCGGTGGGCGGCATCCTCGGCGCGCTGCGCCCAGTCGGCGCGCTCCGCCGCAATGGCGGCGCGGCGCGCGGTCCGGACGGCATGCTCCTGCGTGAGCACATCGCGTTCGCGACGCGCAGCCGCCTCCGATGCCCGGGCGGCGGAAAGCCTGGCGCGCGCACTGTCGACCGCGCTCCGCAGGCTGGCCAGGTCGGGCAGGCCATCCCGCGCCTCGCGAGCCTGCGCGAGAGCTGCCGCCGCCTCGTCGCGTTCGGCGGCATGCCGATCGATCTGCCCGTCGATGGCTGCGAGCCGGGCGGCAACCGCGGCAGCCTGCGTGCGCAACCGCTCGTGTGCGGCACGCGCCTGTTCGAGCCGCCGCTCGGCCTCGCTTCTGGCGGCACGCGCCTGCTGGCCGGCCGTGGCCGCAGCCCGATCGGCGGCTTCAACCGCCTCGAGTGCGGCCCGGGCGATCTCCGCTTCATGCCCGGCGGCTGCGAGATCACGTTGCAGCACAGACAGCCGGTTGCGCTGTTGCAGCCGAACCGCCGCGGCAGTCGGCGTGCCGGCGCGGATCGTGTAGCCGTCCCACCGCCAGACCGCACCCGCGCGGGAAACCAGCATCTGGCCCGGCGCAAGCTCCGCCTGGCTCGTGTCGCCGGTCGCCTCATCGTCGACCAGGCCGATCTGCGACAGGGCGCGGGCGAGCGCCGGCGGACCCCGCACGAGCCCGGCGAGCGAGCTGATGCCTGAAGGCAGGGCCGGGATCGGATCGAATTCCGGCAACTCGCGCCAGTGCCGGGCAGCGTCACGATCGGCCGCCGAGGTCAGCTCCTCGCCGAGTGCGGCACCCAACGCGGCCTCGAGGCCTGCCGGAACGCTGAGCGCATCGACCATCGGTGGCCAGCGCTCGCCATCCTTCACCGCCAGCACTTCGGCGAGCGCATTCGCCTCGGCCGCCAGCTTCGCTCGCACCGAATCGGCGGCAGACTGCTTCTCCCGGGCGGCGGCGAGCGCCTGCATGGCAGCCGAGCGCGCATGCTCTGCTGCATCCTGGGCAGAGCGCGCTTCCGCCAGATCGGCTTCGGCCCGCATCTGTTCGGCGCCGGCGGCGTCGACCGAAGCGGGCTCGATCGCCTGGCTCCGGATCCGGTCACGCTCCTCCGTGAGCCTGGCGAACTGCTCGTCCAGGCGCCGCCAGCGCTGCTCCGCCTGCGCGAGCAGTTGGGCCACGGCCTGGGCGCTTGCGTTCGCTTCGGCAGCCGCCTCGGTGGCGCGATTCGCTTCCGCCTCCGCCTCGCGCACCGCCTCGGCCGCGCGCGTGGCGGCTTCCTCCGCCGACTCGGCACGCGCGGCGTAGCCCGAGTCCGCTTCGGCGAGCTGCGAATCCTCGGCGCCGAGTCGCTGTTCCGCCGCTTCCGAGTCGCGGCTGAGCTGCTCGGCATGCGACAGGTCCTGGCGCAACTGGCCGAGCCGCCGGGATGCCTCCGCTAAGGCGGCGCGGGCGCGCTCCTCCTCGGCGGCGATCTGCTCCTGGGCCACGCGATGGCGTTCGAGACTGGTGCGGGCGTCCGATTCGGCCGCGCGCAGCGCCGGCAGCGCCGCCGCCGCCTCGGTGGCCTGGGTGGCGGCTTCGGTCGCTGCGGCGACGGCAAGCCGCGCCGCATGCAGCGCAGCCTGGGCCTCGCCGCGCACCGCGTCCGCGCGGGCGCGCTGGATCGACAGCAGCTCCGACTCGGCCTGTCGGATGGCGCCGGAGATATTGCGATAGCGGCTGGCCTGGCGTGCCTGCCGCTTCAGCGCCGCGAGTTGCGCCTCGAGCTGGCCGCGCAGATCCTCGGCGCGCGCCAGATTGGCCTCGGCGGCACGCAGTTTCAGCTCCGCCTCGTGGCGGCGCGCGTGCAAGCCGGTGATGCCGGCTGCCTCCTCGATCACCGCGCGGCGATCCTCCGGCCGGGCGGTGACCAGCGCCCCCACCCGGCCCTGGCTCACCATGCCGGAGGCGTGCGCGCCCGATGCGATGTCCGCGAACAGCGTCTGCACGTCGCGTGCGCGCACTTCCTTGCCGTTCACCCGGTACTCGCTGCCGGCCCCTCGCTCGATGCGTCGAATGATCTCCAGTTCGGGCTGCTCATGGAACGGCGGCGGGACGGCGCCGACCGTCTCGTCGAGTGTGATGGTCACCTCGGCGATATTGCGCGATGGCCGGCCGGCGGTTCCCGCGAAGATCACATCTTCCATCTCGCCGGCGCGCAGGGACTTGGTGCTCTGCTCGCCCATCGCCCAGCGCAGCGCTTCGACCACGTTGGACTTGCCGCAGCCGTTCGGGCCGACGATGCCGGTCAGGCCGGGATGGATCTCCACGCTGACCGGTTCGGCGAAGCTTTTGAACCCCGCAATGCGTAGGCGGCGAAAATGCACGGGCAAGGCAGGCTCCTTCGCTAGTTGGCTAGAATCGCGCCGAATTCGTCGGCAGACATCGCGCCTACAAAAACTTTGCCGTCCACCACGAAGCTCGGTGTGGCATCGACATGCCAGCGCGACTCCGTGTCCATCGCCTGCCTGATGATCCAGTCGCGCAGGTCGATGTCCGCGACCGCCTGGTCGAACGTCGCGCGAGCCATGCCGGCGCGGTTTGCGGTCTTCCACAGCTCATCCAGGGGATCGCCGCCAGTGGCGAACACCCAGCGGTCCTGGCTGGCGAACAGGGCATCGATGAAAGGTTCGTAGCGCTCTGGCGGCAGGTAGCGCGCCACCATGGCTGCCTGCAGCGCCGCCCTGTCGCCCGGAAAATCGCGGAACACCCAGCGCACCTTTCCCCGCTCGATCCACCGCGCCTTCAACTCTGGCAGCGTGCCCTGGGTGAACGCCGCGCAATGCGGGCAGGTGAGGGAGAAGCATTCGATGACGGTCTTGCCAGCCGATGGGCTGCCGATGCTCCGCTCGGTCTTCCGGGTGTCGACAGGCTCCGCAAAGGCCGGGGCGGTTGCCCCGACGAGTGCTACAGATAGTAGGGACCGCCGCGTGAATTGCATGTTCACCCCTAAATCTAGTAGGGCAGCGGCCGGCAGGCAAGGCCGCAGGCTACGCCTCGGGGATCAACTTCCGGAACGCATCGAAGCTCAGCTCGCCTGCGTATTTCTGGCCATTGATGACGAAGCTTGGAGTCGAGTCGATCTTCCAGCGATCCTGGTCAGCCTGCTGCTGCTGCAGAATCCAGCTCCGCAGGTCGCTGTCGGCGATCGCCTGCTCGAAGGTCGGGCGGCTCATGCCGGCGAGCGCCGCCATTTTCCAGATTTCGTCGGTCGAGTTGATGCCGCGGGCGAACGCCCAGCGGTCCTGGTTGGCAAACAGGGCGTTGACGAACGGATAGTAGCGTGCCGGCGGAAGGTAGCGGGCGACCATAGCCGCGGTCAGCGCGACCTGGTCCAGCGGGAAGTCGTGGTAGACGAATCGCACCTTGCCCGGCGCGATCAGATCCTTCTCGACCTCCGGCATGGTTTCGCGGGCGAACGCGGCGCAGTGCGTGCAGGTGAGCGAGAAGAATTCCGTGACGGTCACCTTGGCGGCGGCATCGCCCAGGGTGCGGGGCGTCTTGCGCTGGTCTTCCGCCTGCGGCCCGGGAGTCGCTGGCACTGGAGCCTGGGTTGTCGGCTGGGCTGGGATGGGCGGCGAGGAAGGCGCGCCGAACTGGCGCCAGCCGAAATAGCCGGCAACGCCGAGAACTGCGACGCCTCCGGCGAGGTATAGTGTCGATCGGCGTGATAATGGCATCGCTACCTCTACATCTGGTGTCTTACTGCTTGTGCCCGCGAGGCGTCGAGGGCTTCGCACGGCCCAGTACCGCACGGCCCAGTGCCGCCAGAGCAGCGCGCAACTCGCCTTCCGGCAGGCCGGCGACTGCCGCCTCGGCTACTGCCTGATCCACTGGATCAGGCTGTGCGTTTGGTGGTGGCGCTGGAGCGGCCATGCCGGTGGTCTGCACGAAGCGAAGGCCGCTGACGACCTGGCTGCCGAGATGGGTGTTGATCCGCGCGATGAGCTCGCCTCCGAGGTACTGCAGCTCCATGGCGATCGGTCCAGCGCAGGCGATCGTGAGAGTCCCGGAGATGAGGCGGCGCGGCGTGGTGACGGCGGCAATCGCCGGGCCGACGATGGCGGACCAGTCGGCCAGGACCTGAGCGGTTGCCGGTGCCCGGCGCCGGAAGGCCGGGCGCGTGAGGCGCGGCACGAGTGCGCCGAGCGGGCGAGCGCCATAGACGTGGCGCGCGTCTCTGGCCATACCGCTGTCTGTGTCCTTCGCCGCCACCGCTCCTGCCTCTCTGCTCCTTGCGTGGTACCAGCGCCACCGTCGGTCGCTGCCCTGGCGTTCCCGCCCCGGTGAAGTGCCGGACCCCTACCGGGTCTGGGTCAGTGAAATCATGCTGCAGCAGACGACCGTAGCAGCGACGATACCCTACTATGAAGCCTTCTTACGGCGCTTTCCCAACGTCGAGGAACTTGCCGTGGCGCCGCTGGAGGCCGTGCTGGCCGCCTGGGCGGGACTTGGCTACTACGCTCGCGCCCGCAACCTGCATGCCGGCGCCCGTGCGGTGGTCGCGGCGGGCGGTGTCCCGCGTGATCTCGCGGGCCTGAGGGCGCTGCCCGGCATTGGCGACTACACGGCTGCGGCTGTAGGGGCGATCGCATTCGGCCTGCCGACCGTGCCGGTCGACGGCAATGTGGAGCGCGTGGTGGCACGGCTGTTCGCCGTGGAGGAACCACTGCCGGCGGCCAAGCCGAAGCTGCGCGGCCTCGCTGGACGGCTCGGCGCCGATCCTGCCGCGATGGCGCAGCCGGCGGACTTCGCGCAGGCGCTGTTCGATCTCGGTGCGACGGTGTGCACGCCGGCGACGCCTGGCTGTGTCCTGTGCCCCTGGATGGCGCACTGCACCGGGCGGCGGGCCGGCATCGCGGGCGAGCTGCCGCGCAAGGCGGCGAAGCCGGCGCGGCCGCTGCGGCATGGCGTGCATTTCTGGCTGGCCGACGCCGACGGCAACGTGCTGCTGCGCCGCCGTCCGCCGACCGGCCTGCTCGGAGGCATGACCGAGCTGCCGGGGACCGAGTGGCGTGGGTCTCCCTGGACCGCGCCGGAGGCACTCGCACATGCGCCGATGGACGTGGCTTGGCAGGCGGCGGGCCAGGTGAGGCACGGCTTCACGCATTTCGAGCTCACCATCGATCTGTTCGCCGCGCGCGTGGGGCGGATCGAAGCCGAGGGGTTCCGGTGTCCCGTCGCCGCGCTGGCGCACGAGGCGCTGCCCTCGGTGATGCGGAAGTGCATTCGCATGGCACACGGTTCGCTATCATAGCGAATTCGGCGGCTTGATCGCCGGCTCCGCGGACCGCACCATCGCGCTGGCAGGCAGGCCGGGAGAAATCAACGATGCAGACGCGCGCCGCGATCGCCCACAAGGCTGGCGAGAAGCTGAGCCTCGAGACAGTGGAACTGGACGGGCCGCGTGAGGGCGAGGTGCTGGTGGAGATCAAGGCCACCGGGATCTGCCATACCGACGAATACACGCTGTCGGGTTCCGACCCCGAGGGACGGTTCCCGGCAATCCTCGGCCACGAGGGCGCGGGCGTGGTGGTCGACGTCGGTCCGAATGTCTCCAGCCTGCGGAAGGGCGATCACGTCATTCCGCTCTACACGCCGGAATGCCGGCAATGCGAGTACTGCCTGAGCCGCAAGACCAACCTCTGCGTGGCGATCCGCGCGACGCAAGGACGCGGCGTGATGCCGGATGGGACGAGCAGGTTCCGGTGCGGTGGCGAGTCGGTGTTCCACTACATGGGAACCTCGACCTTTGCGAACCACACCGTGCTGCCGGAGATCGCGCTGGCGAAGATCCGCACGGACGCGCCGTTCGACAAGGTCTGCTACATCGGCTGCGGCGTGACCACCGGCATCGGCGCGGTGATGAACACGGCGAAGGTGGAGGCGGGCGCACGCTGCGTGGTGTTCGGCCTTGGCGGCATCGGGCTGAACGTGATCCAGGGGCTGCGCCTGGTCGGCGCCGAGATGATCGTCGGCGTCGATATCAATCCGCGACGGCGGGAGATCGCCGAGAAATTCGGCATAACGCATTTCGTCAATCCGGACGAGGTGCAGGGCGATCTGGTGCCGTATCTGGTCGATCTGACGAAAGGTGGCGCCGACTACAGCTTCGAATGCATCGGCAATGTGAAGGTGATGCGTCAGGCGCTGGAATGCACGCATCGCGGCTGGGGGCAGAGCATCATCATCGGCGTGGCTGGCGCTGGGCAGGAGATCGCCACGCGGCCGTTCCAGTTGGTGACCGGGCGGGTGTGGAAGGGCACCGCGTTCGGTGGCGCGCGCGGTCGGACGGACGTGCCGCGCATCGTCGATTGGTACATGGACGGGCGGATCAACATCGACGATCTGATCACGCACACGCTGCCGTTCGAGCAGATCAACGAGGGGTTCGAACTGATGCGGCGCGGAGAGTCGATCCGGACGGTGCTGGTGTACTGAAGGAAGGGACTTCGCTCGTGGGCCAGCGGCAGGTTGCCTGGCGCTCGACGCCCGTGCCCTGAGATCAGACAGGTTCGCTCGCACGGCGGCCGCAGGGGCATCATCTTTCTAACCATCGGCTCAGACCGGGAGATGTGGTGAATGGCGGAGGCTCTCAACGTTCAGATACCGGACGCGACCAGGGAACTGATCGAGCGTCTGAAAAAGAGCTTCGGCGTGAGGAGTGATGCCGAGGTGTTGTCACGCGCGCTAGGACTGGCCAACACCGCTGTCACGGTGGCGGGGGACAAGAACGTCGTCACGCTGACGGGTGAGCGCGCAGATGCAAGTGTGACGGTCAGTCTGGACAAGTGACAGGGCAATCGAAGTGGCATTCCTGGCCGGCAGCCCGCAGCCGCTCAGCGTCCTGTCAAACGTG